>JAJZHH010000070.1:0-10529 GCA_021804595.1 Pseudomonadota bacterium
GCGCGTCGCGCACCTTGACGCGGCGGCGCGTGCGCCGGCCCTGGCCGGCGCCGGCGAACAGGCCGCGCAGCTGCTCGGCCATCGCCTCCATGCCCGGCGGGGCCATGATGTCGACCGAAGCCTGCGGTTGCGCCAGCTCGACTTCGATGTCGCGGTCGTCGAGCTGGCCTTCGCGCAGGCGCTTGCGCAGCACCTGGCGGGTGTGGCCGTCGTCGGTGGGCAGCGGCTGGCCGGCGGCGTCGAGCGGGCGCGGCAGCAGCACGTCGAGCACGCGGTCCTCGGCGGCGTCCTCGGCGGCGGCGCGGTGCTGCTGCATGGCCTGCTCGCGCGCCTGCTTGAAGGCGACGTCGACGAGGTCGCGCACGATGGTCTCGACGTCGCGGCCGACGTAGCCGACTTCGGTGAACTTGGTCGCCTCGATCTTGATGAACGGCGCGTTGGCCAGCCGCGCCAGGCGGCGCGCGATCTCGGTCTTGCCGACGCCGGTGGGGCCGATCATCAGGATGTTCTTCGGCGTGATCTCGTGGCGCAGCGGCTCGTCGACCTGCTGGCGGCGCCAGCGGTTGCGCAGCGCAACCGCGACGGCGCGCTTGGCGTCGGCCTGGCCGACGACGTAGCGATCGAGTTCGGAGACGATTTCCCGCGGGGTCATGTCCATGGTGCCGGGCCTTCAGGCGTCGAGCGCTTCGATGCGCAGCTCGTGGTTGGTGTAGATGCACAGGTCGGCGGCGATGTGCAGCGAGCGCTCGACGATGTCGCGCGCGGCCAGTTCGCTGTTCTCGAGCAGCGCGCGCGCGGCGGCCTGCGCGTAGGCGCCGCCGGAGCCGATGGCCAGCAGCCCGTGCTCGGGCTCGAGCACGTCGCCGTTGCCGGTGATGATCAGCGAGTGTTCGGCGTCGGCCACCGCGAGCATGGCCTCGAGGCGGCGCAGCATGCGGTCGGTGCGCCAGTCCTTGGCCAGCTCGACGGCGGCGCGCATCAGCTGGCCGCGGTGCTCGTCGAGCTTGGACTCGAAGCGCTCGAACAGCGTGAAGGCGTCGGCGGTGCCGCCGGCGAAGCCGGCCAGCACGCGGTCGTGGTGCAGCCGGCGCACCTTGCGCGCGCTGGCCTTGATGACGATGTTGCCGAGCGTGACCTGGCCGTCGCCGCCGAGCGCGACCTGACGGCCGCGGCGCACGCTGATGATGGTGGTGCCGTGGTATTGCTGCATCGGATCGACGGGCGCGGCGCGCCCGCGGTTTACGGGTTCAGGAACGGCGCAGTTCGATCTGCGCCACCGAGTTGATGCCGAGGATGACGAACAGCCCGGCGATCAGGCGGTGCACGCCTTCGAAGCGCACGCTGCGGCCGGCCGCGGTCTGCGTCATGACCCAGTTCAAGATGATGCCGGCGCTGGAAAAATCAAGCCGGCGCAGTTCGTCGAGGTTGACGATGATGCTGCCGCCGCCGGCCGCGGCGCGGTCCAGCGGCTTGAGGAAGTTCTCGCTGCCGCCGGCGATCTCGCCGTCGAGCCGCGCCAGCGCCACCCCGGTGGTGGTGGCCGAGAAGCCGCTGCCGCCGAACTGGCTGGTGCCGAAGGCGCTGCGCGCAGACCGCGGCAGCCGCGACACCGGGTTGTCGGCGGCGGGCACGCCGAACTCGGGCTGCAGCACGCGTACGCGCGCCCGCGCCGGCTCCCAGGTCGGCGGCGAGATCTCGTAGGTGACGCAGAAGTCGAGCGCGACGTTCTCGAACGCGTCCTGGCGGCCGGCCATGCGCAGCGCCTCCAGGCGCAGGTGCCACCACGCCGGGTCGAGGTCGCGCTGCATCGGCGGCGCCGCCACCGCGCAGGCGTCGATCAGGTTGTCGACGCCGCCGAGTTCGATCGAGCAGCCGGCGGCCACGTCGAGCGTGCGCAACGCCTCCAGCGCCTGCGCCAGCGCGGCGGGCGCCACCGCGGTCAGCGCGTTGAAGTCGAGCGCGACCTGGGCCGCGCCGCTGCGCGCCAGCAGCAGCAGCGCGCGCGCCTGCGCGGCGTCGAGTTCGCCCAGCGCGGTGAACGCCGAGGCGCCGCCGGCCGCTGCGGCAGCCGGCGTCGCGGCCGGCGTGCCCCACGACGGCGCCGACGACTGGAAGCGGTCGACGTAATCGGCGACCAGCGCGTCGAAACGCGCCTGGTTGCCGCCGGCGCGGTACAGGTCGAACAGCGCGAGCCAGAACTCGTTCTCGAGTTCGCGGTCGGGTGAGCCCGAAATCGCCTCGAGCAGCGCGCGTTCGGCGTCGGCGTCGTTGGCGTTGGCGAAGTCGATGCACGCCTGGTCGAACAAGGGGCTGGCCGAGACGCCTTCCTGCACGTCGACGGCCAGCGCCGCGGGGCGGCTCCAGGGGTCGCCTGCGTTGCGGCGTGACGGCGCGAAGCCGCCCGAGGCGGCGCCCAGGCTGGGCGGCGGGGTCGCGGTGAGCGGCTGCAGCGCGGCGTCGGCCGGCCGCGTCGGCGCCAGCTGCGTGGCCAGCGGCAGCGTCGACGCGGTGGCGCCTTGCAGTACGGTGGGCGGCAGCTGGCTGAGCAGCGACAGCGGCGCAGCGGCCGGCGCGGCCGGCGCATGCATGTCGGTGACCGGGAACGCAAGGTCGGTGCCGGCGTCGGGCGGCGGCACCATCGGCACCGTGTCGTCGGCGGTCGGTGCCGCGCGCACGCGGATCGCGCCGGCCTCGCGCGCCAGCTCGGCGCCGCTGAGGGCCGCGCCGCGCGTCAGTCGCGAGCGCGCCGTACGGCTTTCCGGGGCGCTCATCATGCGCTCGATCTCGTTGATCTTGCGCAGCGTGGCTTCGCGCTGCGGCGCCGGGGCGGCGGCGCCGTCGGTGTCGGGAACGTCGCTGGCCAGGCCGTCGATCGGCACGCCGTCGGCCTGGCGCCGGCGCAGCCGGCGCAGCGCGGCGAGCTCGCGGCGGCGGATGAAGGCATCGAGCTTGCGCTGCTCCTCGCGCGCCTTGACGCGCTCCTGCTCCTGCTGCTCGCGCAGCGCGCCTTCGTGGCGGGTCAGCGACCAATCCTGGGTCGGATTCTTGACGAACTCGCTGACCCGGCCCCAGAAGCTGCGCGGTTTGGTGTCCGTCATCGTCGTTCCGGAATGGCTTCCGGCAAGTTCTTTCAGTCCCCGAACATCTTCTGCTTCATTTCTCGGCGCTGCTGCGCTTCCAGCGACAGCGTCGCGGTCGGCCGCGCCAGCAGCCGGCCGATGCCGATCGGCTCGCCGGTTTCCTCGCACCAGCCGTAGTCGCCGCTGTCGATCAGCCCGATGGCCTGCTCGACCTTCTTCAGCAGCTTGCGCTCGCGGTCGCGCGCGCGCAGCTCGAGCGCGTGTTCTTCCTCGATGGTCGCGCGGTCGGCCGGATCGGGCACCAGCAGCGTGTCCTCGCGCAGGTGCTCGGTGGTCTCGCCGGCGCTGCGCAGCAGCTCGTCGCGCAACTGGCCGAGGCGGTGGCGGAAGAACTCGAGCTGCGCCGGGCCCATGTACTCGCTCTCGGGCATCGCGAGCACTTCGGCGTCGGTCAGATCCGCCGGCGCCTTGGATTTCCAGGCGTTGGCGAGTTTCGGATCGGCTTGGGTCGGGGTAGGGGCGACACTGCTCATGGGTAGGGGTGCTGGGGTCGTCTCGTTCGGAATGGCGCCGGGCACGGACCTGGCGGGCCGGCGCAGTGTAGCCGCTGCCGGCGTCTTTGCGGTGACGGCGGTCTTGCGCGCGGTCACCACGGTTGCAGATTTTGCCGCCTTGACCACAGTTCCTCCTGGAATGTGTCGCTGCTCACGCTGCAAGCATCACAAAAATAACGGTGATGTTCGGCTGCCCTGCAGGATCGTCGCGCTCGTGCATCCCACGCGCCTGACCCGAAACCGGCCGATTGTAACCGTTTCGACCAGCACGTGGCGCGTCAGCCGACCAGGGACTTCACCAATCCCTGTTCGATGATGTCGCGCGGCAGGTCGATGCCGATGAACACCAGCTTGCTCTGCCGCGTCTCCTGCGGGCCCCAGGCGCCGGCCAGGTCGCTGCCCATCAACTGGTGCACGCCCTGGAACACGACCTTGCGCTCGAAGCCGTGCATGTTCAGCACGCCCTTGTAGCGCAGCATGCGCGGGCCGTAGACCTGCACGATGGCGCCGAGGAAGTCCTCGAGCCTGGCCGGGTCGAAGGCGCGCTCGGAGCGGAACACGAAGGACTTGACGTCGTCGTCGTGGTGGTGATGGTGCGGATGGTTGCACGCTTCGCCGGGGGCGTGGTCGTGGCCGCAGTCGTGGTCGTGACCGTGGTCGTGGTCATGCGCGTGCTCGTGTTCCTCGTCCTTCAGGAAGTCGGGGTCGATGTCCAGGCGCGCGTTGAGGTTGAAGCCGCGCAGGTCTAGCACGTCGGCCAGCGGCACTTCGCCGAAGTGCACGACGCGCTGTGCCGCGCGCGGGTTCATGCGCGTGAGGCGCTGGCGCAGCGCGGCCAGCGCGTCGGCGTCGGCAAGTTCGGCCTTGGAAATGAAGATGCGGTCTGCGAAACCGACCTGGCGCTGCGCTTCCAGCCGGGTGTCGAGTTGCTGCGGGGCGTGCACCGCGTCGACCAGCGTGATCACCGAGTCGAGCAGGTACTGGCTGGCGACCTCGTCGTCCATGAAGAAGGTCTGCGCGACCGGGCCGGGGTCGGCCACGCCGGTGGTCTCGATGATCACGCGGTCGAACATCAGCTCGCCGCTGCGGCGGCGCCCGGCCAGGTCGGCCAGCGTGGCGCGCAGGTCGTCGCGGATGGTGCAGCAGATGCAGCCGTTGGACATCTGCACGATCTGCTCGCCGCGCTCCTGCACGAGGATGTCGTTGTCGATGTTCTCCTCGCCGAATTCGTTCTCGATCACCGCGATGCGCGAGCCGTGCGCTTCGCTGAGCACGCGCTTGAGCAGTGTGGTCTTGCCGCTGCCGAGGAAGCCGGTGAGGATGGTGGCGGGAATCAACGGGGTGGACATGGGCTCGATCCGGTCGGTGGGGGCGGGAACGACGCTGCGTTCGCGCGGCGCCGAACCCCTTAGTTTAGGAGTTCGGCGGCGATCGCGTTCAGCGCGCGCAGCGCTTCGCGCACGCCGCCTCGGCCCGCCCGAAGGTCGCGCGCTTGCCGCAGCCTATTTCGCGGGCTTGACTTCGGATGCATCGATGAGCACGCGTGCGTGCGGCCCGGCGGCGATCAGAGCCCACGTCAGGCGGCCGTCGCTGAGGCGCTCGACGACCATCTGTCCGCCGACGTCGTGTGACGGTGTCGCGCCCGGCGCGTCGCCGGCGCTGGCGCCGACATGCACCCGCGCATCGTAAAAGCCGTCGACTCCGGTGGGGGTCAGTTTCGCGTCCAGCGTGAACCCGCCGCCGCGGGCGTGCAAGCGCTGCGCGCCGCGCTTGTCGGGCTTGCCGAGCCGCAGTTCGAAGGCTGCGGCGTCGCGCAGCGGTGGAAGGTCGTCGAGCTGGAGCTCGAGGTCACGCGGCGCGTAGCGTCTGCCGGCATCGAGCGCGACCGCGCCGTCGAGCGGAATCGCGTCGAGCGTGATCTCGGCCATGTCCTTGCGCAGGATCGTGGCGACGACCTCGCGCCGGCTGCCGCCGCGCCTGAAGTCGAGCGACATCGCGCCGTAGCGCTGGCCCTGGCGGTCGCTCAGCAGCAGCGGAGCCGAGGTCTGATGGTGGGCGATCGTGCCGTGCAGCTCCAGGCACTCGCCGGCGGCGATGCCGGGGGCGCCGTGCACGAAGCCAGTGATGCGTCCGCCGCGGGTGACACCGAGCAGCAGCACGGCCTCGCCGTCCGCATCGCTGTCGCTGCCGTCGCTGCTGCCTGGGCCACCGTCGGCGGCGGGGACGGCGACCGAGCCTCGGTACACGCCGGCATGCGGAGACGCTGGCACCACGTCGTGCGACCCCGCGTCGCCGGCCGGGCGCGTCCAGCGTTGCCCGAACTGGCGGCCCGCGGGGGCCACACAGGTGTCCGCGGCGGGCGTCGACGCCGCTTCACGAGGCGGCGTGCCGTCGTCGCCGTCGCAGCCGGCCAGCATGGGAACGAGCAGTCCGGCGACGAGCGCGCGGCGCACCGGAGCGGGGTGTTGCTTCATGGCGTCCTCGACTGCCGCAGCTCACCGGCGGCAGGGTGCCGATTGTGGCGCGCCTGACGACGTTCGCCACGCGTCGGCGCGACGGTTCACGGCAGACTGACGCGGCGATCACCGGCAATCGCGGTTTCGGTCGCCGCGGTCGGCCGCGGGCGCTCCCGGCGTCGAGCGCGCGGGCCCGGGCCGGTGGCGCCCGCGCCGCGTCAGTGCACGCGCAGCAGCAGGCCCTTGAGGTATTCGCCTTCGGGGAAGGACAGCAGCAGCGGATGGTCGACGCCGGCGCCGAGGCGCGCGACCAGGTCGGCGTCGACGCCGGCGTCGACCGCGGCGCCGGCGACGATGCTCTGGAACAGCGGCGCGTCGATGCCGCCCGAGCACGAGAAGGTCAGCAGCCAGCCGCCCGGGCGCAGCAGCCCCAGCGCCAGGCGGTTGATGTCCTTGTAGGCGCGCGCGGCGCGCGGCGCCGCCGCAGCGCTGGGCGCGAGCTTGGGCGGGTCGAGCACGATGGCGTCGAAGCGCTCGCCGTCGCGCGCGAACGCGCGCAGCGTGGCGTTGACGTCGGCGTCAAGCAGGGTGCTGCGCACGGCGTCGAAGCCGTTGGCGCGCACGTGCTCGGCGGCCTGTTGCAGCGCCGGCGCCGAAGAATCGACGGTGACGACGTGCTCGGCGCCGCCGGCGAGCGCGGCCAGCGTGAAGCCGCCGGTATAGCCGTAACAGTTCAGCACCCGCGCCAGGCCGTGCGCGCGCACCAGCTCGCGCAGCCGTGCACGGTTGTCGCGCTGGTCGAGATAAAAGCCGGTCTTGTGGCCGCTGGCCACGTCGAGCTGCAGCCGCATGCCGTGCTCGTCGATCGCCGCGCCGGTGTCGCCGTCGCCGTGCAGCCAGCCTTGGGTCTCGGGCAAGCCCTCGAGCGCGCGCACGCCGACGTCGGAACGCTCGTAGACGCGCACACCGGGCAGCAGCTCGACGAGCAGCTGTACGAGCAGCGCCTTGTGGCGCTCGACTCCGGCGGCCAGCGCCTGCAGCACGACGATGTCGGCGTAGCGGTCGACAACGCAGCCAGGCAGACCGTCGGACTCGCCGTAGATCAGACGCGCGGCGCGCAAGTCGAGCCCGGCGGCGCGGCGCCGCTCGATCGCTGCGGCCAGGCGTGCGCGGAAGAAGTCGCGATCGATGCGCTGCGCGGCATCGAAGCTCCATACGCGCAAGCGTATGCGCGACTTGGGGCTGTACGCGGCCCAGGCCAGGAAGCTGCCGTCGGCGGCTTCGACGCGAACGGTCTCGCCGAAGTCGGCGCCGCCGCGCGCGATGGCGCCCTCGAATACCCAGGGGTGGCGGCGCGCGAGCGCGCGCTCTTTGCCTACGTGCAGGCGGATGGTTTTCATGGTGATGAGGGGGGGCGTGCGCGGCGGATTCTACTGACCCGGTGCGCGGCAAGCCCCGGCGTGTGCCGCAACCCTACCCGCATTGAAGGTGGACGCATCGTCGACCAGACGCGCGCGCTCGACCAGCGGTTCGGCCCGATCGCGCAGGTCGAAGGCAAGCGCATCGTCGTCGATGCGGGAGAGGTCGGGTTTCGCTGCGGCTAGCGCGTGGGCTACGTCTACGCAGTGACGCTTGGGGCGTCGCAACCGGGTATGCCCGCTGCAATCTGGCTGGTGTACCGGCTCGGTGGCTATCTGGCGACGTCCGCCGACAGTGCAGAGGCGGCCGCTGCAATCCACCGAATGCTCGCGACATTCCAGATAAATTCGTCATGGCTTGAAGCGTTCGCACGCCAATCGAACGACATGGCGGGGAACGTGATACGCGAGTCCAACGCGATCACCCAAACCACCATTCAGCGCGCTCAGGCACAGTCAGGCCGCCATTCCGGCATGACTTAAACCAACCAGCCTCCACGATTCCCGGGGCGGTTCAGGTCGAAGTGCTGGCCCGTGGCTGAGCTCACGGTAATTTCACGCTGATGTCGTCGGCGTGATCAAGTCGCAGCAGCGCGCAAAACGGTGGCTCGTGTATAGCGGGTGCAGAATGATGTTGCCGCGGTGCAATACGAACCTGACGTGCGCTGCACGCCGGGCAAATGGCCTTATCCGGGCGGGCGAGAGCATTGCGGCGTAGGCCGCCGGGATAAGGTCGCGCGGTCAGGCTTCAGCGGGAATACGTGGCAGACTGGACAGGGATGCCGCGAGTTCACCTTCGTCGTAGGCTTCATCGGTGAGTGCTCCGGCAAAGTATTGTTGGTACGCGGCCATATCAAAATGACCGTGCCCGCTGAGGTTGAACAAGATGGTTTCAGCACGTCCTTCGCGCTTGCAACGCAGCGCTTCTTCGATTGCACCCTTGACGGCATGGTTGGCCTCGGGCGCCGGAACAATGCCCTCGGCGCGCGCGAACTGCACGCCGGCGGCGAAACACTCGCCCTGCGTGTAGGCGACGGCTTCAAGCATGCCCAGCTCCTTGAGGTGTGAGACCAACGGCGCCATGCCGTGGTAGCGCAAGCCACCGGCGTGAAAGCCCGGAGGAGTAAATGTTGATCCCAGCGTATGCATCTTGGTCAACGGGGTCATGTGGCCGGTGTCGCCGAAGTCGTAGGCGTAGCGGCCCCGCGTCAGCGTTGGGCATGCGGCGGGCTCGACCGCGACGACGCGCGCACGCGTGCCGCCGCGCAGCGCCTGACCGATGAAGGGGAAAGCGATACCGGCGAAGTTGGATCCACCGCCAACGCAACCGACGATTACATCAGGCCAAGTGTCGGCCATCGCCATCTGCTCCATAGCCTCCAGCCCGATCACGGTCTGATGCATGAGCACGTGATTGAGCACCGAGCCTAGAGCGTATTTGGTGTCGGCGCGCTGCGCGGCGAGTTCGACCGCTTCGGAAATTGCGATGCCAAGGCTGCCAGGATGATCCGGGCGCTGAGCCAGGACGCTGCGGCCGTAGGCAGTTTCGGTCGAGGGTGACGCGACGCAGCGCGCGCCATAGGTTTCCATCACCGCGCGTCGATAGGGCTTCTGGTCGTACGAGACCCGGACCTGGAACACCAGCACTTCAAGGCCAAACAGTCCGCCAGCAAAGGATAGTGAGGTGCCCCACTGGCCTGCGCCGGTCTCCGTGGTCAACCTGCGTACGCCGGCGGCAGCGTTGTAAAACGCCTGTGGAACCGCAGTGTTGGGCTTGTGGCTACCCGCGGGACTTACGCCTTCATATTTGTAGAAGATCTTCGCTGGGGTCTGCAGCGCGCGCTCCAGGCGGTGCGCGCGGTACAACGGTGCTGGGCGCCACAGCCGGTAGATCTCGCGAACTGGCTCGGGAATTTCAATGTCACGCTCGGTGCTCACTTCCTGGGCAATGAGCTCCATCGGGAAAAGTGGCGCGAGATCGTCAGGGCCAATGGGTTGCAGGGTTCCAGGGTGCAGTGTGGCCGGCAGCGGCTGCGGCAAATCCGCCTGAATGTTGTACCAAGCTTTGGGCAGTCGGCCTTCATCGAGCAGGTATTTGGTCGGTTCGCTCACGATTTCTCCTGGTTTGCGGGAAATTTTCGTAGGGCGTAGGTTACCTTGTTCTGCGGGACGTGGGCCCCGGCTTGGGGGGCCTCCATCCCAAGTTTGACGCCGCGCTCAGCGCGGCTTGCGCGCGCGCGGGTGGGCTGCGTCGTAGACCTTGGCCAGGTGCTGGAAGTCGAGCCGGGTGTAGATCTGGGTGCTGGCAATGCTCGAGTGGCCCAGCAGTTCCTGCACCGCGCGCAAGTCGCCGCTGGACTGCAGCAAATGCGACGCAAACGAATGCCGCAGCATGTGCGGATGCACCGAAGTCGGCAGGCCGGCGGCGCGAGCACGCTCGCGCAGCTCGCTCCAGACGCGCTGCGCGCTGATGCGCCGGCCGCGCGGGCCGAGGAACAGCGCGGCCTCGTGGCCGGGGGCGGGCGGCGGGCGTAGCCGCACCCAGTCGCGCAGCGCCTGCAGCGCAGGCGCGCCGACCGGAACGCTGCGGCGCTTGCCGCCCTTGCCGAGTACGGTGACTTCGGCGCCGTTCCAGTCGAGCCAACCGGCCGATTCGTAGCCGTCGGTGCGCGTGTGGCGCAGATCGAGGCCGACCAGTTCGGCCACGCGCAGCCCGCACGAGTACAGCAGTTCGGCCAGCGCGCGCGAGCGCGCGTCGGCCACCGGGTCGGCGCCGGCGCCGGGCAGCGCGGCCAGCGCGACGGCCTGGTCGACGCTCAGCGCCTTGGGCAGCGGGCGCGGTGCACGCGGCGCGCGCACGCCGTCGACCGGATTCGCCGCGACGGCGCCTTCGCGGCCCAGCCAGGCGAACAGGCCGCGCCACGCCGACAGTCGCGCACCGATCGCGCGCGGCGTCATGCCGCCGGCGTGCAGCGCCGCGACCCAGCCGCGCACATGGTGGGCGCCGACGTCACACGCTCG
>JAJZHH010000070.1:10629-16916 GCA_021804595.1 Pseudomonadota bacterium
TTGTCGCGCGCCAGCTCGATCTGCCGCTCCTGCAGCGACACCGCGCGGTTGCCGTGCGGGCTGAGCAGCTGCACGTTGCCGAGCAGTTCGGCGTGGCGTTCGAAGAATTCGGGGTGGGCGCCGAGGTAGGCGGCGATGTCGTGTTCGGTCAGTTCCATCGGGACAGGGCGCGGGAAGGGGGAGGTCAGAGTTCGATGACGCCGTCGAACACATGCGCGGCCGGACCGGTCATCAGCACCGGTGCATCGGCGCCGGCCCAGGCGATGGTCAGCGTGCCGCCGCGCGTGTCGACGTCGACGCGGGCGTCGAGCCAGCCGTGGCGCATGCCGGCGACCGCGGCGGCGCAGGCCCCGGTGCCGCAGGCCAGCGTTTCGCCGGCGCCGCGCTCCCAGACGCGCAGCCGCACGTGGCCGCGGTCGAGCACCTGCAGGAAGCCGGCGTTGACGCGCGCGGCGAAGCGCGGGTGGTGCTCGAGCTGCGGGCCCAGCGTCGTCACCGCGGCGGTGTCGACGTCGGCCACACGCTGCACCGCGTGGGGGTTGCCCATCGACAGCACGCTGAGCAGCACGTCGCTGTCGCCGACGCGCAGTGGCCAGCGCTCGAAGTCGCCTTCGAGGCGCGGCTGCAGCCCGTCGGCGTCGAACGGCACCTGCTCGAGCGCGAAGCGCGGCGCACCCATGTCGACGGTGACGCGGCCATCGTCCTCCAGCCGCGGCTCGATCACGCCGCCGCGCGTGGCCACGCGGATGGCGCGCCTGGCGCTGAGGCCGCGCGCATGGACGAAGACGGCGAAGCAGCGCGCGCCGTTGCCGCACTGCTCGACTTCGCCGCCGTCGGCGTTGAAGATGCGGTAGCCGAAGTCGACGTCGGCCGCCGGCGGCGGCTCGACGACCAGGATCTGGTCGGCGCCGACGCCGAAGTGGCGGTCGGCGAGCCGGCGCAGCTGCGCGGCGTCGAGCGCGAACGGCTCGCGCGTGGCGTCGATCACGACGAAGTCGTTGCCGGCACCCTGCATCTTGGTGAAGCGCAGCTCGGTCATCGGGGAGGTGGGAGCGAGGGTTTCAGTGCAGCGTCAGTACAGCGACGAGGCGCCCGGCGGGCGCGTCTTGAATCGCTTGTGCACCCAATGATATTGCTCGGGCATTTCGTCGACGCGCGCTTCGATGAAGCGGTTCAGCCGAAGCAGGTCGGCGTCGATGTCGGCCAGGTGGCCGTCGCGCAGCGTCGGGTAGTTCTCCCACGCCGGGTACACGGTGACGGCGTAGCCGCGGTAGCCGGGTAGCATGCGCGCGACCACCGGGAACACGCGTGCGTGCGCCGAAGCGGCCAGCCGCGGCACCACGTCGAGCGTTGCCGCGGGAACGCCAAAGAATGGCACAAAGCGCGAATGGCGCGCGCCGAAGTCCATGTCGGGCAGGGTGTAGAACGGCGTCTTGCGGCGCAGCGCGCGCAGCATGCCGCCGGCGCCTTCGTGGCGCGAGACGATGCGCTCGGTGTTGAAGCGGCTGCGCCCGTCGAGCACCCAGCGGTCGAGGTCGGGCGACTTCTGCGGCGTGTACATGCCCGACAGCGGGCGCTGCGCGGCCAGCGTCAGCGCGGTCCAGGCGGCGTCCATGCCTTCGAAGTGCAGCCCCAGCAGCAGCACCGCGCCGTCGCCGTGCAGCGCCGCGTCGATCGGTCCGTCGACGTGTAGCACGCGGCGCAGGCGCTGCGGCGAGCCCCACCACAGCAGCGCGCGGTCGAGCAGCGCGCGACCGACGAAGCCGAAGTGCGCGCGCGCGACGTCGCGCCGGCGTTGTGCGCTCCAGTCGGGGAAGCACAGCTCGAGGTTGCGCAGCGCAATGCGCCGGCGTCGCGGCGCGACGTGCCACAGCAGCGCGCCGAGGCCGGCGCCGAGGCGGCCGAGCAGCGGGTAGGGCAGCCAGTGCAGCAGCCACAGCAGCGCCAGTCCGGCCCGGGTCATGCGCTGGCCTCCGCGCGGGTGGGCGCCGGCGGCGCGCCAGGCGGGGTCTTGTAGCGGTTGTAGCCCCACAGGTATTGCGAAGGGTGCATCTCGATCAGTTCCTCGATCGCGCGGTTGATGCGCGCGGCGGCCGCGGTCGGCTCGTCGGGCAGCACCTCGTCGAGCGCGCGCAAGTGCAGGTGATAGCCGGCGCCACGTGGCAGCCGCTCGGCGAACGCGAGCACGATGCGCGCGCCGGTCAGCTGCACCAGCCGCGCCGGCAGCGTCATCGTGTACGCCGGACGGCCGAAGAACGGCGCCCACACGCCTTCGCCGGCCGACGGCGCCTGGTCGGGCAGCATGCCGACCGCCTCGCCGGCACGCAGCGCGCGCAGCAGCGGGCGCATGCCGGCCATCGTCGCCGGCGCGATGCGCAGGTTGTCGCGCTGGCGCGCCTGCACCAGCTCGGCCAGCCAGGCCTTGCGCGGCTCGCGGTACAGCACGGTGATCGGGCCCCACGACGCGGCGATCTGCGCCGAGACTTCGAAGCAGCCCAGGTGCGGAGTCAGGTAGAGCACGCCGCGGCCTTGCGCGCGCGCCTGCTCGACGCATTCGCGGCCGTCGACGCGCACCCGGCGCAGCGCGGCGTCACCGCGGAACCAGACGAAGGGCAGCTCGCCGAGCATGCGCCCGGCGTCGCGCGCCGCGGCCAGCGCCAGATCCGCGTGGCCGGCCAGGCGCAGGTTCTCGCGCAGGCGGACGCGATACTCGGCCGACGCGGCGTAGACGAGCACGCCGAGCGCGCCGCCGGCGGCCTGCAGCAGGCCGAGCGGAAGACGGGACAGCGCGCGGAACAAGCGCAGCATGGCGGGGGTGGACGACGGTCGCGAAGCGGATGCGAGCCGAACATCTTACGCAGTGGCAGGTTATCGGCAAAACGCCCTTGCCGGCGCTACAATCGCGGGATCGCCGAGTTAATGACAACTTGCGGGGCGACGCGCGGTGCTCGAAGGCTTCGAGCCGCCGCCGAACAAATTCCGCTAAAGCGTCGCCGAGTCGCAACCCACCGGTGACGAGTGCAAACGCAACCGCTGGAGCATGCTGACATGGCCTCTTCCTTCCTGTTCACGTCCGAGTCGGTGTCCGAGGGCCATCCGGACAAAGTCGCCGACCAGATTTCCGACGCCATCCTCGACTCGATCCTGAGCCAGGACGCGCGTGCGCGCGTCGCCGCCGAAACGCTGGCCAATACCGGGCTGATCGTGCTCGCCGGCGAGATCACCACGCACGCGGTGGTCGACTACATCCAGGTCGCGCGCGACACGCTCAAGCGCATCGGCTACGACGACGCCGATTTCGGCATCGACCACAAGAGCTGCGCGGTGCTGGTGGCCTACGACAAGCAAAGCCCCGACATCGCGCAAGGCGTCGACGCCGCGCACGACGACAACCTCGACCAGGGCGCCGGCGACCAGGGGCTGATGTTCGGCTACGCCTGCGACGAGACGCCCGAGCTGATGCCCGCGCCGATCTACTACGCGCACCGGCTGGTCGAGCGCCAGAGCCAGCTGCGCCGCGACGGCCGGTTGGCGTGGCTGCGCCCGGACGCGAAGAGCCAGATCACCTTCCGCTACGAGGACGGCCGCCCGGTGGCGGTCGACACCGTCGTGCTGTCGACGCAGCACGCGCCCGACATCGCGCTGGCCGATCTGCGCGAAGCGGTGATCGAACACATCATCAAGCCGGTGCTGCCGCCCGAATTCATGCGCGGCAACGTCAAGTACCTGGTCAACCCGACCGGACGCTTCGTCATCGGCGGCCCGCAGGGCGACTGCGGGCTGACCGGGCGCAAGATCATCGTCGACACCTACGGCGGCGCCGCGCCGCACGGCGGCGGCGCGTTCTCGGGCAAGGACCCGAGCAAGGTCGACCGCTCGGCAGCGTACGCGGCGCGCTATGTGGCGAAGAACATCGTCGCCGCCGGGCTGGCGAAGAAGTGCCTGGTGCAGATCTCGTACGCCATCGGCGTGGCGCAGCCGACCAGCATCATGGTGACGACGCAGGGCACCGGCGTGATCGACGACGCGGCGCTCGAGCAACTGGTGCGCCGTCACTTCGACCTGCGCCCCAAGGGCATCGTGCAGATGCTCGACCTGCTGCGGCCGATTTACGCCAAGAGCGCGGCCTACGGCCATTTCGGCCGCGACGAGCCCGACTTCAGCTGGGAAGCCACCGACAAGGCCGACGCGCTGCGCGCTGAAGCCGGCGTGCTGCGCGGCGCCGAAGCGGCCTGACGCTGCGGCGGGCGACCGGCGCGCGCCGCGCCGGTCGGTGCGGGGAACCGCGGCCAGCGAGCCGGATCGAAACGGCTCCACCGCTTCCTTCCCCGCACCGCCATGAACCCCTTTGCCCTGACCCGACGCCGCATCCTCGCCGGCGTCGCCGCGGTCCTGTCCTGCGCGTCGCCGTCGGCGCCCGCGCAGCGGATCGTCGCCTACAGCTCGTGCGACCAAGCGCTCGAGTGCATCATCACCGGACGGCGCGCCGACGGCAGCTCGGTGGTGCTGCACGACGGGCCGATCGGGCCGGGCCTGGATCCGACCCTCATTGCGGTGCCGCCCGAGCTGTGGCCGGCGGGAACCTTCGACGAAGCCTCGCCGCAGTTCGACGCGCTGGAACTCGACTGCGGCATGCCCGCGGCGCTCGATCAGCAGACGCGTTACCGCCGGAGCATTCGGGGCTGGAGCAATTTCTGGATTTCCGACGTCACCGGCCAGCCTGAGCTGCCCGACGCGAACCGCGACATCATGCTGGCGTTCGAAAGCTACGACGCGTTCAGTTCCGACACGCTGGCGATCGATACCCACCTCAGGGTGTTCGGCCTGTACGCGCCGGCGAGCGTGTTCGACGACTGGTGGAATACGAACTGGCAGCACTACCGCTTCGCGAAGGAACTCAAGCGCAGCGCGGCGTCGTCGACCGCTGCGGCCGCGTGAGCTGAAGCGCGGTAGAGCGCGCGCGGCGCGCAACGGGCATGCGCGCTGCGCTTGCTCGTGGGTAAAATGCCGCGCTACCCGAGGAGCGTTGCAACGCACCGCGCCGGAGTATCAGCATCGGCGGCGGTCGCCAGGCTCGGGTGTCACGAGGCGGCGCGCAGGCGCCGCGGGCAACCGCGCTCACCCAACCCGTGCCGGGCACGGGATGCGGTGATGCATCCCGGGCGCCGGCCGCAGTTCACGGAGAACCGACATGAACGCTGTGGTCCAACCCGACTCGATTCCCGATTACGTCGTTGCCGATCTCGGCCTGGCCGACTGGGGCCGGCGCGAGATCCGCATCGCCGAAACCGAAATGCCCGGGCTGATGGCGATCCGCGACGAGTACGCCGCGGCGCAGCCGCTGCGCGGCGCGCGCATCAGCGGCAGCCTGCACATGACGATCCAGACCGCGGTGCTGATCGAAACGCTGCAGGCGCTGGGCGCCGAAGTGCGCTGGGCGTCGTGCAACATCTTCTCGACCCAGGACCACGCGGCGGCGGCGATCGCCGCCGGCGGCACCCCGGTGTACGCGGTCAAGGGCGAGTCGCTGGAAGACTACTGGCGCTATACCCACCACATCTTCGAATGGGCCGACGGCGGGCACTCGAACATGATCCTCGACGACGGCGGCGACGCGACGCTGCTGCTGCACCTGGGCGCTCGCGCCGAGGCCGACCAGGCGGTGCTGAACAACCCGACCAGCGACGAGGAGCGGGTGCTGTTCGCGGCCATCCGCGCGCGCCTGGCGCTGGATCCGACCTGGTATTCGACGCGGCTGGCGCAGATCCGCGGCGTCACCGAGGAGACGACCACCGGCGTGCATCGGCTGTACCAGATGCACGAGCGCGGCGAGTTGAAGTTCCCGGCGATCAACGTCAACGACAGCGTGACCAAGAGCAAGTTCGACAACCTCTACGGTTGCCGCGAGAGCCTGGTCGACGGCATCAAGCGCGCCACCGACGTGATGGTGGCGGGCAAGGTCGCGCTGGTGTGCGGCTACGGCGACGTCGGCAAGGGCTCGGCGCAGGCGCTGCGCGCGTTGTCGGCGCAGGTCTGGGTGACCGAGATCGACCCGATCTGCGCGCTGCAGGCGGCGATGGAAGGCTACCGTGTCGTGACGATGGACGAGGCGTGCAGCCAGGCCGACATCTTCGTCACCGCGACCGGCAACTACCACGTCATCCGCCACGAGCACATGGCGCGGATGAAGGACCAGGCGATCGTTTGCAACATCGGCCACTTCGACAACGAGATCGACGTCGCCAGCCTCGAGCGCTACACCTGGGAGGAGATCAAGCCCCAGGTCG
>JAJZHH010000156.1 GCA_021804595.1 Pseudomonadota bacterium
GCGCTCGATCGCCGGGATGCAGATCTCCTCGGTCGCTCCGGGGTAGACGGTCGATTCGAAGACGACGGTGGCGCCGCGCTTGAGGTGGCGGCCGAGCGTCTCGCTGGCCGCCAGCAGCGGACCGAAGTCGGGCACATGGGCGTCGTCGACCGGCGTCGGCACCGCGACGATGATGCAGTCGGCGTCGGCCAGCGCGGACGCGTCGTCGCTCACTTCGAGCTGGCGCGCGTCGCGCAGCTGCTCGGCGGCGAGGTCGCCGTTGGGGTCGACGCCGCGGCGGCAGGCATCGACCTTGTCACGCGCCAGATCAAAGCCGATCGTGCGCCGTTGCGCGCCGAACGCGACGGCCAGCGGCAAGCCGACGTAGCCGAGGCCGATGACTGCGACCACCTGCATGGGTTCTCCCGTCAAGACGATGGATTCGTCGCCATTGTCGCGGCTGTTGCCGCCACGGTGTCGTCAGCGCAGCGCATAGCTGCCGACCACGCCGGCGAACAACGCGAATCCTACCCAGTGGTTGGCGCGGAACGCGGTGAAGCAGCGCGCCGGGTCGCGCTCGCGGATCAGCGCATAGTGCCAGCCGACCATCGCCGCGGCGGCGGCCACGCCGGCCGCGAACGGCCAGCCCAGCCGCGCCTGCACGCCGGCGGCCAGCCACATCGCCAGGTACAGCGCGTAGCTGGCCATCACCGCGGCGACGTCGTAGCGGCCGAAGGTGATCGCCGAGGTGCGGATGCCGATGCGCAGGTCGTCGGCGCGGTCGACCATCGCGTACTCGGTGTCGTACGCCAGCACCCAGAACAGGTTGCCCAGCAGCAGCCACCAGGCCAGCAGCGGCACGTCGTTGGCAGCTGCGGCGAAGGCCATCGGAATGCCGAAGCTGAACGCCACGCCGAGGTAGGCCTGCGGCAAGGCCAGCCAGCGCTTGGTATACGGGTAGGCGACCGCGATGAGCAGCGCGGCGAACGACATCTGGATGGTCAGCGCGTTGGTCAGCAGCACCAGCGCGAACGCGGCCAGCGCCAGCCCCGCGCCGACCGCCAGCGCTTCGCGCTTGGACAGCGCGCCGCGCGTGATCGGGCGCTGCGCGGTGCGCTGCACATGGCGGTCGAAGTCGGCGTCGGCGACGTCGTTGACGGTGCAGCCGGCCGATCGCATCAGGATCGTGCCGAGCGTGAAAACGACCACCAGCCGCCAGCCCGGAAAGCCGCCGGCGGCCAGCCACAGCGCGGCCAGCGACGGCCACAGCAGCAGCAGCCAGCCGGCCGGACGGTTCCAGCGAATCAGGTCGAGCCACAGCCGCAGCCGCTGCGGCAGCGCGATGGCGCCCATCAGGCTTCGAGCAACGAGCGCAGCATCCACGCGGTCTTCTCGTGGACGTCCATGCGCGCCGACAGCAGGTCGGTGGTCGGCTGGTCGCCGGCCTTCTCGGTCAGCGGCAGCAGGCTGCGCGCGGTGCCGGCGACGGTCTCGTGGCCCTGCACCAGGATCGCGATCATCTGCTCGGCCTTGGGTGGCTGCTGTGGCGCGTCGGCCAGGCGGCTGAGCTGGCCGAACGCGGCGTACGAGCCGGGCGCGGCGAAGCCCAGCGCGCGGATACGCTCGGCGACCGGGTCGACCGCGTTCCACAGCTCCGTGTACTGCACCATGAACATCTGGTGCAGGGTGTTGAACATCGGCCCGGTGACGTTCCAGTGGAAATTGTGCGTCGTCAGATAAAGCGTGTAGGTGTCGGCGAGCAGCCGCGCCAGGCCCTCGGCGATCGCCTCGCGGTCGTGGGAGTCGATGCCGATCTGCACGTTCTTCGAGGTCAGCTGCAGCTTCGTCGTGTTGGGGGTCTTGCTCTTGGCCATGGTGGGTCGGCTCCGTCGATGGCGCGCGGTGGATAAGGATGTGCAAGGACGTGCGTCGCCGCGCGCGCAAGCGACGCCTGCATGCAACTGTATCGCCTTGACGTGGGCGCGATGCTGCGCGGCCCCTTGCCGGGTGCAGCTTTTCTCGATCGGCGCGCCGCAGGGCTGGCGCGCTGGGTCATCGGTCGGATTTTTCTTATACTCCATCAGCGTATATCCCGAGCACGCCTGACGTAATGTTTTGAAACCCGCAACGGTGTATTTGCCATTGCGTCATAGGGTTTTTGCGGCGTAGCATGCGGGAAAACCATTAAGGCCTTCCGTCAAGCCCCCCGCTTGCGGTGGGCCCCTGCCTGTTTGTCCGCTTCTTTCCCCGCTTCCTTTCCTGTCCTCCACCACTGCCACCATGCGTCCGCTCCATCAGATGTCCCTGCCGGAAAAGCTCGTGCACACCGGCTTCATCATCCTTGCCTGCTTCGGCATGTTGTCGGCCGAGCTGTACCTCTTCGTCACCCATACCGGCCTCGACGGCAAGGCTGGCGTGACGGTGAAGGACATTCAGATCTCTTATTACGGTGACCGCTCTTCGAGCAAGATCCAGAGCGTGCTGCCGACGATGCTGACCAACGCCGGCGTTGACAAGGCGCAGTGGCCGGCGATCGAGAAGAAGATCGACCACTGGGTGCAGAACGGTCAGACCGAGGCCGAGTACACCGCTGACATCAAGCCGATCATCGACGCGCATTGCATGATGTGCCACAGCGACGCGATGAGCAAGCAGCTGCACAACCCGCCGCTGGGCAGCTACGACGGCGTGAAGAAGGTCGCGCAGGTCAACACCGGCATGACCATCAACCAGATGCTGATGGGGGGTATGGTCCACCTGACGATGCTCGGCGTGATCTTCTGGATTGCCGGCATGCTGTTCGTGCGCACCCGCATCACCACCGCGCTGAAGGCGCTGCTGGTGTTCATTCCCTTCCTCGGCATGATGCTCGACTTCTCGGGCTGGTTCGCGACCCACTACAACCCGGCGTTCGCCTGGATGGTGCTGGTCGGCGGCGCGCTGTCGTGCCCGATCGCCGCGCTCGAGCTGGTCGCCGCCTTCTTCGACATGTGGATCGGCCTGCCCGGCTTCCTGTCGGAGAACAAGTCGGGGTTCTGATGAAGCACGGGTCGCGCGTCTGACGCGCGACTGCCGCATCGCCCGCGAGGCCGGTCACTGACCGGCCTTTTTGCTGCGTGTCGCGCAGCGGCGCAACCTAGAATGCCCGGATGCCCGATACCCACACGCTTCAGGCCCAGGCGCCGCTGCACGTCGTCGTGCTCGCCGCCGGCCAAGGCACGCGCATGCAGTCGGCGCGGCCCAAGGTGCTGCAGCCGCTGGCCGGCCGTGCGCTGCTCGCACACGTGCTCGACACCGCCGCGCAGCTCGCCGCACAGCGCCGCATCGTCGTCGTCGGCCACGGCGCCGAGCAGGTTCGCGCAGCGTTCGCCGCGTCCGGCGCGGCGTTCCGCGAGCAGCAGCCGCAGCTCGGCACCGGTCACGCGGTGCTGCAGGCCGCCGACGCGTTCGACGACGACGCAGTCGTGCTGGTGCTGTACGGCGACGTGCCGCTGGTGCGCGCAGCGACCTTGCAGCCGCTGCTCGACGCCGCCCGCGCCGGCGCCTTGGGCCTGCTCAGCGTCGAGCTCGCCGACCCCACCGGCTACGGCCGCATCGTGCGCGACGCCGCCGGGCGCGTGCAGCGCATCGTCGAGCACAAGGACGCGAGCGCCGCCGAGCGTGCGATCGCCGAAGTCAACACCGGCATCCTTGCCGCGCCGGGTGCGGCGCTGCGCCGCTGGGTCGCCGCATTGCGCTGCGACAACGCGCAGCGCGAGTACTACCTGACCGACATCGTCGCGCTGGCGCGCGCCGACGGCGTCGAGGTGCACGCCAGCCGCGCCGCGCACGCCGACGAGGCGCTGGGAGTCAACGACCGCGCGCAGTTGGCCGCGCTCGAGCGCATCGTGCAGCGCCGTCTGGCGGCCGCGCAGCTCGCCGCCGGCGTCACGCTGGCCGACCCGGCGCGTTTCGACCAGCGCGGCGAGCTCAACTGCGGCCGCGACGTGTTCATCGACGTCGGCTGCGTGTTCGAGGGCCGCGTCGAGCTCGGCGACGACGTTGTCGTCGGCGCGCACTGCGTGCTGCGCGACTGCAGTGTCGGCGCCGGCACGCGCATCGAGCCGTTCTCGCACGTCGACGGCGCGCGCTGCGGCGCCGACGCGCGCATCGGCCCGTTCGCGCGGCTGCGCCCGGGCAGCGTGCTGGGCGCCGAAGTGCACGTGGGCAACTTCACCGAAGTGAAGAACAGCACGCTGGGCCGGGCGAGCAAGGCCAACCACCTGAGCTACGTCGGCGACGCGACGGTCGGCGAGCGCGTCAACATCGGCGCCGGGACCA
>JAJZHH010000157.1 GCA_021804595.1 Pseudomonadota bacterium
CGCGCCACCATCTCGGCCAGCGCGCCGAGCAGTTGCCCCGTTTCGTCGCGCCCGCGCGCGGCCACCCGTACCGCGAGGTCGCCGTCGGCCACCCGCCGCGTCACCGCGACCGCGACGCGCAGCGGCGCGGCGATGCCGCGCGACAGCCACCACGCCATCAGCGCGGCCAGCAGCAAGGCGAGCGCGCCGACGGCGACGTCGACTCGCTGCGCAACGAGCGCGGCGCGGCGCGAGCGCGCGCTGGCCGCGCCGGCGGCACGCGCCTGTGCCTGCAGCGTGTGGATCGCCGCGTCGGTGGCGACGCTGTCGGCCTTGACCTTGGCCATCTGCTGCGGCGAGTAGTCGTGCAGCAAAAGCATCTGCAGAAAGATCTGCGTCGTGCTCTTCAAATTGCCGCGCATGCCCTGCACCAGTGCTTCGGCGCGTGCCTGAGCGCCGGCGAGCTCGCCGATCGACGCGGCCGAACGCCGCGCCTGCACGCCACCGAGCCCGCCGACGAGCCCGAGCAGCAGCAACAGTACGCTGAACGCCAGCGCCAGGCGGGCGCGTATCGACAGATGGTTCATCGCGCGGCGCCGGCCTAGTCGATGGACTTGGCGTCGCCGAGCAGCGCCTGCTTGAGCCGCTGCGCGGCCGGATGATCGCCGAGCCAGACCTTGAGCATATTGTCGAAGAAGCCGGGTTCGGAGAACGGCGCGCCGGTGCTCTGGCCGTCGATCGTCACCGTCATGCCCTGGCCCGGGACATCGGCGAGCTCGATCACGTCGCCGCTGTGCAATTCCTTGTGCTGGGCAAACAACTGTCCCATCCGCGCGAGCCCGTCGATCATGTTGTTGAACGCGTCGGTGCTGACGTTGGCCTGGATGTCGTGCGTCAGCTTGGTGCCGAGCTCGTCGCCGCTGACGTCGCGCAGCATGACCAGGCGCAGCAGCTTCGGCCCCGGCATCTGCAGCGCGGCGCTCGCCGTCGTCGTTCGCTGCGGCAGGTAGAGCTCGGCGACATAGACCTTGAACACCAGGAAGTAGCGCGTGCCGGCACCGTTGAGCAGCAGCTGCCGCGCGCCGACCGACGCGCTCGCCGGTACCGCGACACCATGGATCTGCAACGCCTGCGCGGCGGTGGCGGGTAGCGCGAGCGCGAGCGGCAGCGCAAGGCGGCGGATGTGACGCAACGGATTCATCGGGTCTCCTCGTGTCGGTGGAACACTCGTTATTCGCACGAACGGTCGTGCTTATTTTGTAAGTGTGCCAGCTTGCGCGCGGCTTGGCAATCGGTACCCGACCGCGCGGACTCGTGAAGCATCGAACAAGCTCATTACGAGCAGGGTCTTACGAAAGCGCAATGATGTCGCGGGCGGCGCCGCCGAAACGGTGCTCCCCGCCTTGATTCCCTTCACATCGCACAGCCTGTCCAAGGAGCCATGCCATGGAACGTCGTCGTTTCGTCCACGCTGCACTGACCGCCGGCGCCGCCGCCGCAGCTGGGGCCGCGCTGCCCTCCGCTGCCGACGCCGCGGCGCCGTCCATGCTGACCAACATCGTGTTCACCGAGGCCGACCCCGGGCACTACGCCAAGGTCGAAGCCTTGCACGTGCCGCAGGTCGAGGTCGGTGCCGGCATGCTGAAGGTGACGACGCCGCACCCGATGAGCGAGGCGCACTACATCGTCAGCCACACCGTCGTGCTCGAAGACGGCACCTTCGTCGGCCGCAGGACCTTCACCTGGCACGATCGCCCGGTGTCCGAGCATCGTTTGCCGGCGGGCTACAAAGGCAAGGTGTCGGTGACCAGCACCTGCAACCTGCACGACTGGTGGCTCACTTCAGTCAGCGTCTGACCGCCCTGCCGGCCAGCGCGAAGCGCGCGAAGACGACGCGCTTGGCCTGATCGAGCAGCAGCGAGAACGCGAGCACGGCGGCGGCCATGGCGCCGATCAGCGCCGGCGGCACCGGGCGCATCAAGGTTCCGCTGAGCGCCAGCGTGCAGACCAGCACCAGATCGGCGACGCTGACCGCGACCAGCGCGCGCCCGGGCGCAAAAGCCCCGAGGCGCGCGTCGTCGCGCAGCACGTAGACGTTGGCCTGGGTCGTGAACACCAGCACCAGGAACACCACCGTCTGCATCTGCGCGGCGTCGAGCGCGAAATGGGCGCGAACCCAGACGTAAAGCGACAGCGAGAACGCCAGCGACAGCGCGGCGAGGATCGCGGCAGCGCCGATCAGCTGGCCGACCCGCCAGCGCTGCGGCAGCGCGGCGGGTCGCACGCGGTCGAGCGCGATGCTCATGGTGACGAAGTCGTTGGCAAAAAGCAGCAGCACGATGAGCCGCGCCGACACGACGAAACCCCCGGTCAGCCAAAGCCCCAGCGTCAGGAAGACCACGATCTCGAGGGTCTTCACCACCTTGTTGAGCACGTAGGTGAGCATGCGCCTGTGCACCTCGCGCCCCGCTGCGACGACGGTCAACACCCCGCCCAGGCCGGGATCGGTGAGCACGACGCCGGCCGCGGCCTTGGCCACGTCGGTCGCGCTGGCCACCGCGACGCCAAGCTCGGCCTGGCGCAGCGCCGGCGCGTCGTTGACGCCGTCGCCGGTCATCCCGGTGACGTGCCCTGCCCGCTGCAATGCGGCGACGATGGCGTGCTTGTCCTGCGGCAGCACGCGCGCGTAGATGTCGTAGTCGTCAGGGTGGGCGAGCGCTCCCGCATCGGCCGCGCCGACACGCTCGCCCAGGCCGAGGCGGCGGCCGATCGCGCGCGCCGTCTCCAGCGCGTCCCCGGTGGCCATCGCCACGCGCACGCCGAGTTGGCGCAGCCGGGCGATCAGCTCGGCGGCGTCGTCGCGCGGCGGGTCCGACAGCCCGAGCAGGCCGAGCAACCGCAACTCGCCGCCGCCCGCGGCCACGGCGAGCACGCGCGCGCCATCGGCGGCGAGCGCGGCTTCGGCGTCTTGCACCGCGTCGCGCACCGAATCGTCAGCCACGCAGCGCGCCAGCACCGCGCCGCTGGCGCCCTTCAGCGCATGCCATTCGCCGCCGCCCATCGCCCACACGCCTTCGCTGCAACGCGTCGCCGGGTCGAACGGCGCGAAGCGCAGGCGCTTGCCGGGCGTGTCGGCCACGCCGTGGGCTCGCGCGGCGGCCAGTACGGCCAGATCCAGCGGGTCCTGCGACGCTTCGTCGCTGGCCAGCGCCGCCGCACGCAGCAAGCTGGCCTCGTCGACGCCGGGCAGCGGGCGCGTCGCGGCCAAGGTCAACGCGTTGCGCGTCAGCGTGCCGGTCTTGTCCGACAGCAGCGTGTCCATCGACGCCGCCTCCTCGACCGCCGGCAGCCGCGTCACCAGCACGCCCTCGCGCGCCAGCGCGGTCGCCGCCACGGCCGTGGCCAGCGTGTAGGTGGCCGGAAGCGCCACCGGAACCGATGCCACCAGCAGCATCAGCACGAATACCGCGGTGTCGGCCAGCGGCAGATGGTGGGTCATCGCATAGGCGATGACGAGCACGACGAGCAGCAAGTCGAACACGACCAGGCGCTTGACGATGGCGAAGATCGTGCGCTGCATGTGGCTCGGCGCTTCCGCGCTGCGCACCAGCTCGGCGGTGCGCCCGAAATACGTTGCCGCACCGGTCGCGACCACCTCGCCGCTGGCTTCGCCCTGGCGCACGATGGCGCCGGTGTACGCCGGACTCCCCGGTCCGGCATCGACCGCCAGCGACTCGCCGGTCAGCGCCGATTGGTCCAGCGCGACCGCACCGTCGAACAGCGTCAGGTCAGCCGGCACCAGGTCACCGGCGCGCACGTGCACGACGTCACCGGGCACCAGCTCCGCCGCCGGCACGCGGCTCCACTGCGCGTCGCGCAATACGCGCGCATACACCTGCAACCGGCGGCGCAGCAGCGCCAGCGCATCTTGCGCGCGGCGCTCCTGCAGCCACGCGGCGAGCGCGTTGAACGCGAGCAGGAACGCGATCACCAGCGCCTCCTGCTCGCGACCGAGCAGCAACTGCAGCGCGATCACCGCCTCCAGCATCCACGGCACCGGCCCCCACAAGCGCCCCGCGAGCTGACGCCACCACGGCACCGGCTTATCGGCGATGGCATTGGGTCCGAAGCGCTGCGCACGGCCGCGCGCCTCGGTCGCACTCAGGCCGCTGGCGCGGTCGGTCGGCGGCAGTGGCGCGGCGGGCGCGGTGTCGGTCGTGGGCATGGCGAGCTCGATCGTGTCGATGAATGATCCGATGGTACGAACCGGCGGCGGCCAGCGCCACGCGACGACAATACCTCCA
>JAJZHH010000071.1 GCA_021804595.1 Pseudomonadota bacterium
TGCAGCGCCTGCTCGCTCACGCCGCGCAGGCGCGCCAGCCGGTCGCGCTGCTGTGCCGCCGCGCGGCGTTCACCGCGCCGGCGGCGCCGCGGCGCCCGCCGCGCGACGCCAGCGCGCCGTCGATGCTGCGCGAACAGGCGATCGAAGCCTGCGTCGGCGCACTGCCGCGCGACACGCTGATCGTCGCCACCACCGGCATGGCGTCGCGCGAGCTGTACGCGCTGCGCGAGGCACGCGGCGAGACGCACGCCCGCGACTTCCTCGTCGTCGGTGCGATGGGCTACGCCTCGCATGTCGCGCTGGGCATCGCCGACGCGCAGCCCGGCCGCACCGTGCTGTGCCTCGACGGCGACGGCGCCGCGCTGATGCACCTGGGCGCGTTCGCCGCCTGCGCGCGCGCCAGCCGGCTGCTGCACGTGGTGCTGAACAACGACTCGCACGAATCGGTCGGCGAGCAGCCGACCGCCGCCCCCGGCGTCAGGCTGGCGTCGATCGCAGCGGCCGCCGGCTACGCGCGCGTCGCCACGGTGCGCAGCGCGGCTGCGCTGGCCAGCACCGTCGCCGAGTTCGTCGCCTCGCCGCGCGCCGCGTTCATCGAAGTGCTGTGCCGCGTCGGCCACCGTGCCGAACTGGGCCGTCCGGGCATGCCGCCGCGGCTCAACCGCGAGCAGTTCAGCGCCGCGCTGCGCGCCGAGCGCGTCGGGACGCCGCGGTGATCGGCGTCAAGACCATCCCGTCGAACCTGCGCGCGTTCAGCGCCGCGCAGCTCGCCGCGTGCACGCTGGGCCCGGCCGGAGGCGCGGTCGAAGGCTCGCTGCTGGTGGTCGAGACGCTGGGCGAGCCGGGGTCGATCCGCACGCTCGAGGAGCGCAGCGGGCGCGAAGTCGCGCTGTACCGCGGCGACCGCTTCGTCGCGGTGCTCGCGAGCCGGCATTCGGGCACCTCCGAGTACGGCGACGTGCCGCCACGGCTGGCGCCGCCCGACGCGCCGGCGCTGGAACTGCTGGCGCGCGCCGGCGTCGTCGGCCGCGGCCGCTGCCTGCCGCCCGCACGCGCCGCGCTCGGCTTCACCCGCGTCAAGGTGCTCGGCGTGCCGCTGCGCGACGGCCGCGCCTTGCAGCTGCGCGACCTGTGCCCGACGCCGTCGAGCGCACCGGCGGGCGCACCGGCGGTACCGACCGTGCTGGTCGCCGGCAGCGCGTCCGAAGTCGGCAAGACCACCGCGTGCACCGCGCTGATCCGCGCGCTGAAGCGCCGCGGCTGCATCGTCGGCGCGGCCAAGCTGACCGGCACCGGCCGGCTGCGCGACGTGCTCGCGATGCACGACGCCGGCGCCGACCGCGTGCACGACTTCCCCGAACTCGGCCTGGCCACCACTTACACCGCGGCGGCGCCGGTGATCGACGCCGCGCACGCGATGCTCGGCCTGCTCGACGCCAGCGGCTGCCAGCTCGTCGTCGCCGAGCTCGGCGGCGACCTGCTCGAAGCCAACGCCGACCGCCTGCTCGCCGACCCGGTGCTGGCGCAGCGCACGCGCGCGGTGGTGCACGTCGCCGGCGACGTCGTCGGCATCGTCGGCGCCTTGCCGCTGTACCGCGACCTCGGCGTGCGCGCCGAGGTGCAACCGACGCTGCCACACGGCCGCAACGCGCTGGGCAGCGTCGAGCGCCTGCGCGCGTTCGGCCTGAGCGCGCTCGATGTGGCCGACGACGCCGCCTGCGACGCCTACGTCGCGCGCGTGCTGGAGCGCGGCGATGCTTGAACTGCTGGGCAGCCTGGCCGCGGCACCCCTGGGTGGCTCTGCCGCGGCACTCGATTCGGGCCGCTACGCTGCCTTCGTCGCGGCCGTGTTCGCGTCGTCGGTGCTGTCGTCGGCGCTGGGCGTCGGCGGCTACGCGTTGCTGCCGCTGTTCGTCGGCTTCTACGGCGCCAAGTCCGGCGTCGCGGTGATCACGGTCTATTTCCTGTTCCAGAACTTCGCCAAGCTGCTGATGACCTGGCGCCACGTCGACTTCGCGCTGGCTGCCCGCCTGGTCACGTGGGCGCTGCCCGGTGCGCTGCTCGGCGGCGCCTTGCTCGTCGTCGTGCCGGCGCACGCGTTCCAGCGCGTGCTCGGCGCCGGCGTGCTGGCAATGGTCATCGTGCCGCGGCTGCGGCGGCGGACGGCGGCGCCGCGCCCGGCACGCGCCGAGCGCGCCGGCTTTGCGCTGTTCGCGCTGGCCTACGGTGTCGCGTCGGGCGCGCTGGGCAGCGGCAACGTGCTCAAGGGGCCTTTCCTGACTTCGCTGGGCGTGGTCAAGGAACGCTACATCGGCACCTATGCGCTGACCTCGTGCGCGCTGAACGTGCCCAAGCTGCTCGTCTACCGCGGCGGCGGCTTCGCCCCCGGCGCGGTGCTGGCGTCGGCGTGGCCGCTGCTGCTGGTCTCGCTGGCCGGAACCTGGGCCGGCACCCGGCTGCTGCGCCACATCCCGCCGGCGTGGTTCGAACGCATCACCAACGCGGTGTTCGTCGTCGCCGCGCTGGTGATGCTGCTGGGGCCGACATGAGCGCGGCGCCCTCGGGGGGCCGGCGCAATGCGCCGAGGCGCCAACATCATGAATGAGCTCCTCGAAGGTTCGCGCGTGGGCGGGGTGCGAGTCGACGGCGGCCGCCGTGCCGAGCTGCGCAACCCCTACGACGGCAACGTCGTCGCGCTGCTCGCGCAGGCCGGTGCCGACGACGCGCGGCGCGCGCTCGAGCACGCCGCAGCGTACCGGCCGCGGCTGTCGCGCCATCGGCGCAGCGAGATCCTGCTCGCCACGGCCGCGGCGCTGCAGGCGCGCGCGGACGCCGTCGCGGCGCTGATCACGCGCGAATCGGGGCTGAGCCTGGTCGACACCGCGCGCGAGGTCGAGCGCGCGTGCCAGCTGCTGCGCAGCGCCGCGGCCGAGACGTTGCGCGACGATGCCGAGTGCTACGCCGGCGACACCTCGCCAGCCGAATCGCCACGCCGCATCGTCACCAGCCGCGAACCGCTCGACGGCGTGATCTTCGCGATCACGCCGTTCAACCACCCGCTGCTGCAAGTCGCCGCGAAAGTGGCGCCGGCGATCGCGACCAACAACCGCGTGATCGTCAAACCCTCGACGAAGACGCCGCTGTCGGCGCTGTGCCTGGCCGACCTGCTGCTCGACGCCGGGCTGCCGACGCCGATGCTGCAGGTGCTGGTCGGCGACGCCGCGCTGCTTGCCGGCAGCGTGCTGCACAGCGCCGATTGCGCGATGCTCAGCTTCACCGGCAGCGTCGAAGTCGGCCAGCGCCTGGCCGCGCACGCCGGCATGCGCCGGCTGCTCGTCGAGCTCGGCGGCAACGACGCGCTGATCGTGTTCGACGACGCCGAGCTCGACGCCGCGGCGCGGCTGGCGGCCGAAGGCGCGTTCGCCAATTCGGGCCAGCGCTGCACAGCGGTCAAGCGCATCCTGGTGCAGCGCCGCATCGCCGCGACCTTCGCCGAGCGGTTGGCCGACGAGGCCGCGCGCGGCTGGAGCTGGGGCCATCCGACGAACACGCGCATCGGCACCGTGATCGACGAGGCCGCCGCGCGCGCGATCGGGCTGCGCGTGGCCGCCGCGATCGACGCCGGCGCCGCGCTGCTGGCCGGCCACCAGCGCAGCGGCGCAGCGTACGCGCCGACCGTGCTCGCCGACGTCGACCCGCGGCTGGAGCTGGTGCAGCGCGAAACCTTCGGCCCGGTCGCTCCGGTGATCGCGTTCGACACCGTCGACGACGCGCTGCGCATCGCCAACGGCACCGCCTACGGGCTGTCGGCCGCGGTGTGCACGCAGCGCCTGGACCTCGTCGACCGCCTGTTCCACGAGCTGCGCGTCGGCACGCTCAACGTCTGGGAAGTGCCCGGCTGGCGCACCGAGCTGGCGCCGTTCGGCGGCGTCAAGGCGTCGGGGCTGGGGCACAAGGAAGGCGTGCGCGAAGCGATGCGCGGCTGCACGACGATCAAGTCCTTGTCGCTGCCGTGGGGCCTGCCGCGATGAAGCTGCAGCACCTGCTGTCGGTCGACCAGCTCGACCCCGACGCGATCGCCGCACTGTTCGCGCTGGCGCGCGCCGCCGAGCCGATCGCGCGGCGGCGCAAGGTATGCCGCGCGCTCGAGGGTGCGGTGCTCGGCAACCTGTTCTTCGAAGCCAGCACACGCACCCGCATCAGCTTCGCGACCGCGTTCTGCCGGCTCGGCGGCGCGGTCTGCGACACCACCGGCTTCACCTTCTCGTCGATGGCCAAGGGCGAGTCGATCGCCGACACCAGCCGCGTCATCAGCGGCTACGTCGACGCGCTGGTCGTTCGCCACCCCGAACGCGGCGCCGCCGCGAAGTTCGCCGCGGCGACCAACGTGCCGGTGATCAACGGCGGCGACGGCCCCGGCGAGCATCCGAGCCAGGCCCTGCTCGACCTGTACACCATAGGGCGCGAGTTCGCTCGGCTGGGCAAGCGCATCGACGGTGCGCACGTCGCGCTGATCGGCGACCTCAGGTACGGTCGCACCGTGCATTCGCTGATCAAGCTGCTGGCGCTTTACCGCGGCCTGCACTTCACGCTGATCGCGCCGGCCGGGCTCGAGCTGCCTGACGAACTCGGCAAGGCGGTCGCGCGCCGCGGCCACGCGCTCGAGTTTCGCCGCGTGCTGCACGCGCCGCTGGCCGACGTCGACGTCGTCTATGCGACGCGCATCCAGCGCGAGCGCTTCGCCGGCGAGCTGATCGAGGGCTACAGCGCCGAGTTCCGCGTCGACCGCGCCTTCCTCGACGGCTGCTGTACGCCGAGCACGGTGCTGATGCATCCGCTGCCGCGCGACGCGTCGCGCGACGCCTACGATCTCAGCCCCGAGCTCGACACCGACCCGCGCTGCGCCATCTTCCGCCAGTCCGACAGCGGCGTCGCGGTGCGCATGGCGATCTTCGCCGCGCTGCTCGGCGTCGGCCACCTGCTGCGCGGCCCGCTGGCCGACGCCCGCTGGCTCAGCCCGACGCACATCGGCCCGCTCGACGCGTCGTTCCACACGCTCGACACCGATTGACGCGTCGCGCGCGTGCCGCGCCCGCTCAGCCGCGCTCGAGCACTTGCAGCAAGGCGCTGGTGTCTTGCGTGCCCAGCCCCAGCTCGACCAGCCGGTCGAGCTGCTTGCGCACCGCAGCCAGCGCCGGCAGCGTCAGCCCGGCGGCCGCCGCGGCGTCGGCGGCCAGCCCGAAGTCCTTGGCGTGCAGCCGCGCCTGGATGCCGGCGGCGAAGTCGCGCGCGACCATCTTCGGCCCCATCAGCTCGAGCATGCGGCTGCCCGCGAAGCCGCTCGACAGCACCTGCAGCACGCGCTGCGCGTCGGCGCCTTCGGCGGCGCAGTAACGCATCGCCTCGGCGATGCCCTCGATCGTGATCACCTGCACGATCTGGTTGCACAGCTTGGCCACCTGGCCGCCTCCGATGTCGCCGATGCGCTCGATGTGGCGGCCGTAGCAGCGCAGCAGCGGCAGCGCGCGCGCGCACGCCGCCGCGTCGCCGCCGAGCATCACCGTCAGCGTGCCGTCGATGGCGCCGCGCTCGCCGCCCGACACCGGCGCGTCGACGAAGTCGACGCCGCGCGCGCGCAGCGCAGCGCCGATGCGGCGCGCGCCGTCGGGCGCGATCGTGCTGTGGTCGATGCACAGCAAGCCGGGCGCCGCGCCGTGCACGACGCCGTGCTCGCCGAGCAGCACCTGCTCGACGTCGGCGGTCGACGTCACATTGGTCAGCACGACGTCGGCGCCAGCGGCGACTTCGGCAGCGCTGGCACAGAGCTGCATGCCGGCGGCGGCGGCGCGTTCGCGCCGCGCCGCGTCGCGCACCCACACGCGCAGCCGGTGGCCGGCGCGCTGCAGGTGCTCGCACATCGGCCAGCCCATCGCGCCGAGTCCGATGAAGCCCAGGGTCAGCGATTCGCGCTCGTCTTGCATCGTCGTTCCACCGTACGGGAATTGGACCCGCCAGCATAGTCGCGCGGCGCTGCCGAATACCATTCGGGGATGCTGATCGTCCTGTCTCCCGCGAAGTCCCTCGACTACACCTCGCCGATCCCTGCGGTGGTGCCGACGCAACCCCGCTTCATCGCCGAAGCCGCCGAGCTCGTCGCGCTGCTGCGCGAGTACTCCCCGGCTTCGCTGAGCCGCTTGATGGGGATTTCCGCCAAGCTCGCGGTGCTCAACGCCGACCGCTACGCTGCGTGGTCGGAGACCTTCGACGAGCACAACAGCCGCGCCGCGGTGCTCGCCTTCGACGGCGACGTCTACGACGGCCTGGCCGCGCGCAGCCTGGGCGCCGCCGACCTCGACTGGGCGCAGCAGCACCTCGCGCTGCTGTCGGGGCTGTACGGCGTGCTGCGCCCGCTCGACCTGCTGCAGCCCTACCGGCTCGAAATGGGCACCAAACTGGCCAACCGCGCCGGGCGCGACCTCTATGCGTTCTGGGGCGCGCGCATCGCGCTGACGCTGCGCGAACAGTTGCTGCCCCACGCCCACCCGGTCCTGGTCAACCTGGCGTCCGAGGAATACTTCAGCGCGGTCGACGTCGACGCGCTGGCGCTGCCGGTCGTGCAGCCGGTGTTCCAGGACGCCGGCGCCGGCGGCGCGTACAAGGTGATCAGCTTCCACGCCAAGCGCGCGCGCGGGCTGATGGCACGCTGGGCGATCGAGCACCGCGTCGACGACCCGCAGGCGCTCAAGGGCTTCGACGGCGCCGGCTACGCCTGGGTGGCCGCCGCATCAAGCGCCACGCGCTGGGTGTTCCGCCGCGGCTGAAGACTGGGCGTAGACAAACGCAAAAAACCGGTTTAAGATTGCTCTCTTGTTGGGGGGGTAGCTCAGCTGGGAGAGCGTCGCGTTCGCAATGCGAAGGTCGGGAGTTCGATCCTCCTCCTCTCCACCAACAGACACAGGCCGGATGACCACGTTATCCGGCCTTTTTCATGGCCGCTGCGGACGCGCCATCGCCAGCGCGTCGGCCAGACGGTCGAACTCGGCGGCGTCGATCAGCCCCGAAGCCAGCGCGGCCTCGCGCAGCGTGACGCCGCGGCGCTGCGCGTCGTGCGCGATGCGCGCCGCCGCGTCGTAGCCCAGTCGCGGGCTCAGCGCGGTCACGCGCATCAGGTCGAGCTCGAGGTGCTCGGCGATGCGTCGCAAGTCGGGCTCGAGGCCGCGCGCGCAGTCGCGGTCGAAGGCCTGCATGCCGGCGGCCAGCAGCGCGATGCTGTCGAGCACCGCGTGCAGCATCAGCGGCTTGTACGCATTGAGCTGGAAGCTGCCCTGGCTGCCGGCGAAAGCCACCGTCGCGTCGTTGCCGAACACGCGCACGCAGACCATGGCCAGCGCTTCGCACTGCGTCGGGTTGACCTTGCCCGGCATGATCGACGAGCCCGGCTCGTTGGCCGGCAGCAGCAGCTCGCCGATGCCGCAGCGCGGCCCGCTGGCCAGCCAGCGCACGTCGTTGACGATTTTCAGCAAGGCCATGGCCAGCGTGCGCAGCGCCGCCGAGCTTGCCACCACCGCATCGTGCGCGGCCAGCAGCGCGGCCTTGTCTTCCGCCTCGCGCAGCGCCAGCCCGGTGCGCGCGGCCAGTTCGCGCACGCACAGCGCGGCCAGCCGCGGGTGCGCGTTCAGCCCGGTGCCGACCGCGGTGCCGCCCAGCGCGAGCTCGCCCAGCGCGTCGACGCCGGCGGCCAGCGCGACGCGCGCCTGCGCCAGCTGCGTCGCCCAGGCGCCGATTTCCTGCCCCAGCGTGATCGGCGCGGCGTCCTGCAGATGGGTGCGGCCGACCTTGGCCAGCCCGGCGTGTTCGCGCGCCTTCGCCTGCAGCGTGCCGTGCAGCGCGTCGAGCGCCGGCAGCAGGGTCGCGCACAGCTCGGCGGCGATCGCCAGGTGCATCACGGTCGGGAACACGTCGTTGGTCGACTGGCCGCGGTTGACGTGGTCGTTCGGATGCACCGGCTGCCGGCTGCCGAGGCGGCCGCCGAGGATCTCGCTGGCGCGGTTCGCGATCACCTCGTTGGCGTTCATGTGCGTCTGCGTTCCCGAGCCGGACTGGTAGACGCCGAGCGGAAAGTGCTCGTCGAAGCGCCCGTCGGCGACTTCGCCGGCCGCCTGCACGATCGCCGCGGCGATCGGCGCCGGCAGTTCGTCGAGCTCGCCGTTCGCGCTCGCGGCGGCCTGCTTGACCAGGCCGAACGCGCGGATCACCGCGCGCGGCCAGCGCTGCCCCGGCGTGGCGAGCGGGAAGTGCTCGAGCGCGCGTGCGGTCTGCGCGCCCCAGTAGCGGTCGTCGGGGACGTCGACGGCCCCCATCGTGTCGGTTTCGCGGCGCATCGGCGGGCTCCTGCGGACGCGTCGAGCGCGGCGCTGCGGCCAGCGGCCGCCCGCCCGACGCCAGGCCGAGTCTGCGCGCGTCGCGCCGCGCGCGCTACACCTCGCGCCGGCAGGGTCTTTGCCGGCCGCCTAGCATCGGCCGCTCAACTCAACCTGAAGGAGACAACGATGGCGACGATCACCCTGCGCGGCAACCCGACCCGGGTCGACGGCACGCTGCCCGCCCGCGGCGCCGCGGCGCCGGCGCTGTGCCTGACCGACGCGAAACTGGCCGAAGTCGGCCTCGATGCCTACCCCGGCCAGCGCAAGGTGCTCAACATCGTGCCGTCGCTCGACACGCCGACCTGCGCGCAGTCGACGCGGCACTTCAACGCCGACGCGGCGGCGCTGCGCGACACCGTGGTGCTCGTCGTGTCGGCCGATCTGCCGTTCGGCGCGTCGCGCTTTTGCAGCGTCGAAGGGCTCGACAAGGTCGTCACGCTGTCGACCTTCCGCCACCCCGAGTTCCTCGACGACTGGGGCGTGCGCATCGCCGACGGCCCGCTGCGCGGTCTGACCGCGCGCGCCGTCGTCGTGCTCGACGCCGACAACCGCGTGCTGCACAGTGAACTGGTGCCCGAAATCGCCCAGGAACCCGATTACGCAGCGGCGCTGGCCGCGCTGCGCTGAGCCGCGTTCAATCGACCAGCGCGCGGCGCACCGCGTGCTCCCACTCCTGCATGCGCGCGGCGGCCGCGGCGCGGCTCAGCTGCGGCGTGAAGCGACGCTCGATGACGCAGCGCGGCTCGAGCTCGTCCCAGCCGCGGTAGACGCCGCAGCTCAGGCCGGCCAGCCACGCCGCGCCGCGCGCGGTGGTCTCGAGCTGCGCCGGGCGCAGCACGTCGAGGCCGAGCAGGTCGGCCTGGAACTGCATCAGCAGATCGTTGGCGCTGGCGCCGCCATCGACGCGCAGCTCGCGCAGCGGTGCCGCGCCGGCGGCGCGCGCGTCGGCGTCCATCGCCGCGACTAGGCTGGCGCTTTGCAGCGCGATGCTCTCGAGCGCGGCACGCGCCAGGTGCGCCAGCGTGGTGCCGCGGCTCAGTCCGCTGATCAGGCCGCGCGCGTCGGGCCGCCAGTACGGCGCGCCCAGCCCGGTGAACGCCGGCACGAAATGCACGCCACCGCTGTCGGGCACGCTGCGCGCCAGCGCCTCGACTTCGCCGCTGCCGCCGATCGCGTGCAGTCCGTCGCGCAGCCACTGCACGACGGCGCCGCCGACGAACACGCTGCCTTCAAGCGCATATTGCAAGCCCGCGCCGGGGCGCACGGCCAGGTCGGCCTGCGCCGCCGGCGTCGTCAGCAGGCCGTTGGCGCTGCGCAGCGCGCGCGCGCCGGTGTTGAGCAGCACGAAGCAGCCGGTGCCGTAGGTGTTCTTCGCCTGTCCAGGATGCACGCAGCCCTGGCCGAACAGCGCCGCCTGCTGGTCGCCGACCAGCGCGCCGACCGGCAGCGGCTCGCCGAGCAGCCCGGGCGCGGTCAGCGCGTAGCGATGCCCGCTGGGGTGCACCGCCGGCAGCAGCTCGCGCGGCACGTCGAAGGCGCGCAGCAGCTCGTCGTCCCAGTCGCCGCGGTGGATGTTCCACAACAGCGTGCGCCCCGCGTTGCTGACGTCGGTGGCGTGCACCGCGTGCGCGCGCGTCGCCGCGTCGGCGCCGCCCGACAGCAGCCACAGCAGCCAGCTGTCGACGGTGCCGAACGCGAGTTCGCCGCGCGCCGCGCGTGCCCGCGCGCCGGGCACGGCATCGAGCAGCCACTTGAGCTTGGTCGCCGAGAAATACGGGTCGAGCACCAGCCCGGTACGCGCGCGCACCTCGTCGTGCAGGCCCTGCGCGCGCAGCGCGTCGCACATCGCCGCGGTGCGTCGGTCCTGCCAGACGATCGCGCGGTGCAACGGCTCGCCGCTGGCGCGGTCCCACAGCAGCGTCGTTTCGCGCTGGTTGCTGATGCCCAGCGCGGCCGGACGCAGGCCTTGCGCGGCGGCGCGCTGCAGCGCCTCGCGCGCGCAGTCGAGCTGGTCGCGCCAGATGTCGCGCGCGTCGTGCTCGACCCAGCCGGGCTGCGGGTAATGCTGCGCGAGTTCGCACTGCGCCAGCGCGACGACGCCGCCGCCGGGGCCGAACACCAGCGCGCGCGAACTCGACGTGCCCTGGTCGAGGGCGAGCAGGCAGTCTTGCGCCATCGGCGGCTCCGCGTTGGGGTCGTCGCTCGAGCATAGCGGGCGCGCAGCGCCGCGGGCAAGGGATGCGCTCGCACCACGCGAGTTCTGAACCGCATCCGAAGCGCGTTAAAGTGCGGTTTGTTCCAACACCACAGCGCCCCATTCATCCATGTCCTGCCTGATCAGCGGTTCTCTCGCCTACGACACGATCAGCGACTATCCCGGCCGCTTCGCCGACCACATCCTGCCCGACCGCATCCACCGCCTCAACGTCGCCTTCGACATCCCGACGCTGCGCCGCGAGTTCGGCGGCTGCGCCGGCAACATCGCCTACACGCTGCACCTGCTCGGCGGCGAGCCGGTCGTGCTCGGCGTGCTCGGACGCGACGGCGGCGACTACGAGGCCAGGTTCGACGCGCTGGGCATTTCGCGCGCCCATCTGCGCGTCTCGCGCGATCTGCACACCGCGCAGGCGCACATCATGACCGACCGTGACAACAACCAGATCACCGGTTTCCACCCGGGCGCGATGCTCGAGGCGCATTTGCTGCCGGTGCCGGCGCTGCCCGGGCTGACGCTGGGCATCGTCGCGCCCAACGCGCGCCAGGCCATGCTCGACCACGCGGCGCAGATGGCCGCCGCCGACCTGCCGTTCATTTTCGATCCGGGCCAGGCGTTGCCGCTGTTCGACGCCGACGATCTGCGCGTGCTGGTCGCGCAGGCCAGCTGGGCGGTGCTCAACGACTACGAGGCGGCGCTGCTGCTGCAGCGCATCGGCGGCGACGCCGACGCGCTCGCCGCGCAGCTGCGCGGGCTGGTCGTCACGCGCGGCGCCGAAGGCTGCGACGTCTACACGCAAGACCGTGTCACCCGCGTCGAGGCGCTGCCGGCGGCCGCGGTGGTCGACCCCACCGGCTGCGGCGACGCGTTCCGCGGCGCACTGCTGTGGGCGCTGGAACAGGGCTGGGAGCTGGTCGAGGCGTGCCGCCTGGGCAATGTGCTCGGGGCGTGCAAGATCGCTTCGGCCGGGCCGCAGAACCACGTCATCGACGCCGCCACGGCGCTGGCGGCGATGCGCCGCGTCTACGGCGCCGTGGCCTGACGCGGCGCCGCGCCGCCACGGTTGAACGCGCCGCTGCAGACCTGCGGCGGCGCGCTTAGACTGAGGGTCTTGCCCGCTTCGCCGCGGCGCGCCAGCCGCGCCCGTCCAGACCCGATGTCCTCGACCACCCCCGCGCCGGCAGCCGCGCCGCGCGCCGATACCCGCTTCCCGGTGCTCGGCGCGATCAGCTTCTCGCACATGCTCAACGACATGATGCAGTCGCTGATGCTCGCGATCTACCCGCTGTTCAAGTCCAACCTGCACCTGAGCTTCGTGCAGATCGGCTTCATCACGCTGACCTACCAGGTCACCGCGTCGATCCTGCAGCCGCTGGTCGGCCTGTACACCGACCGCAAGCCGCGTCCGTTCTCCCTGTCGGTCGGCATGGGCTTCACCTTCTGCGGCCTGCTGCTGCTGTCGCGCGCCGACAGTTTCGGCCACGTGCTGGTCGCCGCGGCCTGCGTCGGCATGGGCTCGTCGATCTTCCACCCCGAGTCGTCGCGCGTCGCGCGGCTGGCGTCGGGCGGCCGCCACGGCCTGGCGCAGTCGATCTTCCAGGTCGGCGGCAACGCCGGCACCGCGCTGGGCCCGCTGCTGGCCGCCGCGTTCATCGTGCCGCACGGCCAGTCCAGCCTGGCCTGGTTCTCGATCGCCGCGCTGCTGGCGATGGTCGTGCTCGGCCTGGTCGGCCGCTGGTCCGCGCACCAGCAGCGCCCCGGGCACCGGCGCGCTCACGCCGAGGTCGCGGCGCCGCCCCGCGCGCTGGTGCGGCGCACGCTGGCGGTGCTGCTCGCGCTGGTGTTCTCGAAGTTCTTCTACCTGGCGTCGATCAACACCTATCTGATCTTCTATCTGCAAACGCGCTTCGGTCTCGGCCTGCGCGACGCGCAGCTGCACCTGTTCGTGTTCCTCGCCTCGGTTGCCGCCGGCACCCTGCTCGGCGGTCCGATCGGCGACCGCATCGGGCGCAAGCGCGTGATCTGGGCGTCGATCCTCGGCGTGGCCCCGTTCACGCTGGCGCTGCCCTACGCGCCGCTGAGCCTGAGCGCGCCGCTGACCGCGGTGATCGGCTTCGTGCTGGCGTCGGCGTTCCCGTCGATCATCGTCTACGCGCAGGAGCTGATGCCGGGCAAGGTCGGCGCGGTCGCCGGGCTGTTCTTCGGCCTGGCCTTCGGCCTCGGCGGCATCGGCGCTGCGGCGCTGGGTCAGCTGGCCGACGTCATCGGCATCGTCGGCGTCTACAAGGTGTGCGCCTTCCTGCCGCTGATCGGCATGCTCGCGGCGTTCCTGCCCGACCTGCACGCCGCGCGCCCGCGCGCCGCGAAGGCCTAGCCGATGGGCGCCGCGCCGCGCATCGTCATCGTCGGCGGCGGCATCGCCGGCGCCTCGCTGGCGTGGACGCTGGCCGTGCGCCGTGGCGTCGCGCCGCTGCTGCTGGAGCGCGAAACGCAGTGCGGCCAGCATTCGACCGGACGCTCGGCGGCGCTGTACATGCCGTCGTACGGCCCGCCGGCGGTGCGTGCGGCGACCCGCGCCAGCGGCGCCTTCTACCGCTCGCCGCCGGCCGGCTTCGCCGCGCAGCCGCTGTTGAGCGCGCGCGGCGCGCTGCACGTCGCGCTGGCCGACGACGCCGACGCCGCGGCGCGACTGGCCGCGTTGCGCGCGCAGCTGGGGGCCGCGGGCGCGCCGGCGCGCGAGCTCGACGCCGCCGCCTGCCTGGCCCGCTGCCCGGTGCTGCGCCCGGAACTGGTGCTCGGCGGCCTGCTCGAGGACGAAGCGCTCGACATGGACGTCGACGCCATCCTGCAGGGCTTCCTGCGCGGCGCGCGCACCGCCGGAGTCGAGGTGCGCGGCGACGCCGAAGTGCTCGACGTCGCGCGCACGGGCGGCGCCTGGCGGCTGCGCACGCGCGCCGGCACGATCGACGCCGACGTCGTCGTCGACGCCGCCGGGGCCTGGGCCGACGCACTGGCGCGGCTGGCCGGCGTGGCGCCGATCGGGCTGCAGCCGAAGCGGCGCAGCGCCTTCCTGTTCGACGCGCCCGCGGTCGACGGCTGGCGCGACTGGCCGACCGTGATCGACCTGGCCGAACGCTTCTACTTCAAGCCCGACGCCGGCTGCCTGCTCGGCTCGCCGGCCAACGCCGACGCGGTCGAGCCGCACGACGTGCAGCCCGAGGAATTCGACGTCGCCAGCGGCATCTGGGCCATCGAGCAGGCGACGACGCTGAGCATCCGCCGCCCGCGCGCGACCTGGGCCGGGCTGCGCAGCTTCGTCGCCGACGGCGAGCCGGTGGTCGGCTTCGACCCGCGCGCCGACGGCTGGTTCTGGCTCGCCGGCCAGGGCGGCTACGGCATCCAGAGCGCGCCCGGGATGGCGCAGGCGGCCGCGTCGCTGCTGCTCGACGGCGCGCTCGCCGCGGACCTGCGCGACGCCGGCCTGCGCGCCGAGGCCATCGCCGCCGGGCGCGGCTGACGCGCGCGGCGTCAGCCGGCGGCGTCGGCCGCCCCGGCCAGGCGGCCGTCGACCAGCTGCACGACGCGCGGACAGCGCGCGGCCAGCCGCGGGTCATGGGTGACGACGAGCACCGCGCAGCCGAACTCGCGGTTGAAGCGATGCAGCAGCGCGAACACCTCGTCGGCGCTGTGCGTATCGAGGTTGCCGGTCGGCTCGTCGGCCAGCACCAGCGGTGGCCGCGTCAGCAGCGCGCGCGCGATCGCCACGCGCTGCTGCTGCCCGCCCGACAGCTCGTTGGGCCGGCGCGCCGCGAAGCCGCCCAGGCCGACGCCGTCGAGCAATTCCTGCGCGCGGCGGCGCAAGGCCGCGTCGTCGCGCGCGCCCTGCACCAGCGCCGGCATCATCACGTTGTCGAGCACACTGAAGGCCTGGATCAGGTGGTGGAACTGGAACACGAAGCCGATCGCGCTGCCGCGCAACGCGGTGCGTGCCGTGTCGTCGAGCGCGCGCGTCGCGCGGCCGTTCAGGTACAGCTCGCCGGCGGTCGGCGCGTCGAGCAGGCCGATCACGTTGAGCAGCGTGGTCTTGCCCGACCCTGACGGCCCGATCAGCGCGGTGAACTCGCCGCGCCGCAGCTCGAGGTCGATTCCGTGCAGCACTTCGGTCTGCAGCGGCGTGCCGATCTGATAGGACTTGCGCAGCTGCACCAAGCGCAGCACCGGATCGTGTTCAGACATAGCGGATCGCGACCACCGGATCGAGCCGTGCCGCGCGCAACGCCGGCAACGCCGCCGCGGCGACGCCGACCAGCGTGGCCAGCGCCACCGCCTGCAGCGGCAGTGCCGGCGACACCGCGACGTTGAACAGCCCCGGCCCGTAGTGGTTGAACACCCAGACCATGGCCACGCCGACCGCCGCACCCAGCGCCGAGCCGGCACCGCCGACCGCGGCGCCTTCGAACAGGAACACCGCGAGGATGCGTGCGCGCGTCGCCCCCATCGCGCGCAGGATGCCGATCTCGCGCGTGCGCTGCACGACGCTGACGGCGAGCACGCTGGCGATGCCGAACGCCGCCGACAGGCCGACGAACAGCCGGATCAGCGCGCTCGACAGCGACTGCGAACGCAGCGCGTTGAGCAGTTGCGAATTGGTCGCCATCCAGCTCTCGGCCTTCATGCCGGTGAGCCGCGCGATGCGCCCGGCGACGTCCTGCGCGGCGAAGATGTCGCGCACCGTCAGATCGATCTCGGTCACGCCGCCGCTCAGGCCCAGCAGCGCCTGCGCCGGTTTCAGCCCCGTGTACAGATAGCGCTGGTCGAGGTCGCGCACGCCCAGCGAGAACACGCCGGCGACGTCGAACACCTGCGCGACGCCGGCCGCGCCCTGCACGCGCAGCTTGTCGCCGACGCGCACGCCGAGGTCCTGCGCCAGCCGCGTGCCGATCAGGATGTGGCTGGCGCCGACGTCGAAGCGACCCTGCACGATGTCGTCGGGCAGCGGGATCACGCGCCGGTACAGCGCCGGCTCGATGCCGATCACGCTGACCGCGCGCACCGCGCTGCCGCGCCGCGCGAACGCCGGCCCGCTGACTTGCGGCGACGCCGCGGCGACGCCGGCCAGCCCGGGCAGCACGCGCATGAGCCCGGACCAGTTGTTGATCGAGCGCAGCCGCTGCGGCCGCGCGTCGACTTCGCGCAGCGCCTGCGTGCCGCGCGGCAGCGGCGGCGCCAGCGCGAGCAGGTCGGGCGCGCTGACGACGATGTGCGCCTGGCTGCCGAGGGTGCGCTGCACGATGTTGACCTGCAGCGCGTTGATCAGCGCGGTGATGAACACGATGACCGCGGCGCCGACCGCGACGCCGGAGATGATCAGCAGCGTCTGCACGCGACCGTCGCGCAGGAAACGATAGGCGATGCGCCACGACAGCCCCATCGCGGCCCCGCTCAAGGCGCCGCGCTGGCGGCTGCAGCGGCCGTCGCACCGGCCGCCATCACCTGCGGCAACGCGCGCAGCGCCACGCGCACGCGCTGGCCGGCGCGCAGCGCGGGCGCGTCGAGCACGACGTCGCCGGCGCGCAGCCCGCTGGCCACTTCGCTGGCGACCAGGCCCTGCAGCCCCAGCCGCACCGCGCGCAGCCGCGCGCGGCCGCGCTCGAGCACCAGCACGTCGGCCTGCGCGCCGCGGCGACCGCGCAACGCGTCGTTGGGCACGACCAGCGCGCGTTCGACGCGTCCGGTGACGATGTCGCACGAGGTCGTCATGTCCTGGCGCAACCACGCCGGCGGCTTCGACACGCGCAGACGCAGCTCGACGGTGCCGCTGGCGGTGTCGACCTGCGGCGCGATGAAGTCCAGCGTCGCGTCGAGCACGCGCTGCGGGTAGGCGTCGGTCACGCACGTCGCGTGCTGCCCGCTCGCCAGGTGTTCGAGGTTGCGCTCGTCGACCGGCAGCGAGACTTCGATCGGGCCGTCCTGCGCCAGCGTCAGCAGCACCTGCCCCGGGTTGACCGCGTCGCCGACTTCGACGTTGCGCGTCAGCACGACGCCGGCGTGCAGCGCGCGGATGGCGGTGCGCGCGCGCGCCGCGTCGGCCGCGGCCAGCGCCGCACGCGCCTGCAGCTCGAGCGCGCCGCCGCGACGGCTGG
>JAJZHH010000001.1 GCA_021804595.1 Pseudomonadota bacterium
TTGAAAATCCGCGTGTCGGCGGTTCGATTCCGTCCCTGGCCACCAGAATAATTGTGCGACGTAGTTCGCACGAAGCCGGAAGATCCTGAGAAATCAGGGCCTTCCGGCTTTTTTCATTTCCAGGCTGCCCACTCCAGTTCTTGCACCGCCGGGCAGTCGTGACAGGATGATTTGGGGGCATGCCCTTCCAGAACACGATCTTGGTCACACGACGACGATCACCTTCCCGAACGGAGTCAGCGAAAGACCGGCCAACTTGAGATGCTGCAGCGCGAATGGGATCCCGATGATGGTTATGGCACAAAGCAGAGCACTGACGAGATGCCCGAGCGCCAGCCACCATCCAAAGAAGACGGCCCAGATCACATTGCCCAGCAATCCCAAGGCCGCGGGCCCAGCGCCGGCAGGCTTGTCCACGATGTGGCGGCCGAACGGCCAGAAGGAGAATGTACCGATGCGAAAGGCCGCGATGGCAATCGGGATCCCGACGATGGTGATCGCGCACAGCAGCGCCGCAAACCACCACCCCAGGCCCATGACGAACCCACCGAAGACAAACCAGATCAGATTTCCCAAAAGCCGCATCTTGACGCTCCTTTGCTGACGTGTCCTGCAGAGCCGCTACGCTGCCCATCATTCATCGTGCCAACACGAGATGATCACAGCGGATGATGCTGGCGGCAAGGGCCGGGCGATGGCAGGGTCTTGACTGCAAGGAGAGCCATCATGGCAAGGAAGCTCGATGACATCATGGCCGAGCTTCCCGCGGCGCGCCGGCAGCGTGTCGAAACACGCGCCATGGAACTGGCCACCCTGAAAGATCTGCGCCAGGCCGTGCAGCAGACCCAGGAGCAACTGGCGGCCAGCCTGGGAGTGCGCCAGGACACCGCTTCGCGACTGGAAAAGCGCAGCGACATGCTGCTCTCGACCCTGCGCCACGACATCGAAAGCATGGGAGGCACGCTCGAGCTCGTGGCGCAGTTCCCGAATCGGCCGCCGGTGGTGATCGAGCATCTGTGGGCGGACGAAGGTCCGACTCGCAAGCCCGCGGCCCCAGTGCGTAAAAGGCGGGCAGCGGCCTGTCCGTGAGTTTTCCATGATCACTCGGGCTCGCTTCCCGATAATAATATTTGCCGCGCGTATCGCCGATTCGCACAGGCCATAAAATCGGCTCCGCCGAATATTGCCCGGCCAAAAATATATACCGCCGCATTCTTCGCGGCAGCAGCGGCAAGCTCCGCTCGCCCCGAACCCCGCGCCATCGCTCATTCCCGCGCGCCACCAGGCGCCGCAGCTCGCGTTTGCACATTATCAACGTGCGTGAAATACGCCGCTGACGGGTTAATCCGGAGACTGCTCGAATAATTTCAGCAAGCCCGGGTCCCGGTTCCGGCGCGATGGCCATGGACTGGCCGTTCCCTGTTTGCCGCAACCTCACCCGGAGCGACCCGATGCCTCGACTTCGCGATTTCGCCTGCCGTGCCGCCAACGCCGCGCTCGGCCTGGCGCTCGACAGCCGCAGCGACCCGAACCCGATCCGCGGCCGCGCCTTCAGCCATTGAACCCCAAGCGCACAAGCACCTCGCCCCACCCGCCCCCCAGGAGACCCTCGATGCAGATCAAACCCATGGCACTCGTCATTGCCGCCGCCTGCGCCGCACTCGGCGGCTGCGGCGGCGGCAGCAGCAGCTCGCCGAGCAGCAACACGAACACCGGCGGCAACAATACCGCGACCTACGCCGTCGGCGGCCAGGTCAGCGGCCTGCTCAGCGGCGAGACCGTGCAGCTGTTGAACAACAACGGCGACGCGCTCCCGGTCAGCGCCGACGGCAGCTTCACGTTCCCGACGGCGCTGGCCGCCGGCAGCGCCTACAACGTCACCGTCGGCACGCAGCCGGCCGGCGCCAGCTGCTCGGTCAGCTCCGGCAGCGGAACGGTCGCAGCAGCGGTCAGCAACGTCGCCGTCACCTGCTCGCCGGTGCAGATGAAAAACATCGCGCTGTTCCTCGACGAGAGCACCGGAACGCTGCAGCCGTACAGCTACGACGTCGCCAGCGGCCAGCTCAGCGCGCTGCCGGCAGCGCCGAAAGGCCCGGGAAAAGCAGCCGACGCGGTGCTGATCGACGCGTCGGCAACCCACGCCTACACGCTGGGCAACAACAGTGCCGGCGCGACGCAGCTCTCGACGTTCACGATTGGCGCCGGCGGCGTCATCGCGGCCAGCGGTACGCCGCTGACCGTGACCGGGGGAGGCGTTTCGATGGTGTTGGACAAGTCCGGCCAGTATCTCTACACCCTCGGATTGACCGGTGGTCCCACAGGCCCGGCCATCACCACGTACCAGGTCAATGCGTCGACCGGTCAGCCGGGCCTGGCCAACACGTACACCATGCCGGCGGGCCAGATACCGACGCAGCTCTACGCCAGCCCGACTGCCGAAGTCCTGTACGCGCTCAACCCTGGCAATACATCGGTTTCAACCTTCAGCATCGCCACCACCGGCAACGTCTCCCCAACCGGGTCGCCCATCGCCACCGGCAAGGCCCCGAGGGCGATGGCGATGACGTCCGACGGCAAGTACGCGTACGTCGCGAACCAGGGCGACGAGACGGTGTCGATCTACGCCGTCGCGGCCGACGGCACGCTGAGCGCCGCCACCACGCCGACGGCCACCGTGGACGTTCCCGGCATCACCGGGCCTCTCGGTGCTTCGCCCGTCTCGATCGCGATTGACCCGAGCAACCACTATCTCTACGTCGGCGACACCGGCGACCAACTGATCTACCAGTTCCAGATCGACCCGACCACCGGCGCGTTGAAACGGCTGCCGACACCGACCATCGCGAGCGCTGCGGCTCCCAAACAGTTGTCGATTGTCGGCGACTCGACGACCGGTACCGTGCTCTACGCCACCGACACGGCGAACGGCGCGGTCTCCGCATGGACCGTCAACTCGGCCACCGGTCAGTTGTCGGGGTCCAAGCTGTCATCGGTCACCGTGAACGCCGGGCAGGCGCTCGTCGGTCCTGCATTCGGCCATTGAACGCCCTCGGCCAAGGCAACACCCGGCTTTCGAACTCGGCCCGCCGCGAAGGCGGGCTGCACCCCACCTCAGGAGCCCCACGATGAAAATCCAACCGATGGCCCTCGTCATCGCCGCCGCCTGTGCCGCCCTCGGCGGCTGCGGCGGCGGCAGCAGCACGCCGAGCAGCAGCCCGACCACCGGCGGCAACACCGGCGCCAACACGCCCGCGACCTACGCCGTCGGCGGCCAGGTCAGCGGCCTGCTCAGCGGCGAGACCGTGCAGCTGTTGAACAACAACGGCGACGCGCTCCCGGTCAACGCCGACGGCAGCTTCACGTTCGCCACCCAGCTGGCCGCCGGCAGCCCCTACAACGTCACCGTCGGCACCCAGCCGGGCGGCGCCAGCTGCTCGGTCAGCGCCGGCAGCGGCACCGTCGCCGGCACGGTCAGCAACGTCGCCGTCACCTGCTCGCCGGTGTTGCTGAAAAACATCGCGCTGTTCCTCGACAGCACCGCCGGCACGATCCTGACCTACGCCTACGATGCCGCCAGCGGCCAGCTCACCGGGCTTGCCGGGCCCGACCTCAGCGCCGGCGCGGGCTCCAACGCCATCCTCGTCGACGCTTCGGCGACCCACGCCTATACGCTGACCCCGCACAACAGCACTACCGGAGCCCAGCCGCAGCTGGCGGCGTTCAAGATCGGCCGTGGCGGCGTGCTCACCGCCAACGGCGTGCAAACGCTGGCGGCGGACGGACAAGCCGCCGCGCTCGACGTCGCGGGGGACACCCTGTATGTGCTGCAAGCCCCGGTCTCGACCGGCCAGGCGGCGACGATCATGACTTATCCGATCGATCCGAGCACCGGCGCGATCAACGCGAAGGCCGGCTCGCCAGCGGTATTGTCGACTACGACGAATAGGCTATACCGCAGCCCTGGCGCCGACTATGTGTACGCGCTCGACCCAGACGGCGGCGCGGCAACCGGGACCGTCACGACCTTCGCCATCGGTGCCAACAGCGCCAACACCACCACCAAGCAGCCCACGCCAGTGGGCACCGCCGTGGCGACCGGCGCTATTCCGATCGCAATGGCGATCACGCCGAACGGCAAGTTCGCTTACATCCTCAATTATTTCGACGACACGGTGTCGATGTACACCGTCGGCGCCGACGGCTCGCTCACCCCGCTTAGCCCCTCCCCAACGTTCGCCCTGACGCTGGACTCAGCAATGCCCAAAACTGCGCAATTGCGGTCAATGGCGATCGACCCGAGCGGTCAGTACCTGTACGTCTACGACAAAGGCAATGGCGCCATCTACTCGCTCACGATCGACGCGAACAACGGCACCCTGAAGGAGCTTTCCCCGACGCCGATGGTGGTCCCCGGCGGCATCGACGCCAAGCTCTCGATGGTCGGCGACACGACCGGCGCGACGGTCCTTCTCGTCAACAAAGGCGAGGTCCAGGCGCTGACGCAGGACGCAAGCACCGGCCAGCTGTCGCCGGCCAAGACGTCGGGCTACACGTTCAACTCCGGCACCACGATCGGTGCGGCCGCATTCGGCAAGTAAGCGGCAACGCGGCGGGGCGGGGCGAGCCCCGCCGCGGGGTCGATCGCGATCGATCCGACCCATCGCCCTCTTAGATCGGCGACTCGACGGCGTTCGGCCGTCGAACGCCGTCGGGCGCGACAACGCCCGGCTTTCGAACTCGGCCCGCCGCGAAGGCGGGCCGCACCCCACCTCAGGAGCCCCACGATGAAAATCCAACCGATGGCCCTCGTCATCGCCGCCGCCTGCGCCGCACTCGGCGGCTGCGGCGGCGGCAGCAGCACGCCGAGCAGCAGCCCGACCACCGGCGGCAACACCGGCGCCAACACGCCCGTGACCTACGCCGTCGGCGGCCAGGTCAGCGGCCTGCTCAGCGGCGAGACCGTGCAGCTGTTGAACAACAACGGCGACGCGCTCCCGGTCAACGCCGACGGCAGCTTCACGTTCGCCACCCAGCTGGCCGCCGGCAGCCCCTACAACGTCACCATCGGCACGCAGCCGGGCGGCGCCAGCTGCTCGGTCAGCGCCAGCAGCGGCACCATCGCCGGCACGGTCAGCAACGTCGCCGTCACCTGCTCGCCGATGTTGCTGAAAAACATCGCGCTGTTCCTCGACAGCGCCGCCGGCACGATCCTGACCTACGCCTACGATGCCGCCAGCGGCCAGCTCACCCCGCTCGCCGGCCCCGACCTCAGCGCCGGCGCGGGCTCCAACGGCATCCTCGTCGACGCCTCGGCCACCCACGCCTACACGCTGACCCCAGGCAACGGCACCGGAGCGGCGCCACGACTGGCGGCGTTCACGATCGGTCTTGGCGGCGTGCTCACCGCCAACGGCGTGCAAACGCTGACGAGCGACGCGCTGGATGCCACGCTAGACGTTGCGGGGGATACCCTGTATGTGCTGCAAGCCCCGGTGAAAGTCGGCCAGGCCGCGACGATCATGACCTATCCGATCGACCCGAGCAGTGGAGCGGTCGGCGCGCAAGTCGGCACCGCGACCGTATTGCCGTCCACCGCCGATCTGTTGTACCGCAGTCCAGTCGCCGATTATCTGTACGCGATCGCGGCAGATGCCGGCTCCACAGGATTAGGTGATGATTCGGTCACCGCCTACGGCATCGGCACCAACGGCGCGTCCACCACCGGGCAGCCGAAGCCCGTGGGCACCGCTGTCGCCACCGGAATTGGCCCCACCGCGATGGCGATCACGCCAGACGGCAAGTACGCGTACATCCTCAACAACAACGACCGCACGGTGTCGATCTACACCGTCGGCACCGACGGCTCGCTCACAGCGCTTGGCGCCGGCTCGCCTTTCGCTGTGCCGCTGGGCACCGCGTCGCCAGCCGCCCCGCAACTGACAGCGATGGCGATCGACCCGAGCGGCCAATACCTGTACATCAACGACATCGCCAACGGCGACATCTACCAGCTCAAGATCGATTCGAACAACGGCACCCTCACCGCGCTCGGCACGCCACCGGTTGCTCTTGGCACCCCCAACGCCGGAATCAACATGGTCGGTGACTCGACCGGCGCGACGCTCTACGCCTTCGACCGGAACGGAGGCGGGGTCAGCGTGTGGACGCAGAACGCGAGCACCGGCCAGCTGTCGCCGGCCAGGCTGTCGAGCTTCACGTTCCCCACCGGCACCGCGGTCTCTACAAACGCGTTCGGCAAGTAAGCCGTGACGCGCGGCGGCGGCGGGGCGAGCGCCGCCGCCGCCGCGCGGGAGCACAATGCGGGGTATGCGGCACGCGCCGCGCCCCGCCCCCGATGCCGATGACCGCCCGAGCCGATGCCGGCGCCGACGCGCGCCGTTTCGTACGTGCCCACCCTCAGGGCGTGCTGTCGACGCTGTCGCAGCGCCACGACGGGACACCCTACGGCTCGATCACCCCGTTCGTGCTCGACCACGCCGGCTGCCCGCTGATCCTGGTCTCCAGCCTGGCCGAGCACACGCGCAACCTCGACGCCGACGCGCGCTGCAGCCTGCTCGTGCACCCGTGCGCGGCCGACGCTCAGGCCGCCGGCCGCGTCACCGTGCTCGGCCGCGCGCAGCGCGGCGGCGACAAGGCCGCGCTGGGGCCTCGCTACCTGCGCTACGTTCCCGGCGCCGCCGGTCACTTCGAGCTGCCCGACTTCCACTTCTGGCGCATCGTTCCCGACGCCATACGGTCGATCGCCGGCTTCGGTCGCGCACGCTGGGTCGACGCCGCGGCGTTCGCGCCGCCGCCGAACCGCGTCGGAGAGGCCGAGGAGGCGATCGTCGCGCAATGGAACGCCGAGCGCGCCGACGCGCTGCGTGCATGCGCCCAGCGACACGGCGCGCGCGACGCGCACCAGGTGCGCTTGCTCGGCGTCGACGTCGACGGCGCCGACCTGCGCGCCGACGGTGCGCAGCTGCGCGTCGACTTCGGGCATCCCGCAGCCGACGGCGACGCGGTGCGCGCGGCGCTGGCCGCGCTGTGCGGCGAGGCCGGCTGATGCGCGACGACGCCCTCGCCGAGCTCGACGCCTGCGCGCTGGCCGCGCTGATCGCGCGCGGCGAAGTCAGTGCCGCCGAAGTGCTCGAGTCGACGCTGCGCCGACTCGACGCGGTGAACCCCAGCCTCGGCGCCGTCGTGTTCGACTGGCGCGAGCAGGCACGCGAACAGTTGCGCGCCGCGCCGACCGGCGCCTTCGCCGGCGTGCCCTTCCTGCTCAAGGACATCGGCCAGGACCTGGCCGGGCTGCCGGCCACGCTGGGCTCGCGCGCGCTGCGCGGCGTGCGCGCCGCGCAGGATGCCGCGCTGGTGCGGCGCTGGACCTCCTCCGGCCTGCTCGTGCTGGGCAAGACCAGCGTGCCCGAGTTCGGCTTGAAGGCGGTGACCGAGAGCGCCTTGTTCGGCCCCTGCCGCAACCCGTGGAATCCGCGCCTGAGCCCGGGCGGCTCGTCGGGCGGCGCGGCGGCCGCGGTCGCCGCGCGCATCGTGCCGGCGGCCGGCGCGTCCGATGGCGGCGGCTCGATCCGCATTCCGGCGGCCTATTGCGGCCTGGTCGGGCTCAAGCCGTCGCGCGGCCGCGTCAGCGACGCGCCGCTGGCCGGCGAGCTGTGGGACGGCGCCGTGTGCAGCCACGCGCTGACGCGCAGCGTGCGCGACAGCGCCGCGCTGCTCGACGTCGCCTGCGGCGCCGAGCCCGGCGACCCGTACGAAGCGGCGGCGCCGCGGCGCCGCTACCTCGACGAGGTCGGCGCCGACTGCGGCGTGCTGCGCATCGGCGTCACCGCCGAGTCGCCGCTGGGCGGCGCGGTGCACCCGGAGATGCGCGCCGCGGTCAACGCCGCCGCCGAGCTGCTGCAGCAGCTCGGCCACCGCGTCGAGCCGGCGGCACCGCGCATCGACGGCGCCGCGCTGGCGCGCGCCTACCTGACGATGGTCTACGGCCAGACCGCGGCGCTGCTGCGCTGGTGCCGCGACGTGCACGGCGCGCGCGACGCCGACTTCGAACTCGACACGCGCGCGCTGGCCGCGCTCGGCGAGTCGCTGCCGGCCGCGGCCTACGCGCTGCAACGCCAGCAGTGGAACGGGTTCGCACGCGCGCTGGCCGCGTTCCACGCCGACCACGACCTGCTGCTGACGCCGACCACCGCGCAGCCGGCGCCGGCCATCGGCGAACTCGACACGCCGCCGGCGGCGCGCGCCGCGCTGCGCGCACTGCTCGCGCTGGGCCTGGGCGGGCTGCTGCGGCGCGCAGGCGCGGTCGACGAGCTTGCGCAGCGCAGCCTGGCGCGAACCCCCTTCACCCAGCTCGCCAACCTGACCGGGACCCCGGCGATTTCGCTGCCGCTGCACTGGGGCGCCGACGGCATGCCGGTCGGCGTGCAGCTGCACGCCGCCTGGGGCCGCGAGGACCTGCTGCTGCGCGTGGCCGCGCAGCTTGAGCTCGCGCGGCCGTGGCGGCACCACCGCCCGCCGCTGCCCGCCCGCGGGGATTGACGCGATGGACACCCGACGCACCGCGCCGCTGTTCGCGCTCGGCGCCATCGCGCTGTGGGCCAGCCTGGCCACGCTGGTCGTGCAACTGCCGCAGGTGCCGCCGCTGCTGCTGACCGGACTGGCGCTGGTGCTGGGCAGCGTGCCGGCGTGGCCGTGGGCGCGCGCCTGGCGCGTGCGGCCGAAAGCGCTGGCGCTGGGCGTCGGCGGTCTGTTCGGCTACCACTTCCTGCTGTTCCTCGGCCTGCGTCACGCGCCGGCGGTGCAGGCCAATCTGGTCAATTACCTGTGGCCGCTGCTGATGGTGCTCGGCGCACCGCTGCTGCTGCCCGGCACGCGGCTCAAGCCGCTGCACGTGGTCGCCGCGCTGCTCGGCTTCGGCGGCGCCGCGCTGGCCATCCTCGGCGGCCACGCGCTGCACGGCGGTCTGGCCTGGGGCTATCTGCCGGCGTTCGGCGCCGCGCTGTGCTGGGCGGGTTTTTCGCTGGGCAGCCGCCGCCTGCTGCTGCGCGGCCAGGGCTTCGCCACGCCGGCGTTGGGGCTGTTCGCGCTGCTGTCGGGTCTGCTGGCGCTGCTCAGCCACGCGCTGCTCGAGCCGGCGGCGACGCTGGACGCGGCCGACTGGACGCGCATCGCACTGCTCGGCGCCGGCCCGCTGGGCGCGTCGTTCTACCTCTGGGACCACGCGCTCAAGCACGGCGACGCACGCACCATCGGCGTGCTCAGCTACCTGACGCCGCTGGCGTCGACGACGCTGCTGGTGCTCGCCACCGGGCATGCGTTCAGCTGGAATCTGATCGCCGCTGCGCTGCTGATCGTCGGCGCCGCGCTGCTGGCGATGATCGCGTCGCGCTGAGCGGCGAAGCGCAGCGGCGCGTCAGCGTGCGCGCAAGGCGCCGAGAGCGGGCAGGAACACTTCGGTGACCCAGACCGCGGCGCCGCGGTGGACGAAGGCCGAGCGGCGCGCCCACAGTTCGGTGTCGGCGGCCAGCCCGGCGGCGCGGCACGCGGCGCGCTGCAACGCGTCGCCCGGGCGCAGCCGGCGCACGCGGATCGGCGTGCGCCGCACGCCGGCGCGGGCGAACACCGCGTCGCCGAGCGGGCGCCCGCCCAAGCCACGCAGCAAGCGCCACGAATCGTGCAGCACATTGCGTGCGGCGACGCTGCGCGCGTACACCACCGGCTGACCGTCGGCCAGCAGCAGCACTTCACGCCGCCACAGCCGCGGCGCGCCGCAATCGGGGTCGTCGGGCCGGGCCGGGCCAGGCCCATGGCTCAGGCGCCGCAGCCCGAATTGCCCGCAGTGCGCGCGCAGCCTCGCGGTCAAGGAGCCGCACTCGGCCAGCCACGGCGCGATGCCGCTGCGCGCCGCCAGCGGGCGCAGCGGCCGCCAGCCGCCGCCGATCACTTCGCGGCCATCGCCCGGGTGATCGCCGCGGCGTCGACCGCGCCGGAAATGCGTGTACCGTTCTGCAGGAACATCGTCGGCGTGCTCTCGATGCCCAGGCGCTGGCCCAGCGCGAGGTTGGCCTGCAGCGCCTCGGCCTTGCAGTCGGCGGCGGCCGGCGTCGGCGCCTTCTGGTGATCCATCCAGTCGGTCCACGCGCGACCGCGGTCGGCGCTGCACCAGATGTCACGCGCGCGCGCCGGCGAATCGGGCCGGATCACCGGGAACAGGAACACGTGCACGGTCATGTTGCCCATCGCCTCGAGCGTCTTCTCGAGACGGTGGCAATACGGGCAGTAGGGATCCTCGAACACCGCAACCTGGCGCTCGCCGTGGCCGTAGACGATCTTGAACGAGTCCTTGAACGGCAGGTCCTTCCACGGAAAGCGCTGCAGTTCGGCGACGCGCTGCTTGGTCACGTTGACCCCGGTGCGGGTGTCGAGAATCTCGCCGGCGAACAGGTAGCGCCCGGTCGAATCGGCGTAGAACACGTGGTCGCCGAAGTCGATCTCATACAGCCCCGAATACGGCGTTTTCACGATGCGGGCGTCGGCCGGCATGCTCGGCATGGCCTTGTGCAGCGCTGCGCGCAGCCCGGAAAGATTGTCCGCATGCGCCGTGGCACCGAATGCCAAAAGGCAAATTGCCGCAAAAATGGAACGAAATTTCATGAAATCTCCGTCAACAGCACGCATCGAAAGTAAATCGGTTCATCCCAGCACGTTCGCGCCGGAAGCATACGCCGCCAGCCAGCGCTTCAGCGGCGACAAATGGTCGGTGGCGGCCAGGCCGAGCGCGCGCAGCGGCGCCAGCCACGGCAGCGCGTACAGGCGCTGCAGCCCGTCGGTGGCCAGCTCCAGCGCCAGCACCTGTTCGGCGCGCGCGCGCGCGTAACGCCGCAACAGGCGCGCGTCGCCGGCCGCCGCCGCACCGCGCGCGGCCAGCACCGCGGCCAGCGCCTGCACGTCCTGCAGCCCCAGGTTCAGGCCGTGGCCGGCCAGCGGGTGGACGACGTGGCCGGCGTCGCCGAGCAGCGCCACACCGGCGCCGGCCAGGCTGTGCGCGCGCTGCAGCAGCAGCGGCCAGGCGCCGACCGCGCCGGCCGCGTGCAGCGCACTCAGACGCTGCGCACGCAAGCGCGGCAATTCGCGCTGCACGCGCGCGGCCAGCGCCTGCGCATCGGCCTGTGCGTCGCGCTGCAGTTCGGCGGCCAGCACGTCGGGCGCCGACCAGACCAGCGACACGTGGCGTTGCGGCAGCGGCAGCAGCGCGATCACACCGTCGACGCCGAAGGCCTGATAGGCGGCGTCGCCGTGGTCGCCGTCGATGCGGAAATTGGCCACCACCGCGGTCTGCCCATAAGGGCGGCTGCGCTGGCCGATTCCGGCCCACTGCCGCACGCGGCTGGCGCGGCCGTCGGCGCCGAGCAGCAGCGCGCAGGAGGCCGCACCGCCGCCGTCGAGCTCGAGCCGCCAGCCGTCGTCGATGCGGCGCGCGGCGCCGACGCGACGCGGGTCGGCGTCGACGCCGCGCTCGAAGCGCAGCGCCAGATCGAGCGCGCGCTCGACCGCGTCGGCCTCGGCGATCCACGCCAGTGCGTCGACACCCTGGGCCGCGGCGTCGAAATCGAGCGCGGCGCCGTCGCCGCCGATGTGCATCGCCGCCACCGGCTGCACGCGCGACGCCGGCAGCTGGTCCCACACGCGCAGGCGCTGCAGCAGCGCGCGCGACGCGGCGTTGAAAGCGTAGATGCGCTGCGCGAAGCCGGCGTCGGGCAGCTCGGCGGCGGCGCTGGCGCCGCACAGGCGCACGCGCAGCCCGGCCTGGGCCAGCGCCAGCGCCGCGGCCTTGCCGACCAGCCCGCCGCCGACCACGGCGGCATCGGTCATCGCTTCGCTCATCTGCTCGGAACGCGGTTCGGGAAAAGCGCTATTGTGCGCCAGCCGCGGCGCCGCGGCGTGCGTCTCGTCAAAGCCCGAAATAGGTCTCGCGCACCGCGTCGCTGGCCTCGAGTTCGGCACGCGCACCCGACACCCGCACACGGCCGTGGTCGATCAGATAGCCGCGGTCAGCCAGCTCGAGGAAAGCGACGTTCTGCTCGGCGATGAGCAGCGCGGTGCCGTCGCCGATCGAGCTGCCGAGCACGTCGATGACCTGCTTGACGAACACCGGCGCCAGCCCCGACGACGGCTCGTCCATCAGCAGCAGCCGCGGCTGCGCCACCAGCACCTTGGCGATGCCCAGCATCTTGCGCTGCCCGCCCGACAGCGACGCGGCCGGCTGGCGGCGCTTGGCGGCGAGGTCGGGAAACAGCGCGAACAGCGCGTCGCGCCGGCGACGCACTTGCGCCTCGGGCAGGAAGTAGCCGCCGAGCGCGATGTTCTCGTCGATGCTCAGCGTCGGGAACACGCCGAGCTCGGACATGAACGCGATGCCGCGGCGGATGCGCTGGTCCGGCGCCAGCGCGTCGATGCGCTCGCCGTCGAACGCGATGCTGCCGCCGCGGCACGGCAGCAGCCCGATCAGCGTGCGCAGCAGCGTCGTCTTGCCGGCGCTGTTGGCGCCCAGCAGCAGCACGGTCTCGCCGGCGGCGACGTCGAGGTCGATGCCCCACAGGATCTGCAGCGGCCCGTAGCCGGCTTCGACGCCACGCACTTCGAGCAGAGCCACGCGTCAACCTCCGATGAACGCCGCGACGACTTCCGGGTCGCGCGCCGCGGCGGCCAGCGTGCCCTCGAACAGCATGCGTCCGGCGCCGAGCACGATGACGCGCTCGGTGATGCGGCCGAGGAACTCGAGCAGGTGCTCGACGACGATCAGCGCGATGCCGCGCGCGGCCAGCCGCCGCAGCAATTCGGCGATCGCGCCGAGCTCGGCCGGGTTCAACCCGGCGCCGATCTCGTCGACCAGCAGCAGCTTCGGCCGCGTCGCCAGCGCGCGGCCGAGGTCGAGCAGCTTCTGCTGGTTCGCGGTCAGCGAGCCGGCGCTGCGCCGGGCGACGTCGCGCAGGCCGATTTCGTCGAGCACCGCGTCGACCGTGTCCAGCGGCGCGTGCGCGGCCAGCGCGGCGACTTCGACGTTGTCGCGCACGCTCATGTCGCGGAACACCTTCGGCACCTGGAAGGTGCGGTTGAGGCCGAGGTGGGCGCGGCGGTGCATGGCCAGCGCGTTGATCGGCGCGCCGTTGAAGGTGATGGTGCCGGCGTCGGCGCGCAGCAGGCCCGAGATCACGTTGATCGTCGTCGTCTTGCCCGAACCGTTGGGGCCGACGAGGCCGACGATCTCGCCGGCGGCGACGTCGAACGACAGCTTGTCGAGCACGACCTGGCCGCCGAAGTGCTTGTGCACCTCGTGCAGCCGCAGCAGTTCAGAAGACATCGATCCCCCGCCGCGTGAACAGCGACAGCACGCCGCCGGGCAGGAACAGCACCAGCAGCACGATCAGCGCGCCGTAGACGAGCTGGAAGTACTGCGGCGTCGACACGCCGATCACCGCGTACAGCGTGTACAGCACCGCGGCGCCGATGACCGGACCGAGCACGGTGCCGACGCCGCCGAACAGTGCGAAGACGATCGCGAACACCGAGATCTGCAGCGTGAACACGGCGTCGGGGTAGAACACTGACAGGTTCCACGCGTAGACGCCGCCGATCAGGCCCGCCGCCAGCGCCGACAGCAGCCACACCAGCAGGCGCAGCCAGACCACGTCGAGCCCGGCCATCGCCGCGCTGACCGGGTCCTGCTTCATCGCGCGCAGCTTCAGCCCGAAGCGCGACGCGCGGAAATACGCCGCCAGCGCGCAGGTCGCCAGGAGCACCGCGAGCATCGTCAGATAGCTGGCGTCGGGCGCGTAGACGCGCTCGATCTTCAGCCCGTAGGGGCCGCCGGTGAGGTCGGCCAGGTTGGGGTTGGAAACGACGAAGAACAGGATCTGCGACGCCGCCAGGCTGGCGATCGAGAAGTACGCGCCCGACAGCCGCAGCAGCGGCCCCAGCAGCAGCGCCATCAAGGCCGCCGCGAGCCCGCCGCCGAGCACGCACAGCAGCACCGGAAGCGACGTGTGCAGCACCAGCAGCGACGTCGCGTAGGCGCCGCAGCCGAAGAAGCCGACGTAGCCGAACGGCAGATAGCCGGTGAAGCCGTACAGCAGGTTGAGCCCCTGCGCCAGCGCGACGAAGGTCATCAGCGTGAACAGCAGCGACTGGTTGCTGTACAGGTGCGGCAGCAGCAGGAAGCCGGCGGCGACCAGCGCCAGCGCGATCAGGCCGGCGCGCAGGCCGCGCAGATGGGACGCGTCACGCAAGGCGCACCGCCTTTCCGAACAGGCCGGTCGGTCTGACCAGCACGATGACCAGCAGCAGCGCATAAGGCACCACGTTCGACCAGCTGGCGTAATAGGTCTGCATCAGCATCGTGCCCAGGCCGAACACCAGCCCGCCGACGACCGTGGCCAGCGGGTTGCCCAGCGCGCCGATGATGACGATGGCGAACGCGGTCGTCGTCAGGCCGCCGCCCATGTCGGGCGAAACCGAGCCGAGCAGATAGGGCACGAACACGCCGGCGACGCCGGCCAGCGCCAGCCCGGCGACGAAGGCGATCGCCGACACGCGGCGCACGTCGATGCCGGTGGCCAGCGCCTCGTCGCGATTGGCCATCACCGCGCGCGTCGCGTAGCCCAGCCGGGTGCGCGTGAAGTACAGCCACAGCAGCACCATCGCGGCGACGCTGAACGCCGCCGCCCACCACCAGCTGTCGGGGAACTGCTGGCCGAGCACGCCGATGTTGCCGCTGCCCAGCGCGTCGTCGGGCAGCGAGCGCTGGTCGGCGCCGAACGCGAACACGGTCAGCGCCTCGAGGATCTGGCCGACGCCGAAGAACAGGATGAACGACAGCATCTCGGGGTCGGCGCTGCGCTGCAGCCGCGGCACCACGCCGCGGTACAGCGGCCAGCCGACGACGACCGCACCGAGCGCCGCGAGCGCCGCGCCCCACAGCGGGTTCAAGCCCCAGCGGCTGCTCAGCAGCCATGCGCCGTAGCCGCCGAGGACGATGAACTGGCCGTGCGCGAGGTTGATGATGCGCATCACGCCAAAAACGAGGTTCAGCCCGATGCCGATCAGGCTGAAGAAAATCCCGTAAAGAATTCCGCCGATGACGGCGTACTCGAACAGCTCCAAGCGACCTCCGCACGGCGGCTGAGCGCGCGCCGGGGGCGCGCCCTCAGGTCCTCAGGACATCAGCACCTCACGACGTCAAGCGACGACGGTTCCGGGAACATCCCGGATCCGCCGCGCTCACGACTTCGGCGCCGGGTAGACGGCCTTGCCGGTGGCCTTGTCGTCGGGGTAGACGACGACCGGCACGACCTGGTCGCCCTTGGGCACCAGCTGCGCGACCGGCAGCAGCTGGCCGAGCTGGGCGCCGTTGGCGTTGATCCTGAACTCGCCGAGCAGCGTCGTCGTCTTGCCCGACACGTCCATCAGCGCCTGGTGGAACGCCAGCTGGGTGAAGGTCGGCGCGGTGTCGAGCATGTGCTGCATCATCAAGCCGGTGTTGTAGCCGGCGGCGTCGAGGAAGTTCGGCTCCTTGTTCGCGGCGGCCTTGAACGCGTCGACGAACTGCGTCGTGTTCATGCCGTAGCTGACCTTGTCGTAGCGCACCAGCGGCGGCGTCGGGTAGGTGTAGGTGTAGGCCAGCGCCTTGGCGCCGACGTTCTTCGTGATCAGGCCGAGCAGCTGGCCCGGGAAGATCGTGAACGTCATGTTGAAGTGCAGCCCGCTTTGCGACAGCGCCTTCAGGAACGCGATGTCGTTCGGCGGGTAGCCGAACTCGATCAGCGCATCCGGGTGCGTGGCCGCCGCGGTGTGCAGCAGCACCGTGTAGTTCGATTCGGTGGTCGGCACGCCGTGGTAGAACACCGGCGTGACGCCGCCCTTGGCCAGCACCGATTTCAGCGTTTCGGCCTGCGAGGCGTCGAAGTCGTTGGCGCCGTAAAGCACCGCGACACGCTTGATGTGCTTGGCGCGCAGCATATTGGCCAGCGGCACCGGCCACACCGCCGACGACGGGATGCTGACGTCGGCCAGGTAATCGGTCGGCTTGGTGAAGAAATTGGCGCCCGATCCGGTCGGGTCGATCAGCAGCATCTTGTGTTCGGCGGCCAGCGGAATCGCCACCGAAGTCAGCACCGAGCCGAAATCGGCGACCAGCACGTCGACCTTGTCCTGCGTGATCAGCTGGTTGTACAGCGTCGTCGCGGTCGACGTCGAGCTCTGGTCGTCGTAGGCGACGATCTTCACCGGAATCTTCTTGTCGAAGGCCTTGACGAACACGCCGCCGTCCTTGTTGACCGCGGCGGCCCAGAACTTCAGTCCTTCGAGCTGGCCTTGCGAGGCCACCGCGAACGAGCCGCTGCTCGCGTACAGCGTGCCGATCTTGATTTCGGCCGGCGCCGCCGCGGCGTGCGCCACACCCCAGGCCAGCGCGACCGCGGCCGCCGCCGACTTCAACGCCCAACGCGATTTGCCCTGCATCGTTTCGTCTCCTTTTATAGGTATCGGCGCGAGGCGCCGGATCTGCGGCTGATTCTCGGGCAGCGCGCCGATCGTGGTCAACGCGGGTCGACCCGTTCTTTGTGACTAATTGCAACAACCGTTAGGCCGATGGGAGTGCACCGTGCGCCTGCTGGGCAGCGGAGGGAACTTTCGCCGCCAACTGCTGTCGATCGGGAATCGAGCGTTCAAGCACCGACCACGATGACTTCGCGCAGCAGCACACGGCTGCACAAGCTGTGCTCGATCTACCGTCCGCGCCTGGCCTGGTATGCGCTGCTGGCCCTGATCGCGTGGCTGGCGCCGCCCAGCCTCGGCGCTCCAGCCACCATCGTGCTGGGGCTCAAAGTCAGCTACTGGATCTACACCTTCCCGAACTTCGAGGCGGGCGCATCGTTCAGCCTGCGCGGCGTCGGACTGTCGCCGCGCGCGATCGCGCGCCTGCACGGCGCCGGCCTCGTCCTCGGTCTGTCGCTGATCGCACTCGGTCGCGTCGGGCGGCACGAGGCGCCGCTGTGGATCGGCAGCAGCATCATCTTTGGCGCCAGCGAAGCCGCGCTCTGGCTGCGCGAGGCCGATGGCCGCAACCGCCTGGGCACGCAACGCCAGCGCGCTTGACCGTGCCCCCGCGCGCGCCAAGCGCATGCTCAGGGCTGGGTCGTGCGGTGGCGCTCAAGCTGGAAGCGCCCGTTCGACTCATGCGCCAGCAGCGCGCAGTCGGCGCCCGCCGACAAGCACAGGTACCAGCGCAGCGAGCGCACGAGCGCTTGAGGGTCGACGGTGACGAGCAGCGACAGCGCCAGGTACCAGAGCATGCGTCGACGATGGATCGACCAAACGGTTTTGGCTTTGTACGCAAACATGTCGCGGCTCGAAACGGTCGATCAATGCTGATTCTGATTCGAATGATCGAGGAGTGACCGACGACGATCGTTGTCGGTGATGAACAGGGCCCGCAGTCGAGTTCGCGCACCCAGCTCGCTCTGGCGCGCCCGCACGGGAAAGTTCCGTTCCGCGTCGATCACTACAATCCGGGGACCTCGATACTCGGTAGAACCAGCACGGAATCCTCGCCCTCGCCGCTCCCGGCTGCCCGTGCGCCGGTCGATCGCTGCTGGCCCGGGCCGTGCCAAAAAGGAAACCCATGTCCCTCAAATGCGGCATCGTCGGCCTGCCCAACGTCGGCAAGTCGACCCTGTTCAACGCGCTGACGCAGTCGGCGATCCCGGCCGAGAACTATCCGTTCTGCACCATCGAGCCCAACGTCGGCGTGGTCGAGGTCCCCGATCCGCGGCTGCAGCAGCTGGCCGAAATCGTCCAGCCGCAGCGCGTGCTGCCGGCGGTGGTCGAGTTCGTCGACATCGCCGGGCTGGTCGCCGGCGCGTCCAAGGGCGAAGGCCTGGGCAACCAGTTCCTCGCCCACATCCGCGAAACCGACGCGATCGTCAACGTCGTGCGCTGCTTCGAGGATCCCAACGTCGTGCACGTCGCCGGCCACATCGACCCGCTGGCCGACATCGAGGTGATCCAGACCGAGCTGTGCCTGGCCGACATGGGCACGGTGGAGAAGACCATCCACCGTCTGAACAAGCAGGGCCGCTCCGGCGACAAGGAGGCCTTGCGTACCGTGACCGTGCTCGAGCGCTGCCAGGCCGCGCTCAACGAGGGGCGTCCGGTGCGCTCGCTCGGACTGTCCGACGACGACATGGCCCTGATCAAGCCGCTGTGCCTGATCACCGCCAAGCCGGCGATGTTCGTCGGCAACGTCATGGAAGACGGATTCGAGAACAACCCCCACCTCGACCGCCTGCGCGCCTATGCCGCGGCCGAGAACGCGCCGGTGGTCGCCATCTGCGCCAAGCTGGAGAGCGAACTCGCCGGGATGAGCGCCGAGGAGAAAAGGGAATTCCTCGCCGAACTCGGCCAGGACGAGCCGGGTCTGAACCGCTTGATCCGCGCCGGCTACGCGCTGCTCGGGCTGCAGACTTACTTCACCGCCGGGGTCAAGGAAGTGCGCGCGTGGACGATTCCGGTCGGCGCCACCGCGCCGCAGGCCGCCGGCGTGATCCACACCGACTTCGAGCGCGGCTTCATCCGCGCGCAGACCATAGCGTTCGACGATTTCGTCGCCCACGGCGGCGAGCAGGGCGCGAAGGAAGCCGGCCGCATGCGAGCGGAGGGCAAGGACTATGTCGTGCACGATGGCGACGTGCTCAATTTCCTGTTCAACGTCTGATGCGCGGGCGGTCTCCCGCCGAACAGGCCATGGCCGGTGGCGCAGCCCCTGCCGTGCTTTTTTCACCGCATGCAGTGCGGCAATTAGCGGGCCTCTGCGGCGAATAAGGCGCACAATCGCCGCATGAATAGCGGTGATTGCCTCTACATCTGGCAGCGGCCTGACTGGCCTCACTGGCGCTATGAGCTCTCGGCGCTGGCCGAGCCCATGTTGCAGGTCAGTCGCGCCCAGGGCCAGCTGCTGGGTCGGCTGGCGGACGTCGGCTTGGGTTCGCGCGGCGAAGCCCAGCTGGCGGCGCTGACCGACGATGTGCTCCAGACCAGCGCCATCGAGGGCGAGCACCTGGCCGTGGCGTCCGTGCGCTCGTCGATCGCGCGTCGCTTGGGCGTGGACATCGGGTCGCTCGCACCGGCCGACCGCCACGTCGAGGGCGTGGTGGAGATGACGCTGGACGCGACCACGCGTCATGCGGCCCCGCTCACGCCCGAACGGCTCCTGGCGTGGCAGGCGGCGCTGTTTCCGACGGGGTACTCAGGCCTCACCCCGATCACCACGGGCGCATGGCGAGATGATGTCCGTGGCCCGATGCAGGTGGTGTCTGGTCCGACCACGCGTCAGCGGGTGCACTTCGAAGCGCCACTGGCACATCGGCTGAGATCCGAACTGAGCGTCTTCCTGCGCTGGCTGAATGACCCGACCCCCAGCGATCCGGCGCTGATCCGCGCCGGACTGGGGCATCTCTGGTTCGCGACGCTGCACCCTTTCGATGATGGGAACGGGCGCATCGCACGTGCCGTGGGTGACCTGCTGCTGGCCCGCGCCGACCGCAGCCCCCAGCGCTTCTACAGCCTGTCTGCGCAGATCCAGCGCGAGCGCAAAGCCTATTACGACATGCTCGAGCGCACGCAAAAGGGCTCGATGGATGTGACGGAATGGCTGCGCTGGTTCCTCGACATGCTCAGTCAGGCCCTGAGCCAGGCGCATGGCGTGCTCGATGCCGTGCTGCGCAAGGCGCGATTCTGGCAAGGACTGCAAGGTGCCACGCTGAACGAACGGCAGGTCAAGGTCTTGAACCGACTGCTGGATGGATTCGACGGCAAGCTCACCAGCAGCAAATGGGCTGCGCTGGCCAAGTGCTCTTCGGACACCGCGCTGCGGGACATCAACGACCTGGTCGAGCGGGGAATCTTGTTCAAGACTACCGCTGGCGGGCGCAGCACGAGCTATGAGCTGAAACCGCCCGGCTCTGCGCAGCGCGGTGCGTGACCCTGATCGCCGGGCTCGACGCCGGCGGCACGAGATGGTGCGCCTGCCGCCGCGTCGCACGCGTCGGCGCGTGCGGCCGTAGCATGGCGGATTGCCTTTTCGCTCCGCGTCGCGCATGAACCCCGGAATCGCCTACGCCCTCGGCGCCTACACGCTGTGGGGCTTGTTCCCGCTGTATTTCAAGCTGCTTGAGCAAGTGCCGGCGCTGCAGATCCTCGCCCACCGCATGGTCTGGTCGCTGCTGCTGGTGTTGCTGATCCTGCTCGCGCTGCGCCGCTTCGCGTGGCTGACGCGGGTCGACCGCGGCGTCGTCGCGCGCTTCGCGCTCAGCGCGGCGCTGCTGAGCTGCAACTGGGGCACTTACATCTGGGCGGTGAACCACGACCACGTCGTCGAGGCCAGCCTGGGCTACTACATCAACCCGCTGCTCAACGTCGCGCTGGGCACGCTGCTGCTGCACGAACGGCTGCGCGCGCTGCAATGGGGCGCGGTCGCGGTGGCCTGCGTCGGCGTGCTGTGGATGACGATCGAACTCGGCCACGTGCCGTGGATCGCGCTGGTGCTGGCGCTGAGCTTCGGCGGCTACAGCCTGGCGCGCAAGACCGCGCCGCTGGGTTCGCTCGAAGGGCTGGCGCTGGAAACCGCGTTGCTGTTCCCGCTGGCGCTGCTCTACCTCGGCTGGTGCAGCATGCACGGCGACAACACCTTCGCCGCCGGCGACTGGTCGCAGCGCGCGCTGCTCGCCGCCGCCGGCCCGGTGACGACGGTGCCGCTGCTGCTGTTCGCCGCCGGCGCGCGCCGCATCCCGCTGTCGCTGCTCGGCGTGCTGCAGTACCTGACGCCGACGCTGTTGCTCGCGCTCGGCGTCTGGCTGTACCACGAGCCGTTCAGCTCGACGCGCGCGACCGGCTTCGGCCTGGTCTGGACCGGCATCGCGCTGTACCTGGTCGACGGGCTGTGGCGCCGGCGCGGCGTGGCGCCGGCCTGAGCGTCGCCGAGCGGTGGCCTCAGCGGCAGCGCCAGGCAGCGACGGCCCAGGCCGCGGCGAGCACCGCGGCGTAGTCGAGCATCGCGCCGTCGCGCAGGGCGCCGCTGCCGACCAGCAGCAAGTGCACGAGCAGCGCGGCGCCGGCGCACCACGCCGCCACAGTGGCGGCACGGCCGGCGTGCAGCAGCCGCGGCGCGAGCGCGCCGAGCGCGCCGCCCAGCGCCAGCGGCATCAGCGCGGTGCCCAGCAGCCAGGCGAGAAACAGCGTCAGCATGGACTGGAAATCCCGGGGAAATACCTCAACATCGAGATATGGATTGATCTATGTCAGGCGCCGCAACAACGGCGGCTCCGTAAAATCACGGCACTGCCATGTTATTAGCTACTGTCGGCGTCAATCACCAAACCGCCCCGCTGGGGGTGCGCGAGCGTCTGGCCTTCTCGGCCGACGGGCTCAGGGACGGCCTGCGCACGCTGCGCGACGCGCTGCTGTCGCGCCACGACGGCGCGGTCGAGACCGCCATCCTGTCGACCTGCAACCGCACCGAGATCTACTGCGCCGCGGCCGACGATCCGCGCCAGGCGCTGGTCGACTGGCTGGCGCGCGAGCGCGACCTGCACGCCGGCGAGCTGCTCGAGCACAGCTACCGGCTGGTGCAGGACGGCACCGTGCGTCACGCCTTCCGCGTCGCCAGCGGGCTCGATTCGATGGTGCTGGGCGAGCCGCAGATCCTCGGCCAGATGAAGGACGCGGTGCGCGCAGCGGCCGAGACCGGCACGCTGGGCAGCACGCTGGGGCAGATGTTCCAGCGCACGTTCGCGGTGGCCAAGGAAGTGCGCTCGACGACCGAGATCGGCGCGCATTCGGTCAGCATGGCCGCGGCCAGCGTCAAACTGGCCGAAACCGTGTTCGAGAACCTGGCCGACTGCCGGGTGCTGTTCATCGGCGCCGGCGAAATGGTCGAGCTGGTCGCCACCCATTTCGCGTCGCGGCGCCCGCGCCACATCGCGATCGCCAACCGCACGCTCGAGCGCGGCGCGCGGCTGGCGCGCGAGTTCGGCGGCGAGGCGATGCGCCTGGCCGACATGCCGCAGCGCCTGGCCGAATTCGACGTCATCGTCAGCTCGACGGCGAGCACGCTGCCGATCGTCGGCCTCGGCGCCGCCGAACGCATGATCCGCCAGCGCCGGCACAAGCCCGTGGTGATGGTCGACCTGGCGGTGCCGCGCGACATCGAGCCCGAAGTCGGCGACCTGGCCGACGTCTACCTGTACACGGTCGACGACCTCACCGAACTCGTCCGCCACAACAGCGAGAAGCGGCTGGCCGCGGTCGAACAGGCCGAATCGATCATCGAGACCGGCGTACAGGGCTTCCTGCGCTGGATGGACAACCGCGAACAGGTGCCGCTGATCCTGCAACTGCAGGAACGCAGCCGCGAATGGCAGGGCGCCGAGATCGAGCGCGCGCGCCGCATGCTCGCGCGCGGCGAAGCGCCCGACGAGGTGCTCGACATGCTGGCGCGCAACCTGTCGCAGAAATTCCTGCACAATGCGTTCGCCGCGCTGCACCACGGCGATGCGGCGCACCGCGACCAGGTCACCCGGGCGGTGCGCGGCCTGTTCCTGACCCCGCACCGGGGCTGCGGCGGCGACTCGAACGGCTAGCGTCGCCCCGGCGACACCGGCCGCCCCCAGCCTGCTTCTGCACGCGGCGCGCGAGCGCCGCGCCTGGCCTTCACCGATGAGCCCCACGCTGCGCGACAAGCTCGACGCCCTGCTGCGTCGTCTGGACGAAATCGACGCCCTGCTCGCCAGCGCCGACCCGGCGCGCCTGCGCGAGCTCGGCAGCGAGCGCGCCGAGATCGCGCCGGTGGCGCAGCTGTACACCGAGCTGCGCGCGGCCGAGCGCGCGCAGGAGGAAGCGCGCGCGCTGCTCGCCGACGCCGAACTGCGCGCACTGGCGCAGGACGAGCTGGCCGCGTCGACCGCGCGCGCCGCCGCGCTCGACGCCGAGCTGCAGCGCGCGCTGCTGCCGCGCGACCCCGACGACCGCCGCGCCGCCTTCGTCGAAGTGCGCGCCGGCACCGGCGGCGAGGAATCGGCGCTGTTCGCCTCCGAGCTGCTGCGCATGTACACGCGCTACGCCGAAGCGCGCGGCTGGCGCTGCGAAATGCTCGGCCACACCGCCAGCGACCTCGGCGGCGTGCGCGAAGCGATCGTGCGCATCAGCGGCGACGGCGTCTACGGCCGGCTCAAGTTCGAATCGGGCGGCCACCGCGTGCAGCGCGTGCCGGCCACCGAAGCGCAGGGGCGCATCCACACCAGCGCCGCGACCGTCGCGGTGCTGCCCGAACCCGACGCGCAGGCCGCGGTCGAGCTGAACCCGACCGAACTGCGCATCGACACCTTCCGCGCCTCGGGCGCCGGCGGCCAGCACATCAACAAGACCGACAGCGCGGTGCGCGTGACCCACCTGCCGACCGGGCTGGTGGTCGAGTGCCAGGACGACCGCTCGCAGCACCGCAACAAGGCGCGCGCGCTCGAAGTGCTGGCCGCGCGCCTGCAGCAGCGCCAGCGCCAGCAGGCGCACGAGCGCGAAGCGGCGCAGCGCCGCAGCCTGGTCGGCAGCGGCGACCGCTCGGACCGCATCCGCACCTACAACGTGCCGCAGGGCCGCGTCACCGACCACCGCATCAACCTGACGCTGCACCGCATCGACGCGATTCTCGGCGGCGACCTCGACGAACTGCTCGACGCGCTGCACGCCGAGCACCAGGCCGAGCAGCTCGCCGCGCTGGGGCAGGCGTGAGCGACGCGCCGCGCGCCGCCGGCGCGACGACGGTCGGCGACTGGCTGCGCGGCTGTGCGCTGGCCCGCGTCGACGCGCTGGCGCTGCTGCGCGAGCTCGCCGGCGTCGGCCACGCCGCGGTGATCGCGCGCCCCGAGCGCGAGCTCGACGCCGCGACGCGCCGGCGGCTCGACGCGGCCGCGGCGCGGCTGCGCGCGGGCGAGCCGCTGGCCTACGTCGTCGGCTGGCGCGAGTTCCACGGCCTGCGCTTCCAGGTCGGCCCCGACGTGCTGGTGCCGCGACCCGAGACCGAGCTGCTGGTCGAGTTCGCGCTGGACCACGCCGGCGCCGGCGCGACGCTGCTCGACCTCGGCACCGGCAGCGGCGCGATCGCGGTGACGCTGGCGCACGAACTGGGCGACGCCGACGTGTGGGCGGTCGACGCCAGCGCCGCCGCGCTCGACGTCGCGCGCGCCAACGCCGCAGCCTTGCTGCCGGCCGGGCGCGAGCTGCGGCTGCTGCGCGGCGACTGGTACGCGGCGCTGCCGGCGGACGCGCCGCGCTTCGACCTGATCGTGTCGAATCCGCCTTACGTCGCTGCCGGCGACCCGCACTTGCCGGCGCTGCGCTTCGAGCCGCAACTCGCGCTGGTCGGTGCGCAGCTCGACTCCGACGGCCTCGCCGACCTGCGCCGCATCGTGCGCGGCGCGCCGCGGCACTTGCGCGCCGGCGGCTGGCTGGCGCTCGAGCACGGCCACGACCAGGCGCACGCGGTGCGCGCGCTGCTCGCCGCCGCTGGCCTGTGCGAGGTGCACAGCCTGCACGACCTGGCCGGAATCGAGCGCGTCAGCGCCGGCCGCCTGCCGCCGGACATGACCCCGCGCGACACTGCGGAAAACGGTATTTCCCCAGCCGATTAAAATGGGCGATGCGGCATGTGCCGCGTATTCCGAGCATTGCCGAGGCCTCCATGTCCGACGTCCAACAACGCATCGACCAGCTGGTCAAGTCCAACCCCGTCGTGCTGTTCATGAAAGGTACGCCGCAGTTCCCGCAATGCGGCTTTTCCGGGCGCGCGGCGCAGATCCTGAAGGCCTGCGGCGTGGACCAGTACGCCAGCGTCAACGTGCTGGCCGATGAGGAAATCCGCCAGGGCATCAAGGAATACGCGAACTGGCCGACGATTCCGCAGCTTTACGTTCGCGGCGAGTTCGTCGGCGGCTCCGACATCATGAGGGAAATGTACGAAAGCGGCGAACTCGCCGAGCTGCTGCGCCAGGGCTGAATCGCGCATGCGGCTGACCGTCGGCATCACCGGCGCCACCGGCGCCGTCTACGGCGTGCGCCTGCTGCAGCTGCTGCGCAGCCTCGACGTGCGCACCGACCTCGTCGTCAGCGCCGCCGGCTGGCTGAGCATCAAGGCCGAACTCGACCTCGAGCGCCGCGCGGTCGAGGCGCTGGCCGATCGCACGCACCCGATCGGCGACGTCGCCGCGAGCATCGCCAGCGGCTCCTTCGCCAGCGACGGCATGATCGTCGCGCCGTGCTCGATGAACACGCTGGGCGCGATCGCGCACGCGCTGTCGGACAACCTGCTGACGCGCGCCGCCGACGTGTGCCTGAAGGAGCGCCGCAAGCTGGTGCTGATGGTGCGCGAAACGCCGCTGAACCTGGCGCATCTGCGCAACATGACTGCGGTGACCGAAATGGGCGGCATCGTGTTCCCGCCGCTGCCGGCGTTCTACCTGCGCCCGCAAAGCGTCGAGCAGATGGTCGACCACACGCTGGCGCGGGTGCTCGACCAGTTCGGCATCGACCACCAGCTGGCGCCGCCGTGGACCGGCTGGCCGCAGCGCTGAACCGCGCCGCGGCACCCCGGCCTCAGTCGCGCATCCACTCCTCGATCGCCTCGATGCTCTTCGGCGCGTCGGCGGTGAGCACTTCGCAGCCGTCGGGCTGCACGACGACGTCGTCCTCGATGCGGATGCCGATGTCGTGGAACGCGGCCGGCACGTCGTCGGCCGCGCGCACGTAGATACCCGGCTCGATGGTCAGCGCCATGCCCGCGCGCAGCACGCGCGACGGCACGCGGCGGCTGCCGTCGGGCTGCTCTGCCACCGCTTCGCCGGGCTCGCCGTAGTCGCCGCAGTCGTGCACGTCCATGCCGATCCAGTGGCTGGTGCGGTGCATGTAGAAGCGGCGGTAGGCGCCGCTGGCCAGCACGGCGTCGACGTCGGGGGCGACGTCGCGCGCGATCAGCCCGGTGTCGAGCATGCCCTGCGCGAGCACGCGCAGCGCGGCCTGGTGCGGATCGTCGAAGCGCGCGCCGGGGCGGACCGCGCGCAACGCGGCCTGCTGCGACTCGAGCACGATAGCGTACAGCTCGCGCTGCGCGCCGCTGAACACGCCGTCGACCGGAAACGTGCGCGTGATGTCGCTGGCGTAGCCGTCGAGTTCGCAGGCGGCGTCGATCAGGCACAGCTCGCCGGCGCGCAGCGGCGCGTCGCCGGCGCGGTAATGCAGGATGCAGGCGTTGGCGCCGCCGGCGACGATGCTGCCGTAGGCCGGCGCCTGCGCGCCGCCGTGGCGGAAGGCCCACAGCAGCTCGGCCTCGAGGTGGTATTCGCGCAGCCCCGCGGCCGGCGGCGCCGTGCGCGCGGCGGCCGCCGCGCGCATCGCGCGCCGGTGCGCGTCGGCCGAGATCAGCGCCGCGCGGCGCATCGTGTCGAGCTCGACCTCGTCCTTGAACAGGCGCATCTCGTCGAGCACCGCGCACAGGTCGTACTGCAGCGCCGGGCAGCGGCGGCCGCTGCGCGCCTGCGCGCGCACCGCGGCCAGCCACTGCTGCACGCGGGTCTCGAAGCCGGGCTGCAGCGCGAACGGCCACCACAGCGACGGCGCGTCGGCGAGCAGCTCGGGCAGTGCGGCGTCGGCCTGCTCGATCGGCAGCGCGGCGTCGAAGCCGAAGCGCTCGCGGGCGCCGTCGGGGCCAAAGCGCACGCCGTCCCAGATCTCGCGCTCGGCGTCGCGCGGCCGGCACAGCAGCGTCGCGTGGTGGCTGCCGTCGGCACGCACCGCCAGCACCAGCATGCTCTGCGGCTCGGTGAATCCGGTCAGGTAGTAGAAATAGCTGTCGTGCCGGTACGGGTAGTCGGCGTCGCGGTTGCGCATCAGCTCGGGCGCGGTGGCCAGCACCGCGACGCCGCCGCCGGCCTGCGCGATGCGCGCGGCGAGCTCGGCGCGGCGTTGCGCGCAGCGTTGCAACAGGCGGGGATCGGGGTCGGACATCGCACTCTCCTGGCAATCGCTCACTTTAGCGCGCCGCCTCAGGCCGCGCCGGGCGCGGGGGCAGCGCCGCGCAGCGCCGCATCGAGCGCGGCGAGCTCGCGCGGCGTGCCGACGTTGTGCCAGGCGCCGCGGTAGTGCTCGCCGCTGACGCGCCCGGCGTCGACTTCGGCGTACAGCCACGGAAACAGCCGCCACGCGCAGTGCGCGGGCTGCGCCTCGAACAGCGCCGCACGGAACACCGCGATGTTGCCGTAGTTCAGCAGCGTGCCGTCGCGGCGTACGCGGCCGCCGGCGTCCAGCGCCATGTCGCCGCGCGGGTGGTGCGGCGGGTTGTCGGTCAGCACGAAATGCGCGCTGGTGCCGGGATCATCGGCGATGCGCGCCGCCGCATCGTGCAGCCGCGCGTAGTCGTAATCGGTATGGATGTCGCCGCTGAGCACCGCGAACGGCGTGTCGTGCGCGTCGCGCAGCAGCGGCAGCGCACTGGCCACCGCGCCGCCGGTTTCCCACGCGGTGGGCGGCTCGGGCGAGTAGACGATGCGCACGCCGAGCGCGGCGCCGTCGCCCAGGCGCTGCACGATGCGCTGGCCGTGCCAGCCCAGGTTGATCACCAGCTCCTTGACGCCGGCGTCGCGCAGACGCTCGATCTGCCACAGCAGCAAGGGTTTGCCGCCGACTTCGAGCAGCGGCTTCGGGCAGTTGTCGGACAGCGGGCTCATGCGCTGACCACGGCCGGCGGCGAGGACCAGGGCACGCATCCCGCCTCCGCTCAGAAGGTGTACGCGGCCTGCGCGCGCACGCCTTGCAGGCGGTCGAGCAGGCGCGCCAGCGGCGTCAGCGCGGCGTAGCGCGCCGCGGTGGCGCGCGCGTAGGCCCAGACCCGAGGCATATCGGTCAGGTACTGGTCCTTGCCGTCGCGGTGGTGCAGGCGCGCGAAAATGCCCAGCACCTTGAGCTGGCGCTGCAGCCCCATCCACTCGAAGTCGCGGTAGAAATCGGCGAAATCGGCCGCCACCGGCAGCGCCGCGGCGCGCGCGGCCTCCCAGTAGCGCACCGCCCAGTCGAGTTGCTGCTCCTCGGGCCAGTCGATGTAGGCGTCGCGCAGCATCGAGACGAGGTCGTAGCTCAGCGGCCCGTTCACCGCGTCCTGGAAGTCGAGCACGCCGACGTCGTCGTCGCCCTGCACCATCAGGTTGCGGCTGTGCCAGTCGCGGTGCACCAGCACCGTCGGCTGCGCCAGGTTGTTCGCGACCAGCGCGTCGAAGCCGCGCTGCAACACCTCGCGCTCGCCGGCATCGAGCTCGACGCCGAGGTGGCGCGCGACGTACCACTGCGGAAACAGCTCGAGCTCACGCCGCAACGCGGCGTCGTCGTAACGCGGCAGTGACGTCGCATCGATGCGCTGCAGCCGCACCAGCGCGGCGCCGGCGCGGCGCATCAGCGCATCGGCCCCGCGCGTGTCGCCGGTCGCGCGCGCCGCGCTCAGCGCGCTCAGGTAAGTGACGTCGCCAAAATCGGCCAGCAGCACGAAACCCTGCGCGGCATCGGCGGCGTAGATCTCGGGCGCACGCATGCCGCCGGCGCGCAGCAGCGCGCACACGCGCAGGAAGGGCGCGACGTCCTCCTTGTCGGGCGGCGCGTCCATCACGATGCAGCTCGCCGGGTGCTGCGCGTCGACGCGGAAATAGCGCCGGAAACTGGCGTCGCCCGAAACCGCACGCACGCTCGCGGCGTCGGCGACGATGCCGCCCGGCGCTGCCCCCAGCCACGCGCGCAGCGCGTTCAGGCGAGCGTCGACGGCGCGCTCGGGCGCTGGACGGGCTTGGGCTGACATCGGACCTCCCTGGCGCGCTGGCCGCGCTTCCTATAATCGCTTGGCATTCTAGGCTGTCACACCCCGATCGGGCTGCGGCCGACGCGGGCCCGGGCCCCGTCCATTTCTCCGTTCACGCTGGGCCGCTTACCCCCTTTCGCCGATGTCGACGCCTCTTCCCCGCCAGCTCGCGCGCGCGCTTGTCGCGCTGCTCGGCTGCGCCGCGCTGGGCACTGCGCGCGCCGGCGATGCGCTGCAACTGGCGCCGAGCGACGATCTGCTGCAGCACCTGCCGCCGAGCGCGCAGGCGCTCGAGCCGCTGTTCATCCGCGCCGAGCGCATCAGCGGCCAGCCCGACATCGAAGTGCAGGCCGATGGGCACGTCGAGCTGCGCAAGCACAGCGTGGTGCTGAAGGCCGACCACGTGCACGACGACCTGGTCAGCGCCGACGTACTCGCCAGCGGCGATGTGCGCATGTTGAGCAACGGCAATCTGTACACCGGGCCCGACCTGGCGCTGAACCTCGACACCGAGACCGGGCAGATGCCGTCGGTCGACTATTTCTTCGCCGCCACCGGCGGCCACGGCCACGCCGAACACGTCCGCTTCCTCGGCCAGCAGCACGTGCAGGCCGACAGCGCCGACTACACGACGTGCACCGCCAGTCCGGTCGACTGGGTGCTGCAGGCCACCCATCTGGACCTGGATTTCGCCGACAACACCGGCACCGCGCGCGACGGCCGCGTGCGTTTCAAGGGCGTCACGATCCTGCCGCTGCCCTACGCCAGCTTTCCGCTGACCGACGCACGCAAGTCGGGGCTGCTGCCGCCGACGATAGGCCTCGACAGCCGCAACGGCTTCGAATACGCGCAGCCCTATTACTGGAACATCGCGCCGAACTACGACGCCACGTTGACGCCCCGCTGGCTGCTGCGCCGCGGCCTGATGGGCAGCGCCGAGCTGCGCTGGCTGCAGCCCACGTACTCGGGCAGCAGCTTGATCGACTACATGCCCGACGACCGCAGCGCCGGCGATGCGCAGCGCTGGGCCGCGGTGCTGCAGCAGTCGGGCAGCCTGGCGCCGCGCGTGAGCTACGGCCTGAACCTGCAGCGCGTATCCGACAACAACTGGTGGCAGGATTTCGGCCAGGTCAACCCGGTGATCGCGGGCAACCGCACGCTGCCGCAGCAGGGTCAGCTGACCTGGAACGCGCCGAATGGCTATGTGCAGCTTGGCTTCAATCGCTGGCAGACGCTGCAGACCACGGTGTCGCCGATTGCAGTGCCATACAACATCCAGCCGCAGCTTGAAACTCGTTGGAATGGCTCGGTAGCCGCAGGGATGCAGTGGCAGATTGCTGCGTCGGCGGCACGTTTCACCAATTCGACCGCGGGACTGCTGTCGGGCGACCGCGTCTACCTCGACCCGAGCATCAGCCGTCCGTTCATCGCGCCGCAGGGCTTCATCACCCCGCGCTTGACGCTGCATGCGACGCGCTACCGCACCGACACGCCGATGGCCGACGGCACCGAGGACGCGTCGATCGTCGTGCCCAGCGTCAGCATCGACTCGGGGCTGGTGTTCGAGCGCCGCACCTCGCTGCTCGGCCGCGCGGTCACGCAGACGCTGGAGCCGCGGCTGTTCTACCTTTACACGCCGTACCGGGCGCAACAGAACCTGCCCAATTTCGACAGCGCGCCGCTCGACTTGAACCTGGCGTCGATCTACACCGACAACCTGTTCTCGGGCAACGACCGCATCGCCGACGCCAGCGACATCACCGCCGGCGCGACGACGCGGCTGCTCGACGCGCACAACGGCACCGAATACGCGCGGCTGACCGTGGCGCAGCGCCTGCTGCTGCGCCAGCAGCGCGTGACGCTGACCGGCGCCCCGGTGCCGGCGGGGCTCAACGACACCTTCGCGCTGGCCAGCATCGCGGTCGATCCGCAGTGGAATGCCACCGCCGGCGTCGACTACAACCTGCGCGGCACGCAACTGGTGCAGGCTCAGGCCGGCGCGCAGTGGCACCCCGGCGCCTTCCGCACCTTGAGCGTCAGCTACCAGATCCAGAGCGCGACGGCGACGCAGATCGCGCTCAAATACGTCAATACCGCCTGGCAGTGGCGGCTGTCGCCGCGCTGGTACGCGGTCGGCCAGGCCAATTACAGCCTGCAGGACAAGCAGCTCAACAACGGCCTGTTCGGTTTCGAATACGACGGCGGCTGCTGGGTCGCGCGCTTCGTCGTCCAGCGCAGCGCGCTGACCGTCGCCACCGCCGCCACGCGCGTGCTGTTCCAACTCGAACTCAGCGGGCTGTCCCGGCTGGGCATCAACCCCTTGTCGGCTCTGGAGCAAAATATTCCGGGCTACCAATTGCTGAATCAACCGTCGTCCCCTCCGAGCCGTTATGCGAACTATGAATAAGAGCCTCGTCGCCAGCGCGCTCGCGCTGGCCCTGTCCGGCGTCGCCGCTGCGCAGGGCCTGCAGCTGCGCGCCGCTTCGGCACCGTCGATGAACGCGCCGTCCATCAGCGCGCCAGCGCCGAGCGCGGCCGACGACACCGCCGTGCAGCACGACAGCGACGGCATCGCCGCAGTGGTCGGCAACGAAGTGATCACGGACTACGACCTCGACCTGCGCACCCGCGCAGCAGCTGCGCAGCTGGCCGCGCAGGGCGAGGCGGCGACGCCGCAGGCACTGCGCCAGCAAGTGCTCGACAACATGATCGACCAGCTGGCGCTGGCGCAATACGCACGCGACAACGGCATCGAGGTCAGCGACACGACGCTGCAGCAGGCGCTGAAGCAGACCGCGGCCAATTTCAAGCTCGACGTCGCCCAACTGCGCCAGCAGGTCGAAGCGCAAGGCATGAGCTGGAGCGAATACCAGGCGCAGTTGCGCCGCGAGATCCTGATCGCACGGCTGCGCCAGCGCGACGTGGCATCGCGCGTGACCGTCAGCGACCAGGAGATCAGCCAGTTCCTGGCCCGACAGCGCAGCCAGCAGCAGGCACCGCAAGGCGACGTCACGCTGGCGCAGATCTTCGTTCCGCTGGCCACTGGCGCCGATGCGGCGCAAGTCGCCGCGGCGCGCAAGCGCATCGACGCGGCGCTGGCGTTGCTGCGCCAGGGCCACGATTTCGCGCAGGTCGCCAAGCTCGATTCGGCCGGCGCCGAGGCGCGCGATGGCGGACTGCTCGGCACGCGCAGCGCGCAGGACTGGCCCGACACGTTCATCGAGGCGATTCGCGGGCTGCGGCCCGGCCAGGTCACCGGCGTGATCCGCAGTCCGGCCGGCTTCCACATCCTGAAACTTGTCGCCGAACCGTCGGCCGCCGCGGCAACCGCCGAGAACAGCGCGATGCAGGCGCAGGTGCGCGAAATCGTGCTGAACATCGGTGCGCGCCGCAGCCGCGACGCCGCGGTCAAGGAGCTCGATGCGGTGCGCGACGCAGTGCTGCAGCACCGGATCGACTTCGCCACCAAGGCACGCGAGATCTCGCAGGACATCGACAGCGCACGCCGCGGCGGCGACATCGGCTGGGTGCTGCCCGGCGAGTTGCCGCCGGCGCTGGACTCGGCACTCGACCACCTGAACCCGGGCCAGTTGTCGTCCCCGGTGGCCTTGCCGGATAAGGTCGTGCTGCTGCAGCTGGTCGACCGCCGCGAGCACCCGCTCGACGCGCGCCAGGAACGCGCGGTGGCGCGCAACATCCTGCTGCAACAGAAGGAACGCAAGGAGTTCGCCGACTTCGTGCAGGACGTGCGCGCGCGCACCTACGTGCGGCTGGCCGGCTCCGACTCCTGAGACGCCTCGAACCGACGATGGCTGGACCGCACCGCGCGCCGACGCGCATCGCCGGACACACGCTGCGCAAAAGGTTCGGCCAGCATTTCCTGCACGACGCGGCAGTGATCGACGCGCTGGTGTCGGCGATCGACCCGCGCCCGGGCCAGCGCCTGTTCGAGATCGGCCCCGGGCTGGGCGCGCTGAGCCTGCCGGTGCTGGCGCGCGCGCAGCACTTGACGGTGATCGAGCTGGACCGCGACCTGGCCACGCGCTGGCGCGGTCGCGACGGCATCACGGTGATCGAGGCCGACGCGCTGCGCCTGGACTTCCGCGAGCTCGGCGAGGGGCTGCGCATCATCGGCAACCTGCCCTACAACATCTCGACGCCGCTGTTGATCCACTTGGTCGACGCTGCCGAGCTGGTGGTCGACCAGCACTTCATGCTGCAAAAGGAAGTGGTCGACCGGATGACCGCACCGCCGGCCTGCGCCGCCTATGGGCGCCTGTCGGTGCTGCTGCAGTGGCGCTACGCGATGGACTCGCTGTTCGACGTGCCGCCGCAGGCGTTCTCGCCGCCGCCGCGCGTCGATTCGGCGGTGGTGCGCATGCGCCCCCGCACGCCCGACGCGCTGCGCGGCGTCGACGCGGCGCTGCTGCAGCAGCTCACCGCGGCAGCGTTCGCGCAACGGCGCAAGCTGCTGCGCCATGCGCTTGGGCCCTGGCTGCAGGCACGCGGCTACGCCGGGCGCTTCGACCTGCAACGTCGCGCCGAGGAAGTGAGCGTCGACGAATACGCGACGCTGGCGCTCGAGCTGGCCGGCTGAACACCGCCGCCGGCGCCGCACTGCGCGTCAGGCCGCCTCGCCCAACCAGGCGCCGTACCACGGCGCGCAGCGCACGCGCTGCGTGCCGCCGAAGCGCATCAAACCCGGTACTGCTTCACCCCGCAACGCCTCCCGGGCAGGCGTGCGGGTCACAGAAAAGAATAGAAGACCCTGAACTCGACCCCCTGCTCGTACCAGAAGTCGGCCGAATCGCGGAACACGTCGAGCAGCGTCTCGCGCGCTTCCTTGTCGAAGCGCTGGGTCATCGGCAGTTGCTCGAGCACGATGACGAAGCCGGGCTGCGGGCCGGCCGACGCGATCATGTCGGTCAGGCAGTCGCGCAGCGCGTCGAAGTTCTTGCCGAAATGCTTCGGGAACAGGAAGCTGCGCGCGATGGTTTCGAGCACCTCCTGCTTGGTCGTCGCCTCGGACAGGTTGGCGTAGAGGAAATGTTGCTGCGCTTCCTGCGCGGCGGCGAGCAAGGCTGGAACGCGAAAAGCTCGAATCGACTGGACGATATTCGGTCGCAGCGTTTTCAAGTTAACGCCTTCCTCTGCCTCAGCGGCTGATGGCTGTGAAACTTGCGTAGTGATCATCGGAGTAATAGCAAATATCGGGGAGCCGCACCGGCCCCCCGCAAACGATTCTTCGTGCACCGCGATGGCGCAGCCCCGGGGTCGGCACCGTGTATTCGCGGTAGTAGCCGCGCGGCTTCCTCGGCAACTGGCGTTCGTAGTTGCCGAATACGATGCCGTCCTTCGGCGAAATCCAGGGCCCGCCGTGCGCAATCTGACCCAGCACTCGGCGCGCCTGCGGCGGCAATGACGCCACCGCGATCGATCGCGCAGCTGCCGCGGCGTCGGCACCGCAAAGCAGCAAGCCCATGAACAGCGCGGCGATCCATCCGGTCGAAAGCCCTGGCTTGAAATATTGTTGTTCGATGCGGGCGAAGAGCCGGAACACGGCAACGGTTCTCTGCAATGGAACTGCGGGTCGCCGCGCGACTGCCGTGCCTTGCCCAGGAACCACTCAGCCTTGCCCCGACTCGGTGAAACGCCAGGGCGCACGGCGCCGCGCCACCAGACGATAGCGTATTGGAAAGAGGGCCCGAAAGCAAGTTTTTCGCCTATTTTTTGGGCAGCAGCACCCTACGGAAGTGAGTAGACACTTCCTTGGGTGAGCCTCAAAAACAGGCTCTCAGCCGGCCCCGCCGCCCGCCACAGGGCGACGTTGCGGCGGCGCGGCGGTGCGCGTCAGCGCGCCAGGTTGGCGTCCATCACGGTCAGCGCGGTCATGTTGACGATGCGGCGCACCGTGCTCGACGCGGTCAGGATGTTGGCCGGCCGCGCCGCGCCGAGCAGGATCGGGCCGATCGCGACGTTGTTGCTGGCGGCGGTTTTCAGCAGGTTGTACGCGATATTGGCCGAGTCCAGGTTCGGGAACACCAGCAGGTTGGCCTCGCCGGACAGCGTGGTCTGCGGCATCAGGCTGGTGCGCAGGCTCGGATCGAACGCGCAGTCGCCGTGCATTTCGCCGTCGACCTCGAGGTCCGGGGCGCGCTCGTGCAGGATCTCGAGCGCTTCGCGCATCTTCACCGCGCTCGGCGCCTGGCTGGAGCCGAAATTCGAATGCGACAGCAACGCGACCTTCGGAATCAGGCCGAGGCGGCGCATTTCCTCGGCCGCCATCAGCGTGATCTCCGCGACGTCGTCGGCGCTGGGGTCGACGTTGACGTGGGTGTCGACCAGCATCACCTGGCGCCCGGGCAGCAGCAGCCCGTTCATCGCCGCGTAGACCTTGGCGCCGGGGCGGCGGCCGATGACCATGTCGATGTAGTGCAGGTGCAGCTGGGTGTTGCCCCAGGTGCCGCAGATCAGCCCGTCGGCGTCGCCCTTGTGCACCATCATGCTCGAGATCAGCGTCAGCCGGCGGCGCATCTCGATTTTCGCGAACGACGGCGTCACGCCCTTGCGCCCGGCCAGCTGCTGGTAGGTCTGCCAGTAGTCGCGGTAGCGCTCGTCGTACTCGGTGTTGACGACCTCGTAGTCCTGCCCCTCGCGCAGGCGCAGCCCGAAGCGCTCGATGCGCTGCGCGATCACCGCCGGGCGGCCGACCAGGATCGGGCGCGCCAGCTGCTCGTCGACGACGACGCGCACCGCGCGCAGCACGCGCTCGTCCTCGCCCTCGGCGTAGGCGATGCGCTTGGCCTGCGCGCGCCGCGCGAACGTGAACACCGGGCGCATCATCGCCCCCGACTGGTAGACGAACTGCTGCAGCTGCTCGCGGTAGGCGTCGAGGTCGGCGATCGGGCGCGCGGCCACGCCGCTGGCCACCGCGGCCTGCGCCACCGCCGGCGCGATGTGCAGGATCAGCCGCGGGTCGAACGGCTTCGGGATCAGGTATTCGGGGCCGAACGCCAGCTCCTGACCACCGTAGGCCGCGGCGACGACGTCGCTCTGCTCGATCTGCGCCAACTCGGCGATCGCGCGCACCGTCGCGATCTCCATGGCGGTGGTGATGGTCGTCGCGCCGCAATCGAGCGCGCCGCGGAAGATGTACGGGAAGCAAAGGACGTTGTTGACCTGGTTCGGATAGTCCGAGCGGCCGGTGGCGATCACCGCGTCGTCGCGCACCGCCTTGACTTCCTCGGGCAGGATTTCCGGGGTCGGGTTGGCCAGCGCCAGGATCAGCGGCCGCGGCGCCATGCGCGCGACCATCTCGGGCTTCAGCACGCCGCCGGCCGACAGGCCGAGGAACACGTCGGCGTCGCCGATGATCTCGCCCAGCGTGCGCGCGTCGGTGACCTGGGCGTAGCGCGCCTTGTCCGGATCCATCAGCTCGGTACGGCCGTCGAACACGACGCCGCCGAGGTCGGCCACCCAGATGTGCTCGCGCGGCAGCCCGAGCTCCTCGAGCAGGCGCAGGCAGGCCAGCGCCGCGGCGCCGGCGCCCGAGCAGACCAGCTTGACGCGGCCGATGTCCTTGCCGACCACCTTCAGCCCGTTGAGCACTGCGGCGCCGACGATGATCGCGGTGCCGTGCTGGTCGTCGTGGAACACCGGGATCTTCATCCGCGCGCGCAGTTCGCGCTCGACGCGGAAGCATTCGGGCGCCTTGATGTCCTCGAGGTTGATGCCGCCGAAGGTCGGCTCGAGCGCGGCGACGATCTCGATCAGTTTGGCCGGGTCCTTCTCGCTGACCTCGATGTCGAACACGTCGATGTTGGCGAACTTCTTGAACAGCACCGCCTTGCCTTCCATCACCGGCTTGGCCGCCAGCGGGCCGATGTCGCCCAGCCCGAGCACCGCGGTGCCGTTGGTGACGACGCCGACCAGGTTGCTGCGCGCGGTGAAGCGCGCGGCGTGGCGCGGATCGGCGACGATTTCCTCGCAGGCCGCGGCCACCCCCGGCGAATACGCCAGCGCCAGGTCGCGCTGGTTGCTCAGCTGCTTGGTCGGCGCCACGCTGATCTTGCCCGGCAGCGGAAACTCGTGATATTCGAGCGCGGCACGGCGCAATTCGGCTTTGGCGTCGGGAGTCGACATGGTGCTCTCCAGGCAATGAAGCTGCGGGTTCGTATCGGCCGCGAGCAAGCTCAGTGCATCGTCGGCGGGAGGATCGATTCTAGGCCGCCGACCGTTCGGAGTGGGCTGGCTCGTGCGCACCGCGCCCGACGCGCTCGCCGCAAGGGCAAGCCCCCCTGATCTCCGCCGGCGCGCGACAATAGCGCCGATGGACCAGCCCAGCGGTGAATTCGATCTGATCGCACGCTATTTCACGCGTCCCGCGCGCGGCGCGGTGCTCGGCGTCGGCGACGACTGCGCGCTGCTGGCGCCGGGGGCCGGCATGCAACTGGCGGTGGCCGCCGACATGCTGGTCGAGGGCCGCCACTTCTTCGCCGGCACCGACCCGCAAGCGCTGGGCCACAAGGCGCTGGCGGTCAACCTGTCGGACCTCGCCGCGATGGGCGCGCAGCCGTGGGCCTTCCTGCTCGCGCTGGCGCTGCCCGACGCCGACGCGTCGTGGCTGGCCGCGTTCAGCGCCGGCATGTTCGCGCTGGCCGACGCGCACGGCATCGAACTGGTCGGCGGCGACACCACGCGCGGCCCGCGCAATCTGTGCATCACGGTGCTCGGCCAGCTGCCCGCGGGCCAGGCGCTGCGCCGCGACGCGGCGCGCGCCGGCGACCAGCTGTGGGTGTCGGGCACACCCGGCGACGCGCGGCTGGCCTTGGGCCAGTTGCGCGGCGAGTGGCGCATCGCCGGCTTCGACGCCGCGCTGCGCGCGCGGCTCGAGCGGCCGACGCCGCGCGTCGCGCTGGGGCTGGCGCTGCGCGGCGTCGCCCACGCCGCGATCGACGTTTCCGACGGCCTGCTCGGCGACCTCGGCCACCTGCTGCGCGCCAGCGGCGTCGGCGCCGAAGTCGACGTCGACGCGATTCCGGCGTCGGCGCCACTGGCGGCGCAACCGAGCGCACGGCGCCGCGACTGCCAGCTCGCCGGCGGCGACGACTACGAACTGCTGTTCACCGCGCCGGCCGACGCGCGCGACGCGGTGCTGCGCGCGGCCGACGCGGCGGCCACGCCGGTGGCGTGCATCGGGCGCATCGACGCGGCACCAGGGCTGCGGCTGCGCGACGCGGCGGGCGCGGCGCTGCACGATACCTACGCGAGTTTCGACCACTTCCGCCGACCATGAACCGACCCGTACGCGCCGACTGGCGCTTCGCGCTGCGCGACCCGCTGCACCTGCTCGCGCTGGGCCTGGGCTCCGGGCTCGCGCCGCGCGCGCCCGGCACCTTCGGCACATTGGTCGGCTGGGCCGGCTACTGGCTGCTGGTGCGCGTGCTGCCGCCGCCGTTGTGGGGCCTGTGGCTGTTCGTCGCGTTCACCGGCGGCATCTGGATCTGCGGCCGCGCGGCGCGCGCGCTCGGCACCGACGACCCGTCGCCGGTGGTATGGGACGAGATCGTCGCGATCTGGCTGGTGCTGTGGCTGCTGCAGCCGGCTCCGGGCGTGCCGGCGGCGTGGTGGATGCAGGCGCTGGGTTTCGCGCTGTTCCGGGTGTTCGACGCGGTCAAGCGCGGCCCGGTCGGCTGGGCCGACCGCCACGTCAAGGGCGGCCTGGGCATCATGGTCGACGACCTGGTCGCTGCCGGGCTGACGCTGGCGGTGATGTTCGGCGCGCTGCTCGGCGCGGCCTGGTGGACGCATCGTGGCTGAGGACTTCGACACCCTGCGCGACGCCGCTGGCGCGCTGCGCGACGCACTGCCGGCGGCGTGGATGGTCGGCTGCGCCGAATCGTGCACCGGCGGCCTCGCGGCGGCCGCGATCACTGCGCTGCCCGGCTCCAGCCTGTGGTTCGAACGCGGTGTCGTGACCTACAGCAACCGCGCCAAGCGCGAACTGCTAAGCGTCGACGACGCGCTGCTGCAGCGCTGCGGCGCGGTCAGCGAGGAGGTCGCACGGGCGATGGCCGCCGGCTTGCTGCGCGCCGCGCCGGTGCAGGCGACGCTGGCCATCACCGGCATCGCCGGCCCCGACGGCGGCAGCGCCGACAAACCGGTCGGGCTGGTCTGGTTCGGCTGGGCCTGGGCGGACGAGCAAGGTGCGTGCGTCGACGCCGAATGCCGCGTGTTCGACGGCGATCGCGCCGCGGTGCGCAGCGCGGCGGCGCGCCACGCGCTGCTCGGACTGGCGCGGCGCGTCGCGCAGCGCGACGACCCCGCGCCGCGCTGACGGCGCCGCGTCGCGCTCAAACCTGCGGCGGCGCGGTGTCGCGGAACGACGCGCGCTGCATCAGGCGCTCGTACAGCTTGTTCAGATTCGGGTAGTCGCCGCGCCAGTCGATTTCGGGGTTGCGGAAGTCGACGTAGCCCAGCGCGGCGCCGACCGCGATGTCGGCCAGCGTCAAGTGGGTGCCGCACAACCAGTTCGATTCGCCGAGCCCGACCGACATCGCCTTCAGCGCCGCGTGGATCTTGCCCAGCTGGCGGTCGACCCAAGGCTGGCTGCGCTGCTCGGGCGCGCGCTGCGGCCAGGTCTGCTCCAGGCGCGCGGTCGCCGCGGCGTCCATCGTGCCGTCGGCCAGCGCCTCCCAGGTGCGCACTTCGGCGCGTTCGCGCCCGCTGCCCGGAATCAGCTTGCCCACCGGGGTCAGCGTGTCGAGGTATTCGACGATGACGCGCGAATCGTAGATCGCGCTGCCGTCCTCCATCACCAGGCACGGCACCTTGCCCAGCGGGTTGACGTCATGGATGCGCGTGTCGGGCCCCCAGACGTTTTCCTCGACGAACTTGTATTCGATCTTTTTTTCCGCCAGCACGATGCGCACCTTGCGGACGTAGGGACTGGTGAGCGATCCGATGAGTTTCATGACCATACGCGTCGAATTCGGCACGGCAGTATAGATCGCGCAGCCACTCAGCGCCGTGACCGATTGCGCAGTTCCTACAATGGCGGGATGAACACGCCGACCCTTCCCGCCACGCCGACCCCGCTGTCGGCCCTGTCCCCGCTCGACGGCCGCTACGCCGGCAAGCTCGACGCGCTGCGCCCGCACCTGTCCGAAGCCGCGCTGATGCGCTGCCGCGTGCAGGTCGAGATCGAATGGCTGATCGCGCTGTCGCAGGCCGGCCTGCCCGAGCTGGCGCCGATCGACGCGGCGCTGCAGGCCGAGTTGCGCGGCATCGCGACCGCGTTCAGCGAAGCCGACGCGCAGGCGATCAAGGCCATCGAACGCGTGACCAACCACGACGTCAAGGCCGTCGAGTACTGGATCAAGGAGCGGCTGGGAGCGTGGCCCGAACTCGCGCGCAGCAGCGAATTCGTCCATTTCGCCTGCACCTCGGAAGACATCAACAACACCGCGCACGGGCTGATGCTCGGCGGCGCGCGCGAGCAGGTGCTGTTGCCGACGCTGCGCGCGGTGCTGGCGCGGCTCAAGCGGCTGGCGCGCGAGCTGGCCGACGCGCCGATGCTGTCGCGCACCCACGGCCAGACCGCCAGCCCGACCACGCTGGGCAAGGAAATGGGCAACGTCGCCGCGCGGCTGCAGCGCGCGATCGACGCGCTCGCCGCGGTCGAGCTCAGCGCGAAGATGAACGGCGCGGTGGGCAACTACAACGCGCACCTGGCCGCCTATCCCGACGTCGACTGGGAAGCGCTGGCGCGCGGCGTCGTCGAGCAGCGCCTGGGGCTGCGCTTCAACCCGTACACGATCCAGATCGAGCCGCACGACGCGATGGCCGAGCTGTTCGACGCGGTGGCGCGCCTCAACACCGTGCTGCTCGACCTCAACCGCGACGTCTGGGGCTACATCTCGCTGGGCTATTTCAAGCAGCGCACCAAGGCCGGCGAAATCGGCTCGTCGACGATGCCGCACAAGGTCAACCCGATCGACTTCGAGAACTCCGAAGGCAACCTCGGGCTGGCCAACGCGCTGCTGCGCCACCTCAGCGACAAGCTGCCGGTGTCGCGCTTCCAGCGCGACCTCACCGATTCGACGGTGCTGCGCAATATGGGCGTGGCGCTGGGCTACGGGCTGCTGGCCTACGACAGCCTGCAGCGCGGCCTCGACAAGCTCGAGCCCAACCTGGCGGCGCTGGCCGCCGACCTCGACGCGGCGTGGGAAGTGCTGGCCGAGCCGGTGCAGACGGTGATGCGCCGCTACGGGCTGCCCAGCCCCTACGAGCAGCTGAAGGAACTCACGCGCGGCAAGGCGATCACACGCGAATCGATGCGCGAGTTCATCGGCACGCTGCCGCTGCCCGCGGCCGACAAGGCCAGGCTGCTGGCGCTGACGCCGGCCGGCTACACCGGCAAGGCCGCCGAGCTGGCGCGACGCATCGGCGACGAGGACTGCTGAACGCGCAAGGAGGAGAGGCGATGATCAAGCTGCTGATCAAATGGTTGCTGTCGGCGACGGCGCTGATGGCGGTGGCCTATCTGTACAGCGGCGTCGAAGTCGCCGGCTTCGGCGCGGCGCTGTGGGCCGCGCTGATCATCGGCCTGCTCAACGCGCTGGTGCGGCCGCTGCTGGTCGTGCTGACGCTGCCGATCACGCTGCTGACGCTCGGCCTGTTCCTGTTCATCGTCAACGCCGCGGTGTTCGACCTCGCGTCGGGCCTGAGCGACGGCTTCCACGTGCGCAGCTTCGGCGCCGCGCTGATCGGCTCGCTGCTGTACAGCGGCGCCGGCATGATCATCGACAGCGCGCTCGAGGGATTGTCGCCGGGCCGGCGCTGAGCCGCTGCCCCCCCGGGCGCAGCCCGGCCCTGGGGGCCTCTTTTACCGCGACCCGTACTGCGCCAGCCGCGTCAGCGCGGCGACGCGCTCGTCGGTCGACGGGTGGGTCGAGAACAGCCGCGCGATGCCGCCGCCGAGCAGCGGGTTGACGATCATCATCTGCGCGGTCGCCGGGTGCTCCTCGGCGGCGGCGAACGGCAGGCCGTGCTGCGCGATGGCCTCGATGCGGCGCAAGGCGCCGGCCAGCGCCAGCGGATCGCCGGTCAGCTCGGCGGCGCCGCGATCGGCCTCGAATTCGCGCGCGCGTGAAATCGCCATCTGGATCAGGCCGGCGGCCAGCGGCGCCAGCAGCGCCAGCGCGATGCCGGCGATCGGATTGACCGCGCGACCGTTCTCGTCGCGTCCGCCGAAGAACAGCGCGAAGTTGGCCAGCGCCGAGATCGCCCCGGCCATCGTCGCGCCGATGGTCGAGATCAGGATGTCGCGATGGCGCACGTGGCTGAGCTCGTGCGCCATCACGCCGCGCAGCTGGCTGGCGTCGAGCACGCGCAGCAGCCCCGTGGTCGCCGCCACCGCGGCGTGCTCGGGGTTGCGGCCGGTGGCGAAGGCGTTCGGCGCATCCTCGTCGATCAGGTAGACGCGCGGCATCGGCATGCCGGCGCGCTGCGCGAGCTGCTGCACCAGCGCGTAGTACTGGGGCGCGCTGCGCGCGTCGACTTCGCGCGCGTGGTACATGCGCAGCACCAGCGAATCGGAGAACCAGTAGCTGAATGCGTTGCCGACCAGCGCGAACATCAGCGCCAGCATCATGCCCTGGCGGCCGCCGAGCAACGCGCCCAGCGCGACGAACAGCGCGGTGATCGCCGCCATCAAGACCGCGGTTTTCAGCAAATTGCCCATCGTGAACTCCTGCGTCGAAGTCGCGCGGCGCCGGGGCCGCGCGAGATTAACATTTAGATACGTTTAGCTCAGATTGTGGCGCAGATCGAAAGTTCAAGTCGACAACGGGGTTTTGTCGCTCAGTCGGGCACGCCGCTGACGAAGCGCTCACCGACCTCGAGCGGCGTGCTGCGCAGCAGTTCGGCGGCGGCCAGCGGGCGACCGCCCGGGCGTTGCAGCCGCGTCAGCCACAAACTGCCGTCGCCACAGGCCACTTCGACGCCGTCGGCGCCGAGCGCGAGCACGGTGCCGGGGTCAGCCGCGGCACCGGCACGCCCGACGCGCGCGCCGTGCACCTTGAACTGCAGCGCCGCGGTGCGCGCGTGCGCCGCCGGCTGCGGCAGCAGCGCGCGCACCCGGCGCTCGAGCTGCAGCGCCGGCTCGTTCCAGTCGAGCCAGGTCTCGCGCTTGTCGATCTTGGCTGCGTAGCAGATGCCCTCGTTGGGCTGCGCGGTCGGTTCGGCGACGCCGGCAGCGAGGTCGTCGAGCACCGGCAGCAGCGTCTCGGCACCGAGCGCCGCAAGGCGATCGTGCAAGGTCGCCGCAGTTTCGTCGACGGCAAGGTCAATTTCCTGCATCCGGTACACCGGACCGGTGTCCAGGCCGGCATCCATGCGCATGATGCTGACCCCGCTCTGCGCGTCTCCGGCGGCGATCGCGCGCTGGATCGGCGCCGCGCCGCGCCAGCGCGGCAGCAAGGACGCATGGATGTTGACGCAGCCCAGCCGCGGCAGCTCGAGCACCCAGCCCGGCAGCAGCAGGCCGTAGGCGGCGACCACCAGCACGTCGGGCGCCGCCGCGCGCAAGGCGTCGCGCGCGGCCGCCGCGTCGTCGGCCCAGCGCCCGTCGAGGCGCAGGCTGCGCGGCTGCGCCAGCGCCAGCCCGTGCTGCAGCGCGACCTGCTTGACCGCGCTGGGCAGCAGGCGCATGCCGCGACCGGCAGGCCGATCGGGCTGGCTCAGCACCAGCGGCACGTCGAAGCCACGCGCGAGCAGCTCACGCAACGCGACCGCGGCGAATTCCGGGGTTCCGGCAAAGGCAACGCGCAGGCGCTCGGGCATCGCGCTTCGCTCAGGCGGCTTCGGCCGCTTCGCGCTGCCGCTTGAGCATCTTCGACTTGATGCGCTTGCGCTTCAGCGGCGACAGGTAGTCGACGAACACCTTGCCGAGCAGATGGTCCATTTCATGCTGCAGGCACACCGCGAGCAGCCCTTCGGCGTCGAGCTCGAACGGTTGCCCCTGCGCGTCGAGCGCGCGCACGCGAACGCGGTCCGGGCGCTCGACCTTGTCGTAGATACCCGGCAGCGACAGGCAGCCTTCCTCCCACTCCTTGCATTCGACGCTGCGCTCGACGATTTCGGGGTTGATCAGCACCAGCGGCTCGTCGCGCTCTTCGGACACGTCGGCGACGATGATGCGCTCGTGCACGTCGACCTGGGTGGCGGCCAGCCCGACCCCCTTGGCCTCGTACATCGTCTCGAACATGTCGGTGATGATCGCGCGCACCCGAGCGTCGACCACGGCGACCTCGGCGGCCACCTTGTGCAGCCTCGGGTCGGGGTATTGCAATATGGTCAATCGGGACATCGTGAACTCCTGAATCATGCCGCCGCCGCGCGAGAGGCGCGGCATCCATGCAACTGCGGTTTTCGGCGATCTGCGCTTTTCGTTGCGACGACGCGACCTTGTCGCGACAATGTAACAAGTCCGCGAAGTCTGCCGCGCCGCCGCCGGGTCGCCCCGGTGACCGCCGGCAGGCGCCGATCGGCGCTTGCGGCGCTTCGACAGATGGGGCGCCACTCGTGGATTGCAAGCGTGCACGCCTGGCGCGCACGCTTGGCGAACAGGTCGATATTTTCTTCCCGGGGGCCGATTCATGCAATTCAAGCGATTCCACCTCGCCGCAGCCGCCGGCCTGTGGCTGTGCGCATCGGCTGGCGCCGCGCCGCTGGCGCCGGCCGCGTCGGCGCCGGCGCTGCACGGGCTGCCGAACTACCCGGTGGCGCCGCAGCAGCGCGCACGCGCCGAGGCCGCCGCGCAACGCGGCGTCCCGGTCAGCGAACTCGCCGCCGGCGCGCCGCAGCGCTACACGGTGCGCCGCGGCGACACGCTGTGGAAGCTGTCGGGGATGTACTTGCGCCGGCCGTGGAACTGGCCCGAACTGTGGGGCATGAACCTGGCGCAGATCCGCAACCCGCACTGGATCTTTCCCGGCCAGGTGCTGCTGCTGCACGTCGAGGCGGGTCGCGCCTGGCTGAGCAGCGAGGCCGGCAGCGGCCTGCCGACGGTGCGCCTGGAGCCCGGAGTGCGCGTCGAACCGCTGCCGCCGGCTGGGATTCCGACGCTCGATCCGCTGGTCATCGGCTCGTTCCTGACGCGCGCGCTGATCATCGAGCCCGACCAGCTCGCGCGGTCGCCGCGCATCGTCGCGCTGCAACCGGGACAGATGATGCTGGCGCCGGGGCAGACCGCCTTCGTGCGCGGCGATCTCGGCGACGCGACCCGCTTCGACGTCTATCGCCCGGCGCAGCCCTTGCACGAGCCCGGCAGCGAACACATCATCGCCTGGCAGTCGCGCTATCTGGGCAGCGTGCGGCTGGTGCATGCTGCCCAGGGCAAGGACGCGGTGGCCACCGTCGAAGTGCACGACATGGTGCGCGACATCGAAGTCGGCGATCGGCTGATCGCCGAGCCACCGCGCCAGCACCTCGATTTCACGCCGCACGCTCCGGCACACGCCATCTCGGGGACCATCCTGGCGGTCTACGGCGACATCTCGATGGCCGGTCGCAATGGCGTCGTCGTCATCGACCGCGGCCACGCGCAAGGCGTCGAGCGCGGCGACGTGCTGGCGATCAGCAGCCCAACGCGCGAGGTCGACGACACCACGCTGGCGAAGCCGGCGCCGATCGAGCTGCCGGCCCAGCGCAGCGGGTTGCTGATGGTGTTCCGCACCTTCCGCGACGTGTCCTACGCGCTGGTACTCGACGCCACGCACGAAGTCGTCGCGGGCGACACCGTCGCGCAGCCCTGACGCGGCGCAGCGGGGGCGACGTGCAACTCGCGCCCGCGCCCGCGCTGCCGCGCGCCGAGCTGGCCGACTGGCTGCGCCTGGCCCACGCACCGGGTTTGGGCAGCACCGGCGCGCTGGCGCTGCTGCGCGCGTTCGGCCTGCCGGCGCAGGTGCTGGCGCAAACGGTTGAAGCGCTGGCGCGCGTCGTGCCGCACGCCACGGCGCAGGCGCTGCGCGCGCCGCCGGACGCCGCGCATCACGCGCGGCTCGCGCGCGCCAGCGACTGGCTTGCCAATCCGGCGCATACCCTGTTGACGCTGGCCGACCCGCGTTATCCGCCGCAGCTGTTGCAAATCCCCGACCCACCGCCGCTGCTCTACGCCAGCGGCAAGGTCGAGCTGCTCGCCGCGCCACGCCTGCTGGCGCTGGTCGGCAGCCGCAACCCGAGCGCGCAAGGCGCGCTCGACGCGCAGGCGATGGCTGCCGCGCTGGCCGCCGCCGGCGTCACGCTGGTCTCGGGCATGGCGAAAGGCATCGACGCGGCGGCGCACCGCGGTGCGCTGCAGGCCGCTCACCTGCCCGGCGCCGGCTCGACCATCGCGGTGCTGGGCACCGGCTGCGACCGTGTCTACCCGGCGGCGCACCGCGCACTGGCGCATGCGATCGCCGGGCATGGTTTGCTGCTCAGCGAGTTCGAACTCGGCAGCACCGCGCGCCGCGAGCATTTCCCGCGCCGCAACCGCATCATCAGCGGGCTGAGCCGCGGCGTGCTGGTGACCGAAGCTGCGCTGCAGTCGGGCTCACTGATCACCGCGCGGCTGGCGGCCGAACAGGGGCGTGACGTGCTCGCGGTGCCCGGCTCGATCCACAACCCGCTGGCGCGCGGCTGCCACCGGCTGCTGCGCGACGGCGCCGCGCTGGTCGAAGGCGTGGCCGACGTGCTCGCCGCGTTCGGCTGGCCCGCGACCGCCGACGCCGCGCCGGCACACGAGCTGCTCGATCTGCTGGCCGACGGCGAGCTGGGTCTCGACGAACTCGCCGCACACAGCGGGCGCGACCTGCGCTGGCTCGGCGAACAACTGCTCGAGCTCGAGCTGCAGGGTCGCGTGCTGCGCACCGACCATGGGCGCTTCCGGCGCATGCCTTCCGCATAGAATGGCGCCATGTTCGATGTCCTGATCTACGTCTACGAGACCTACTGGCATCCGGAAGCGTGTCCGGAGCCGGGGCAGCTGTCGCGCAAGCTCAGCGCCGCGGGGTTCGAGACCGACGAAATCAGCGACGCGCTCGACTGGCTGCAGGGCCTGGAGCGCGCCGCCGACGCCGCGCACGCGCTGGCCGCCGCGCGCGGCGACTCGATCAGGTTGTATGCGGCCGACGAACTCGACTGCCTCGGCGTCGACGCGATCGGCTACCTGAATTTTCTCGAATCGGCCGGAACGCTCAAGCCGCAGTTGCGCGAGCTGGTCGTCGAGCGCGCCGTCGCCACCGGCATCAAGCAGCTTCCGCTCGAGCAGCTCAAGACGATCGTGTTGATGGTGTTCTGGCGCCTGAACGAAGAACCCGATGCGCTGATCCTCGACGAACTGTTCGTTGAAAGCGACGACCGCGTCGTGCACTGAAACGTCCTGCCGCATCCAGCCTGGAGACCCCCAGATGCCTCGCCATTTCCGCCGCGCCGGCTTCGGCGCCGTGCTCGCCCTGCCGCTGCTGCTGGCCGCCTGCGGCGGCGGCAGCAGCCAATACAACGGCTCGATCCTCAGCGGCCAGGTGCTGATGAGCGCCGGCGTCCCGGTCTACGACGGCGGTATCGGCAACGTCTGCGTCTACGCGCTGGTCAACGGCCAGGGCAATCCGCTCAACACCACCGTGGTGCCGTGGAGCAACACCGGCACGCTGCTGACCAACGGCTGCGTGCCGACCGACGTCAACGGCAACTTCTCGATCGACCTGAGCAGCTTCTATGGCCCGGTGCTGATCCAGGTCTCGGCCGGCAACTACACCAACATCGCGACGGCAACCAACACACCGCTGCCCAACGTCAGCAGCACCAATTCCAGCCTGCAGGCGATCGCCGACATCGGCGGCGGCGGCACCGTCACGGCCGTGGTCACGCCGTTGACGACGATCGCGACCGTGAAGTCGCAGGCGCTGTCCGGCGGGCTGAACGCGGCGAACTACGCGGCCGCGTCGGCCGACGTGGCCGGCCAGTTCCAGCTCGGCAGCCTCAGCATCAACGCCGCGCCGCAATCCGGCGACGCCTACGACAAAGCGCTGCGCGCAGTGCAGCAATACCTGGTCAGCGGTCCGGGTTCGGTCGACGACCCGAACGGCAACAATCTGCTGACATGGAACGCGTCGGCGCTGCCGACCGTGCAGAGCGACTACACGTCGGCGTACACGCAGCTCTACGGCGCGTCGCCGACGTTCAGCTTCCATTGATGGCCCCCTGCGAACAGGGGGGGTCAGCCCGCGCAGGAGCCGGAAACAGCCCGGCGCGGTTTCAAACTGTGGAACAGCGCGGCTAAATCGGGGCAAAATGGCGGGATTGCGCGCCCACCAAGCAGCGGGGGCGCGCACAAGGTCCGCCCCACGCCTCGATGCCGCTCCCGCCCCTGACCCTGCACGCGCCTGCCGCCCGCGACGACGCTTCGCGGGTGATGGCACGGATCGCGGCCGGCGGCGTGCTGCTGGTGCTGTCGATGGGCGCGGTGATCGGCTGGAGCCGCTGGCAGGACACGCGCCAGCGCGCGCAGATCGTGCTGCGCTCGTACGCACGCGTCTACGCGCGCAGCTATGCGCAGCTGGCGAACTCGCGCGAGCGTCACCTGAGCGAGATTGCGACCCAACTGCAGGGCTCGCCGCAGCACAGCGGCGCGCTGCTCGCGCGCGCACTGCGGCAGTGGCCGCAGCAACGCAATCTGGTGCTGCTCGACGCGCAGGGTCGGGTGCTGCACGTGAACGGCCCGGCGCTGCTCTACCCGGCGCGACAGACGCAACTTCCCGCATCGCTGCGCCAGGCGTGGAGCGCGTGTCCCGGCGCGCAGTCAGCGTGCATCGCGCCGCCGGCGCCGGGGCCGGCCGGCGCCATGCTCGGCGCGGCGCTGCAGCGGCTGACGCCGCCGCTCGGCCAGGCGCAGTGGCTGGCCGCGGTGCACCTGCAGCGCGACGCCGCCCTGCTGCCTGAACTGCACGCGGCCTACCCGATGGCCAGCCTGGTGCTGCGCCGCGCCGACGGCAGCGCGCAATACGCCTACCCGGCCGCGGCGCAACAACACGCCGGTGCCGCCGCGATCAGCGTGACGGCCAAAGTCGACGGCCTGCCCGACACCGTGTCCATCGCGGTGCCACGCGCCGTGCTGCTGCGGCAATGGCTGCGCGAGCTGCTGCCGTACGCGGCGCTGCTGTTGCTGCTCAGCGCCGTCGGCGCGGCGTTGATCTGGGTGGCGACACGGCGGCTGCGCGGGCTCGAGCGCCAGCGCCGCGACGCGATGCACAGGCTGGAACGCGCGTCGGCGTTCCAGGCCTTCCGCGCCAAGAGCAACGAGCTGATCGCCGGTTCGAGCAGCGAGCACGACCTGCTGCAGGCGATCTGCGACGCCGCGATCGGCTTGTCCGACGTGCGCCTGGCCTGGATCGGCCGGCCCGACGCGCAAGGGCGCTGCGAAGTGCTCGCCGCCGCCGGCGCGGTCGACTATCTCGACGGCGTCGACATCTCGATCGACGCGCTGCTGCCCTCGGGGCGAGGCCCGTTTGGCGCCGCGTGGCGCAGCGGCCTCGCGCAGTTCAACCCCGACTTCGGCGCCCACGGGCAGACGTGGGAGGCGCGCGCCGCGCGGCACGGCCTGCGCGCCAGCGCGGCGCTGCCGATCCGGCGTCATGACCGCCAGGACGCGATCCTGTCCTTGTACTGGGGCGACCCGATCGAGTTCGACGACAGTTTCCGGGCGATGGTCGGCGACGCCGCCGCCGACATCAGCCGTGGCCTCGAGCGCCTCGACCTGATCGGCGCGCAGCGCGAGGCGCTGCGCGCGCACGAACGCCAGGGCGAGCTGATGCGCACGGTGTTTTCGCAGATCGACGTGCTGATCGCGTCGCGCAACGAGCAGGACCTGCTCGTCACCGCGTGCACCCGGCTGCTCGAAGGCGGCCTGTTCATCGCGGCCTGGATCGGCCAGCCCGACGCCGACGGCACGGTGCACGCACTGGCCGCCGGCGGCGAGGCGCTGGCCACGCTCGCGGCGACGCCGCTGAATCTGCACCAGGCGCCGCACAGTGCGCTGGCGCGGGCCTGGAACAGCGAGGCCAAGGCGATCGAGAGCGACCCCGAATCGCCGCTGATCAAACCGTGGTCGATGTTTGCGCTGCCCGAGATGAGCCCGGAGGCGATCACGCTGCCGATCCGGCGCTCGGAGCGGCTGTGGGGTCTGCTGGTGCTGGTGGCCGCCGACGGCGCCGACCTCGACGAGATCGTGCAGAACACGCTGCTGCGCACCGCCGAGCTGATCGGCCAGGCACTGACCGAGATCGACCTCAAGCAGCTGCTGCAGACGCGCGAATCGGAGCAGGCCCATCTGGCGCGCCACGACGCGCTGACCGGGCTGGCCAACCGGCTCGCGCTCGACCAGCATCTGCCGCGCGCGATCGCGCGCGCCCGGCGCAGCGGCCACCAGATCGCGATCGGCGTGCTCGACCTCGACGACTTCAAGCCGGTCAACGACAACTACGGCCACGCCGCCGGCGACCGCCTGCTGCAGGACCTGGCGCAACGTCTGCAAGCCCAGCTGCGCGAAGCCGACCTGCTCGCCCGGCTCGGCGGCGATGAGTTCGTGCTCGTGCTCGACGATCTCGACGCGCTGCACCCGCGCCAGCAGCTCGGCGCGATCCTGGCCCGGCTGCACCGCGCGGTCGAGCAGCCGTTCGAGCTCGGCGGCGGCCTGCGCGCCGAAGTCGGCATGAGCATGGGCGTGGCGCTGTACCCGGGCGACGGCGAGGACGCCGACCTGCTGCTGCGCCAGGCGGACGCCGCGCTGTACGCGGCGAAATCGGGCAAGGGCCGACGCGAGCGCTGGTGGCTGGTCAGCGGCGAAAGGGTCGACGAGGCCGAGGACGACGGCGTCGAGCCCTACGGCGACGCCGCCGCCGAACTGCTCGGCCGCGTGCAGGACGACCTGATCGGGCTCGAGGACGGCTTCATCGAGGAGTTCTACCGGCGCCTGAGCGACGACACCGCGAGTACGCGCATCATCGACATGCTGTCGGTGCGCGAATTCGAGCATCTGCGCGAGCAGCAGCGCCGCCACCTGCGCCGCCTGCTCGCGCCGGCACTGAGCCGGCGCGAGCACGAACACGGCGCGCAGCGCCTCGGACGCATCCACGCGACGGTCGGTGTCGACAGCAGCGCGGTGATGGCGGCGATGAGCCAGTACAGCGCGACGCTGCATCGCGCCACCCAGGGCCTGCCGTTGCGCCTCGAAGCCCGCGTGAAGCTGCAGGCGGTGCTGCAGGACCGCCTGGCCACCGAGCTGCAGTCGGCGCAGCGCGGCGGGATCGAAGTCGAGCACGAGCGGCAGGCGCATCTGTCGGCGATGGAAATGCAGCTCGACGGCTGGGAGCAGTCGGGCCAGCTGCCGCGCCAGGTCGTCGCCCACCTGGCGATGCTGCCCGGGATCTGCGGCGTGGCCTGCGGCCGCCCCGACGCCGACAACCATTACGTGCTCGAGTTCGCCGCCGGGGTCGCCGCCGACTATCTGCAGGCGCTGCGCGACGAAGGCCTCGACCTGGATTTCCAGCGCATCGGCAGCGACGCGCCGGGGCCGACGCAGCGCGCGTGGAGCAGCGGCGTGATCGCCAGCGAGCCCAACGAGAGCCGCGCGCAGCCGTTCGGCCCGATCGCGCGCCGCTTCGGCGTGCGCAGCACCGCGGCGCTGCCGTTGCTCGACCGCAGCGGCCACGTGCACCAGGTCATCACGCTGCTCGGCCAGTACCCGGGACAGTTCGACGCGGCCGGCATGCGGCTGTGGATGGAGTCGGTGCAGCACCAGCTCAACCCGGCGTTCCAGCGCGTGCTCGCCGGGCAGGCGCAGCCGATCGCGGCGACGCGACGCGCGCATCTGCACGAGCTGCTGTTCGGCAACGGGCTGCAGATGTACGTGCAGCCGCTGGTCAATATGCAATCGGGCGAGATCGACAAGGTCGAAGCGCTGGCCCGGCTGCAGGACGGCGATCGCGTGCTCGCTCCGGCCGACTTCCTCGAGGCGTTCGGCAGCCACGAGCTGCGCATCCTGTTCCGCCGCGGGCTCGAGCAGTCGCTGCACTGGCTGCGCCAATGGGACGCGCAGGGCCTGCGCATCGACACCAGCGTGAACCTGCCGCCCAGCGTGCTGCTCGACCCGGAATGCGCGACCTGGATCGCACAGGCGCTGCACGACCACGGCGTCGACGCCGACCGCGTCTACGTCGAACTGCTCGAGACCCACGAGGACCTGCTCGACGGCGCGCGCCGCGACGCGGCGATCGCCAGCCTGTCGCGGCTCGGCGTGCGCCTGATCATGGACGACCTCGGCTCGGGCTACAGCAGCCTCAAGCGCATGCGCAGCCTGCCGTTCCACACGGTGAAGATCGACCAGCAGATCGTGCTGCAGGCGCACGACGACCCGGCGAAGACCATTGCCTTCATCGGCGCGCTGGTGCGCATGGCGCAGGGCCTGGGCATGCAGGTGACGATGGAGGGCCTGGAAACCGACGACCTGATCGAAATGGCGTTGAGCCTGGGCGTCGAGCACGGCCAGGGCTACGCGCTGTCGGCGCCGATGCCGGCTGCGGCGCTGCCCGACTGGCTGCGTGCATGGCGCTGGCAGCGCGACCCGGCGCAGCCGACCACCGCGCTGGGCCGGCAGTCGCTGCTGTTCGCGCGCGACGTCGCCCCGCTCGACTGGCAGCGCGTGATCGCGTCGCACCAGCGCTTCAGCGACGGCATCGGGCGCGCGCTGCGCGGCGACGGCACGCCGCTGCAATGGGCGCTGGTGCGGCGCGACGACGCCTGCCTGCTCGGGCGCTGGATGAAGCGCCAGGAAGCCACGATCTGGCCCGAGGCGCGGCCGCTGTTCGCGAAGGCGCAGCAGCTGCACGCGCAATTCCACCACCGTGCCGGCGAGCTGCTGCGGCTGGCGCAGCACGACGGCCAGCTCGAACGCGCGCTGGCCGAACTCGACGGCGGCGTGATCGATCGCGCCAGCGACCGCCTGCTGCGCGCGCTGCACCAGTTGAGCTGGATCATGAGCGTCGACGCTGCGCTGCCCGAGACGATCGAAACCGCCGAGGCGCTGGAGTAGAGTGGCTGCCGGGGCCGCTGCCCCGGGGAGGATGCTGCGATGCATCGAACGACACGCACGGCCGCGTTCGCCGGCCTGCTCGCCGCGCTCGCCGCCCCGGCCGCGGCGTTCGAAGTGGCCAGCGCGTCGCTGCACGCCGATGGCCGCCTTGACGCGGCGCAGGCCTACGATGGCCACGGCTGCGGCGGTGCCAACATCTCGCCCGAAGTGCACTGGCGCGCAGCGCCGGCGGCCACGCGCAGCTTCGCGCTGACGCTGTTCGACCCCGACGCGCGCGGCGGCCGCGGCTGGTGGCACTGGCTGGTGCTCGACCTGCCGGCCACGCAGCGCGCGCTGGCCGCCGGCGCCACGCTTCCGACCGGCGCGCGGACGTGGCGCAACAGCTTCGGCGAATCAGGCTATGGCGGCCCGTGCCCGCCGATCGGCGACGCGCCGCACCACTACGTGCTGACGCTGTACGCGCTGCGCGACGCGGCGCTGGCGCTGCCGCCCGACGCCGACGCGGCGCGCGTCGCCGCGCTGCTGCAGGCCGACGCGCTGGCCAGTGCGCGCTGGGTCGGCCGCTACGCGCGCTGACGCCGCACGCGTCAGCGCTGACGCCGGGTCAGTGCCGCCAACGTGCGGCTGCGGTCGATGCTCGCCTGGCGCCGCTCGGCCTGCGCGAACGCTTCTTCGTAGCTGGCGCCCTGGCCCATCACGACGAACACGTCGAAGCCCTTCTGCCAGTCGTCGTAGCCGACCTGGTAACGATCGGACGACGCCAGCCTGGCGCGCAGCTCGGCCAGCAGCACCTCGGCGTCCTTCGGCCGGGCGCGCTCGATGCGGTCGACTTCCTGCAGCAGCGCCGAGCGCTCGGCCAGCGGCAAGCGGAAACCGGGCCCGCGGTCGACGACGCGGGCGCTGGCGCCCCACATGCGGCGGGCGCGACGCAGCGCAATGGATTCGATCATGACGGCTGGATTGGCGGACGTTGCCGCACATTCTCAGCTATTTTCGCCGCCGCCGATCGACAGGAAAAGCCGCACGGTATCGAGCTGGCGCTGCGCGCGGGCGCCGATCCAGGCCATTTCGGCTTGCGCGCAGCGCCGCTGCGCGGCCAGCAGCGGCAGCCGGCCGACACTGCCGGCGTCGACCTCGGCGCGCGTCAGCGCCAGCGCGGCGCGCGCCGCGGCCAGCGCGCGCTGCCGCGCCGCCAGCGCCTGCGCATCGTGCTGCAGCGCCTGCAGCGCGTCGGCGACCTGGCCGAACGCGCGCAGTACGGTGCCCTGGTAGTGGGCGGCGGCGGCACGCACGGCGTCGCGCGCGGCGCGCTGGCGCGCATGCAGCTCGCCGCCGTCGAACACCGGCGCGAGCAGGCCGCCGAGCACGCTCCAGCCCGGACTGCCGGCGGCGAACAGCGCACCTGCGCTCGTCGCCTGCGGCACGAACGACGCGCTGAGCTCGATGCGCGGGTACAGATCGGCGCTGGCCACGCCCAGCGCTGCCGTCGCCGCGTGCAGCTGCGCACTCGCCAGCACGATGTCTGGGCGGCGTGCGGCGAGCTGCGACGGCAGCGTCAGCGGCAGCGTGCGTGGCAGCCGCAAGGCGTCGAACGCCGGCTGCGGCAACGGCGCGGCGGCAGGCGTCTGGCCGACCAGCACCGCCAGCGCATGGGCGTCGACGTCGATGCGCTGGCGCAGCGCCGGCAGCTGTGCGGCGTCGTCCTGCAGGCGCTGGCGCGCGTCGAGCACGGCGGCCGCGCCCAGCGCGCCGTCGGCGAACGCGCGTTGCGTCAACCGCAGCGCGTCGCGATCGGCCTGCAGCAGCGCGCGCAGCGCGCGGCCTTGCGCGCGACGCGCAGCGCCGTCGAGGCTCAGGCGCACCGCCTCGGCGCCGACTTCGAGTTGGGCCGCGGCCAGGCGCTGGCGCTGCGCCTCGGCCAGCGCCAGCTGGCCCTCGAGGACGCGCCGCCGGGCACCGGCGAGGTCGGCGTCCCAGTGCGCGTCCAGCCCCAGCGCGTAATAGGTGAACGGCGCCTGCGGCGGCGCCGTGCCGAGGAATTCGGCGCCGTAGCGCTGGCGCCCGCTGCCGGCTTCGAGATCGACGCGCGGCGCGCGGGCGGCCGCCGCGACACCGACCAGGGCGCGGGCGCGCGCCAGGTCGGCGCCGGCTTCGGCCACGCTGCGGTTGCCGCGCAAGGCGCGCTCGACCACCGCGTCGAGCTCGGCGTTGTGCCACTGTCGCCACCAGTGGCGACGCGGCGCCACACCCGGCTCGAGGCGCTGGGCCGGCGCCGCCGCGTCCAGGCGCGGCGGCTTGGAGGTGTAGGCGGTCGCCGCCGGAGGAACCGGCGGCACGAAGTCGGGCCCGGCGGCGCAGCCGCCGAGCAGCGCGACCAGCAGCCACGGTGCGACGCGGCGCATCATTCGAGCACCGCCGGCTCGGCCGGAGTGCGCGCGGCCTTGCCGCGGGCGCTGCGCAGCAGCGCGATCAGCGGCAATGCGAGCAAGCTCAGCAGCATCATCAGCTTGAAGTCGTTGTCATAGGCGATCATCATGGCCTGCGCCGACACCATCGAGTCGAGCCGGGCCAGCGCGGCGGCGCCGTGCGGCAGCGCCGCGAGCCCGTCGCCGCGGTAGGGGTTGACGTGCTCGGCGAGCCGCGCGTGCAGCGTCTGCCCGCCTCGCACCAGCATGGTCTCGACGAAGGAAATGCCGATGCTGCTGCCGACGTTGCGCACCAGGCTGAACATCGCGGTGCCTTCGTTGCGCCACTGCTGCGGCAGCGTCGCGAAGGTGATCGTCGCCAGCGGCACGTAGACGAAACCGGTGCCCAGTCCCTGCGCCAGGCCCGACCACAGCAGCGGCCGCGTGTCCATCTGCAGGAAGAAGCCGCCCATCTGCCACGCCGAGTAGGCGGTCAGCGCGAAGCCGGCGCCGATGATCAGGCGCGAGTCGACGCGGCCGACGATGCGGCCGACGATGAACATCGCCACCAGCGTGCCGATGCCGCGCGGCGCCGTCAGCAAGCCGGTCAGCACCACCGGATAGCCGAGCAGGTCCTGCATCAGCGGCGGCAGCAGCGCCAGCGTCGCGAACAGCACCGCGCCGACGACGAAGATGAACACATTGCCGGTGACGAAGTTGCGGTCGCGAAACAGGGCCGGGCTGATGAACGGCGTCTTCGACGTCGTCAGCATGTGCACGACGAACAGGTACAGCGCGAGCAGCGCGACGCCGGCCTCGATGCGGATCTCGGGCGACGCGAACCAGTCCTTGAGCTGGCCGCGGTCGAGCATCAACTGCAGCGCGCCGATGGCCAGGCTCAGCGTCGCGAAACCGAAGAAGTCGAAGGCGCTGCGTCGTGTCGGCGTTTCGCGCATGAAGGTCGCGACGCCGAGGAAGGACAGCACGCCGAACGGCACGTTGATGTAGAACACCCAGCGCCAGTTGTAGTTCTCGGTCAGCCAGCCGCCGAGCACCGGGCCGACGATAGGCCCCAGCACGACGCCCATGACCCACAGCGCCATCGCGCGCGCATGGTGCTGCGGCGGGTTGATGTCGAGCAGCGCAGCCTGGGACATCGGGATCAGCGCGGCGCCGGCGATGCCCTGCAGCAGGCGCGCGGCGACCATTTCGGGCAGCGTCTGCGCCAGCCCGCACAGCGACGACGCGACGGTGAAGCCGACGATCGAGGCCAGGAACACGCGGCGGCGGCCGAGCTGACCGGCCAGCCAGCCGCTCAGCGGCGTCATGATCGCCGCGGCGATGATGTACGAGGTCAGCACCCAGGTGATCTGGTCCTGCGTCGTCGACAGCGTGCCCTGGATGTCGGGCAGCGCGACGTTGGCGATCGTGTTGTCGAGCGCCTGCATGATCGACGCCAGCATCACCGACAAGGTGATCATCCGGCGATGCGGATACGCGTCGGTCATGGGGAAGTGCCACCGAACAGGTGGCGGTGCCAGCCGGTGTCGACGACGACTTCTGCGCTCAGGCCGCTGCGCAGCTCCGGCGGCGGCGCGTCGAGCGCGATGCGCACCGGCAGCCGCTGCACGACCTTGACCCAGTTGCCGCTGGCGTTCTCCGGCGGCAGCAGCGAGAACACGGCGCCGGTGCCGGGGCTGAAGCTGGCGACGTGGCCGCGCAGCTCGCGCCCGGCCAGCGCGTCGACGCGCACCTGCGCGGCGTCGCCGACGCGCATGTGCGCAAGCTGGTCTTCCTTGAAGTTGGCCTCGACCCAGACTCGATCGGTGCGCAGCAGCGCGAACGCCGGCGTCGCCGCGGCGATGTAGCGCCCGGGCTGCAGCGCGTCGACGCGGGTGACGATGCCGTCGGCCGGCGCGCGCACGACCGTGTGCGCCAGGTCGAGCCGGGCCTGGGCCAGCGCCGCCGCGGCCGCGCGCAGTGCCGGATTGCGCGCCGCCGGACCGCCCAGCGCGGCCTGCGCCGCGTCGAGCTGGGCGCGTGCCGCGGCGACGCGACGATCGGCCTGCTGCCGCGCCCGCTCGGCGTCGTCGAGCTGGGCCTGCGACGCGATCGCCGAATGCGCCAGCCGCTGCGTGCGCGCCAGCGCCAGACCGGCGAAATGGCGCGCATCACGCGCCGCGGCCAGCTCGGCGCGGGCGCGCTCGACGTCGGCGCGCAGCACGCGCAGCTGCGCGCGCGCGGCGGCCAGCCGCGCCTGTGCCGCCGCCAGCGCGATGCGGTAGCTGGCGTCGTCGAGCCGGTACAGCACCTGTCCGCGATGCACGCGCTCGTTGTCGTGCACGTCGACCTGCAGCACGCGCCCGCCGACGTCGGCGCTGATGGCGACCTGCGCGCAGCGCACGTAGGCGTCGTCGGTGTCCTCGCGACGGCCGCCGCTCAGATAAAGCCAGGCCGCGATGACGGCCGCGGCAACGACGCCCAGCAGCATCAGCGGCCAGCGCAGCCGCTCGCGCCACGCGGCGCGCGGCGGGGTTTCGATCGTGGTCATCGTCAAAGGGGTCTGGGTTGTCGCGGCGCTGTGGCGTCCGGCGTCTCGTCGGCGGCCAGGTTGTCGCGCAATTGCTCGAGCACCGCGAGGAACACGTCGCGGCGCGCCGGGTCGACCCCGGCGAAGGTCTCGGCGCGGGTCAGCGCGGCCAGCCGCTTGACTTCGGCCAGCACCGGCGCCGCCGCCGCGCTCAGGTACAGACTGTGCACGCGGCGGTCGGTGGGGTCGGGGCGGCGCTCGACCAGTCCGTCGGCCTGCAGCCGGTCGAGCAGGCGCACGACCGCCATCGGCTCGAGCGCGGCGAACTCGGCCAGCCGCGCCTGGCTGATTCCCGGGTGGCGCTCCAGATACGCCAGCGCACGGCAGATCGGCAGCGTCAGCTGCACGTCGCGCGCGCGCTGCTCGAAGCGCCGCACGTAACGACGACTGACTTCGGCAAGCAGGAAGCCGAACTGACTGGAGGGATCGGAAGCGGACACGGCAACGGCGGTTTTCATCACGGATGATACCGTATCAAATGTGATTAAAAGCCCGTGTCGCACGATCCCGCCGCCGTCTTTGTTGTCACCAAATGAAACGCGCCGAACTTTCCGCGCCGCGTCGGCCTCTGATCGTCCGCACCGACGCCTGTCCTTGACGTCGGGCAAGGGGGGCGCGCACGTCCCGCGCCGAAAATGGAGCGTGCGGGAACGCCCGTCCGCGCGCGCCCCGATCCTGACTGGCCTGTGAACACGAGGAGCAGAACATGTCTTCATCCGATCCGATCGGCGAACTGCAGGGCCGCAGCGTGCTGGCTGCGCTCGACGAGACGCAATTGCGCCGGCTGCTGGCGCATGCGCAGGAGCTGCAGTTGGGCGCGGGCGCCACGCTGTTCCGCCAGGGCGACGCCGCCGATCGCTTCTATGTGCTGCGCAACGGCGCGGTACAGGTCGGCGTGCCGGCGATCAACGGGCCCGAGCTCGAAGTGCAGAGCCTGGGCCCGGGCGACGTGATCGGCTGGTCGTGGCTGATCGAACCGTACCGCTGGGCGTTCGACGCCCGCGTCACCCGCGACGCCAGGCTGCTGGCGTTCGACGGGCCGAAGATCATCGCCGAATGCGAGCGCGACCCGGCGCTGGGCTATGCGCTGTTCAAGGTTTTCG
>JAJZHH010000158.1 GCA_021804595.1 Pseudomonadota bacterium
TGCTTGAATCTCCGTGTCTGGGGTGGAGCGCCGCTCAGTTGCGCACCGGCTTGCCGCCTTGCAGCAGGCTCATGATCCGTTCCTGCGTCTTCGGGTGCTCGAGCAGCTTGCAGAAGCGCTCGCGCTCGAGGCGCATCAGCCAGGCCTCGTCGACCAGGCTGCCGGCGTCGACGTCGCCGCCGCACATCACTTCGGCGATCGCGACGCCCAGCGTGTAGTCGTGCGCGGTGATCTGGCCGCCGTCGCGCATATTGACCAGCTGCGCCTTGATCGTCGCGACGCCGCCGCGACCGGCGACCTTGATCGGCCGCGCCAGCGGCGGCCGCCAGCCCGATTCGGCCAGCGCGCGGGCCTGCGCGATGGCCACGTGCAGCAGCTCGTCCTTGTGCATCACGACCACGTCGTCGTCGCCCAGATAGCCCATCGCGCGCGCTTCCAGCGCCGACTTCGACACCGCGGCCATCGCCGGCTGCAGGTACAGCTTGGCGAGGAAGGCCATCGGGTCGACGTCGGCACCGGCCGCCGCGGCCAGCTCCGACGCGCGCCGGGCCAGATAGCACAGCCCGCCGCCGCCGGGGATCAGGCCGACGCCGACTTCGACCAGGCCGATGTAGCTCTCCAGCGCGGCGACGCGCCGCGCGCAGTGCACCGCGATCTCGCAGCCGCCGCCCAGCGCCATGCCGCGCACCGCGGCGACCACCGGCACCTGCGCGTAGCGCAGCCGCAGCACCAGGTCCTGCAACCGCTTCTCGACCGGTTCGATGGCCGCCGCACCGCCGGCCATGAACGCCGGCAGCATGGCCTGCAGGTCGGCGCCGGCCGAGAACGGCTCGGACGTCTGCCAGATCACCAGGCCGGCGTAGTCGCGCTCGGCCAGCTCGACGGCGCGCTCGAGCTGCTCGACGATGCTGCCGCCGATGGTGTGCATCTTGGTCTTGAAGCTGGCGACGAGCACGTCGTCGGCGCCCGGCGCGGTCCACACGCGGATCGACGCGTCCTCGAACACCGTGGTGCCGGCGCTGGCCGCGTCGGCCGCGGCCTCGCCGAGCACGCTCTGGCCGAACGGCTGGCGCGCCATCACCGGCAGCGCGCGTCGCGGCTGGTAGCGCGCGGCCGCGGCCGACCACGAGCCCTCGGGCTTGTGCACCGCGTCGAGGCGCGCGACCCAGTCGGGCAGCGGCGTGTCGCACAGCGCGCGGTCCTGCGCGATGTCCTCGGCGATCCACGCCGCGATCTGCTGCCAGCCCGCGGCCTGCCAGGTCTCGAACGGCCCCTCGTTCCAGCCGAAGCCCCAGCGGATCGCGAAATCGACGTCGCGCGCGTTGTCGGCGATCGAACCCAGATGCACCGCGATGTAGTGCCACACGTCGCGGAACACCGCCCACAGGAACTGCGCCTGCGGGTTGCTCGACTCGCGCAGCAGCTTGAAGCGCTCGGCGGCCGGCTTCTTCAGCATGCGCAGCACGATCTCGTCGGCCTTCGCGCCGCCGGCCACGTAGTCGCCGCTGGCCGGGTCGAAGCGCAGGATGTCGCGGCCAACCTTCTTGTAGAAACCGGCGCCGCTCTTCTGCCCGAGCTGGCCGCGCGCGACCAGGTCGGCCAGCGCCGGCGGCGTCGCGTACAGCGCGGCAAACGGATCGGCCGACACCGGCAGCGTGTCGCGCATGGTGCCGATCACGTGCGCCATCGTGTCCAGGCCGACGACGTCGGCGGTGCGGAAGGTCGCGCTCTTGGCGCGGCCCAGCTTGGCGCCGGTGAGGTCGTCGACGACGTCGTAGATCAGGCCGTACTTCTCGGCCTCGTGCATCACCGCGAGGATCGAGAACACGCCGACGCGGTTGGCGACGAAGTTCGGCGTGTCGATCGCGCGCACCACGCTCTTGCCCAGCGTCGTGGTGAGGAAGGTCTCGAGCTGGTCGAGCGCCGTCGGGTCGGTGGCCGGGGTCGGGATCAGCTCGACCAGCGGCATGTAGCGCGGCGGATTGAAGAAGTGCACACCGCAGAACCGGCTGCGCAACGCGTCGGAGAAACCTTCGGACAGCTTGGCGATCGACAGCCCCGAGGTGTTGGTGGCGAACAGCGCGTGCGGCGCCAGGTGCGGCGTGACGCGCTGGTACAGCGCGTGCTTCCAGTCCATGCGCTCGGCAATGGCCTCGATCACCAGGTCGCAGCCGGCGAGCAGCTCGAGGTCGTCGTCGTAGTTGGCGGCGCGGATCAGCCCGGCCAGCGCAGCGTCGCCCAGCGGCGCCGGGCTGAGCTTCTTCAGGTTGGCGATCGCCTTGTCGGCGACGGCGTTCTTCGGGCCGTCCTTGGCCGCGAGGTCGAACAGCACCACCGGCACGCGGGCATTGACGCAGTGGGCGGCGATCTGCGCGCCCATGACGCCGGCGCCGAGCACGGCGACGCGGCGGATCGGGAAACGGGAAGTCATCGTGGCATCCTTCGGTCGAGGTACGGTCAGGCGAACACCGCTTCGGTGTCCAGCAGGTTGCGGGCGCCGCTGCGCGCGATGCGGATCGCCGCGGCGGTTTCGGGGTAAAGGCGCGCGAAGTAGAAGCGCGCCGTCTGCAGCTTGGCCTGGTAGAACGCGGCGTCGTCGCCTCCGGCGGCCAGCGCGGCCTGCGCCACCGCGGCCATGCGCGCGAAGGCATAGGCGAACACCAGGTGGCCGACGACGCGCAGATACGGCACTGCGGCGGCGCCGACTTCGTCGCGCTGGGTCATCGCCTTGAAGCCCAGTTCCATCGTCAGCTTCTGCACCTTGTCGCCGAGGTCGGCGAGCGGGTTGACGAACTCCTGCATCGACTCGGACACGCCGTGCTCCTCGACGAAGTCCTTGACGATGGCGCCGAACTTCTTCAGCTTCGCGCCGTTGTCCATCAGCACCTTGCGCCCGATCAGGTCGAGCGACTGGATGGTGTTGGTGCCTTCGTAGATCATGTTGATGCGCGCGTCGCGCACCAGCTGCTCCATGCCCCATTCGCGGATGTAACCGTGGCCGCCGAACACCTGCAGGCATTCGTTGGTCGCGGCGAAGCCGTTGTCGGTCAGGAAAGCCTTGACGATGGGGGTCAGCAGCGCGACGAGGTCGTCGGCTTCGGCGCGGCGCGCAGCGTCCGGGTGCTGGCGCGACTGGTCGAGCAGCAAGGCGACCCAGTAGACGAGGAAGCGGCCGCCTTCGGCCCAGGCGCGTGCGGTCAGCAGCATGCGGCGAACGTCGGGGTGCACGATGATCGGGTCGGCCGGCTGCTGCGGCGCCTTCGCGCCCGACAGCGCGCGCATCTGCAAGCGCTCCTTGGCGTAGGCCAGCGCGTTCTGCCAGGCGACTTCGGTCAGCCCCAGCGACTGCGTGCCCACACCGAGGCGCGCGCCGTTCATCATCACAAACATCGCCGCCAGGCCCTTGTTCGGCTCGCCGACCAGCCAGGCACGGGCGCCGTCGAGCGTCATCTGGCAGGTCGAGTTGGCGTGGATGCCCATCTTGTGCTCGATGCCGGAGCAGAAGATCGCGTTGCGCTCGCCGACTTCGCCGGCGGCGTCGGGGACGAACTTCGGGCAGACGAACAGCGAAATGCCTTTCGAACCTTCGGGCGCGCCGGGCAGCTTGGCGAGCACCATGTGGACGATGTTTTCCGACAGGTCGTGTTCGCCGCTGGAAATGAAGATCTTCTGCCCGCTGAGCTCGTAGCTGCCGTCGTCGCGTTCGACAGCCTTGGTGCGGATCAGGCCGAGGTCGGTGCCGCAGTGCGGCTCGGTCAGGCACATCGTTCCGGTCCACTGGCCGCTGGCCAGCCTGGGCAGATAAAGCGCCTTCTGCGCGTCGCTGCCGTGCGCGCCGAGCAGTTCGACGACGCCGTGCGTCAGCCCCGGGTACATGGTCCAGGCCTGGTTCGCCGAATTCTGCATTTCGTGCACCGCGCTGCCGACCAGGTGCGGCAGGCCCTGGCCGCCGTATTCGGGCGCCGCGTTGAGCAAGGGCCAGCCAGCCTCGACGTATTGTTCCCAGGCCTGGCGGAAACCGGCCGGCGTCGTCACCGCATGGGTCGCGGCGTCGTAATGGCAGCCTTCGGCATCGCCGCTGGCGTTCAGCGGATGCAGCACTTCGGCGCAGAACTTGCCGGCTTCCTCGCAGACCTGGTCGATCAGATCGGCGTCGATGTCGGCGTGCGCGGGGAGTTCGCGCAAGGTCGCGACGGCAT
>JAJZHH010000072.1 GCA_021804595.1 Pseudomonadota bacterium
CCTGAAGGCTTTCGTGCTGGTGTCGATGTTCATCTGGGTGCGGGCGACTTTCCCGCGCTACCGCTACGACCAGATCATGCGTCTGGGCTGGAAGATCTTCATCCCGGTGACGCTGGTCTGGCTGGTGGTCATCGCCGCCTGGATGCAGACCCCGCTGTCGATCTGGAACTGAATACGGGTACAACCATGGCTGCCGTCCTCGACTCCATCAACAGCTTCTTTCTCGTCGAGCTCTTCAAGGGCCTGGCGCTGACCGGAAAGCATGCGTTCCGGCGCAAGATCACGGTCCAGTACCCGGAAGAGAAGACTCCGATGTCGCCGCGCTTCCGCGGCCTGCACGCGCTGCGCCGCTACCCGAACGGCGAGGAGCGCTGCATCGCCTGCAAGCTGTGCGAGGCGGTGTGCCCGGCGCTGGCCATCAGCATCGAGAGCGAGCAGCGTGCCGACGGCACGCGCCGTACGACGCGCTACGACATCGATTTGACCAAGTGCATTTTCTGCGGCTTCTGCGAAGAGAGCTGCCCGGTCGATTCGATCGTCGAAACGCACATCTTCGAATATCACGGCGAGCAACGCGGCGATCTGTACTTCACGAAGGACATGCTGCTGGCCGTCGGCGATCGCTACGAACACGAGATCGCGCCGAACAAGGAGGCCGACGCCCGCTATCGCTGACGTCGGCTCAGCGCCCTGACCGGCGCTGAAGCCGCCCACGCGCCGACGCAACCGCATCCCGCCATGACCATACAAACCGCGCTGTTCTTCGTTTTCTCCGCCGTGCTGCTGTTCGCCGGCTTCCGCGTGATCACCGCGCGCAACCCGGTGCACGCCGCGCTGTACCTGGTGCTCGCGTTCTTCCAGGCTTCGATGGTCTGGATGCTGCTCGAAGCCGAGTTCCTGTCGATCGTGCTCGTGCTGGTTTACGTCGGCGCGGTCATGGTGCTGTTCCTGTTCGTCATCATGATGCTCGACATCGACGTGGCGCGGATGCGCGCCGGGTTCTGGCGCTACTTCCCGCTGGCCGCGCTGGTCGGCGTGCTCATCGTGCTGGAAATGGCCGCGGTGCTGATGCAGGCATTCCAGATCGGCGGCCAGACCGCGGCGGCGGAGGTCGGCGGCCAACTGACGACGCCGGCGGCGCACGCGCTGGCGGCACTGCCGAACACGACGGCGCTGGGCGTCGTGCTGTACACCCATTATCTGTATCCGGTCGAGATCGCCGCGGTGATCCTGCTGGTGGCGATCATCGCCGCGATCGCGCTGACGCTGCGCCGTCGCAAGGATACGAAGGCTCAGCGCGTCGGCGAGCAGGTCGCCGTGCGCCGCAACGACCGCGTGCGCATGGTGCAGATCCCGGCGCAAGGCAAGGAGTGAAGAACATGCTCGGCTCTCTGACTCTGGCGCATTACCTGGTGCTCGGCTCGATCCTGTTCGCGATCGCCATCGTCGGCATCTTCCTGAACCGCCGCAACCTGATCGTGCTGCTGATGGCGATCGAGTTGATGCTGCTCGCGGTGAACCTGAACTTCGTCGCGTTCTCGCACTATCTGCAGGACATGGCTGGACAGGTCTTCGTCTTCTTCATCCTGACGGTCGCCGCCGCCGAATCGGCGATCGGGCTGGCGATACTCGTCGTGCTGTTCCGCAATCTGTCCACCGTCGCGGTGGACGAACTCGACCACCTGAAGGGCTAAGCATGGCTGGCACGCTCAATCCAACGCTCCTGCTCGTCATCGCGCTGGCGCCGCTGGTCGGCGCGATTGTCGCCGGCCTGTTCGGCAAGACCATCGGCCGCACCGGCTCGCACCTGGTGACGACCGGCAGCGTGGCGCTGTCGTTCGCGCTGTCGTGCATCGTGCTCACGCAGGTCATCGGCGGCGCGCACTACGACGGCAATGTCTACACCTGGATGCAGGTCGGTCCGCTGCAGATGAACGTCGGTTTCCTGATCGACAGCCTGTCGGCGCTGATGATGGTGGTGGTCACCTTCGTCTCGCTGTGCGTGCACATCTACACCATCGGCTACATGGCCGAGGACCCGGGCTACCAGCGCTTCTTCGCTTACATCAGCCTGTTCACGTTCAGCATGCTGATGCTGGTGATGAGCAACAACCTGCTGCAGCTGTTCTTCGGCTGGGAAGCGGTCGGCCTGGTGTCCTACCTGCTGATCGGCTTCTGGTACGAGCGCCCGTCGGCGGCGTTCGCGAACATGAAGGCGTTCATCGTCAACCGCGTCGGCGACTTCGGCTTCATCCTCGGCATCGGTCTGGTGCTGGCCTACACCGGCAGCCTGCACTACGCGGACATCTTCGCGCAGGCCCCGGCGCTGGCCAAGCTGGCGTTCCCCGGCACCGGCTGGGCGCTGATCACGGTGATCTGCATCTGCCTGTTCATCGGCGCGATGGGCAAGAGCGCACAGTTCCCGCTGCACGTGTGGCTGCCCGACTCGATGGAAGGCCCGACCCCGATCTCGGCGCTGATCCACGCCGCGACCATGGTCACGGCCGGCATCTTCATGGTCAGCCGCATGTCGCCGCTGTTCGAATTGAGCAATGCGGCGCTGTCGTTCATTCTGGTGATCGGTTCGATCACGGCGCTGTTCATGGGCTTCCTCGGCGTCGTGCAGAACGACATCAAGCGCGTGATCGCGTATTCGACGCTTTCGCAGCTCGGCTACATGACCGCCGCGCTCGGCGCTTCGGCCTACCCGGTGGCGATGTTCCACCTGATGACGCACGCGTTCTTCAAGGCGCTGCTGTTCCTGGCCGCCGGCTCGGTGATCATGGGCATGCACCATGACCAGGACATCCGCCACATGGGCGGGCTGCGCAAGTACATGCCGATCACTTGGATCACCTTCCTGATCGGCTCGCTGGCGCTGTGCGGCACGCCGTTCTTCGCCGGTTTCTATTCGAAGGACAGCATCATCGACGCGGTCGCCTCGAGCCACCTGGCCGGCGCCGGCTTTGCCAGCTTCGCGGTCACCGCCAGCGTGTTCGTCACCGCGCTGTATTCGTTCCGCGTCTACTTCCTCGTCTTCCATGGCGAGGAGCGCTTCCGCAAGATCAAGCACGACCATCACCACGGCCACGACGACCACGGGCACCACGGCGCGCTCGAGCCCCATGAATCGCCGCTGGTCGTCACGGTGCCGCTGATGCTGCTGGCGATTCCGTCGGCGGTGATCGGCTACGTCGCGATCAAGCCCTTGCTGTTCGGTGGCTTCTTCAACGGCGCCATCGACGTCAACACCGCCGCGCACCCGGCGATGGCGCGGCTGGCCGAAGATTTCCATGGCCCGCTGGCGATGGCGCTGAACTCGTTCACCGCGTTGCCGCTGTGGCTGGCGGTTGCGGGTTTCGCGGTCGCCTGGTACTGCTACCTGATCAACCCGGCGCTGCCGGCGAAGATCAAGCGCACGTTCTCCGGCATCGACCGCGTGCTCGAGCACAAGTACTACATGGACTGGATCAACGAGCACATCATCGCCGCCGGCGCGCGGATGCTCGGCCAGGGCCTGTGGAAGGGCGCGGACGCCGGCCTGATCGACGGCGTGCTGGTCAACGGCAGCGCGCGCGTGGTTGGCTTCACCGCATCGCTGCTGCGCCAACTGCAGACCGGCTTCATCTACTACTACGCGCTGGCGATGATCGCAGGCGTGGTCGCGTTCATGTGGTTGTTCATTCCGGGCAAGCTGCTGTCCGGCTGGTTCATCCGATAAATCCGACAAGGCCTGCGGCTTCCCGTTCACCCCTATGCAATCGCTACCCTTGCTGAGTCTGTCCGTCTGGACGCCCATCGCGTTCGGCATCCTGATCCTTCTGCTCGGGCGTGAATCCAACGCCGGTGCGATGCGCTGGCTGGCGCTGGTCGGCGCCGCCGTCGGCCTGCTGGTCACGGTGCCGCTGGTGACGGGCTTCCACGCGGGCGACTCCGGCATGCAGTTCGTCGAGAACGCGCCGTGGATCCAGCCGTTCAACATCCGCTACGCGCTCGGCATCGACGGCATCTCGCTGTGGTTCCTGCCGCTGACCGCGTTCATCACGCTGATCACGGTGATCGCCGGCTGGGAAGTGATCCAGCAGCGCGTCGCGCTGTACAACGCGTCGTTCCTGATTTTGTCGGGGCTGATGAACGGGGTGTTCTGCGCCACCGACGCGATCCTGTTCTACGTTTTCTTCGAAGCCACGCTGATCCCGATGTACCTGATCATCGGCATCTGGGGCGGGCCGCGCCGGGTCTACGCGGCGTTCAAGTTCTTCCTCTACACGCTGGCCGGTTCGCTGCTGATGCTGGTCGCGCTGCTGTACCTGTACTTCCAGTCGGGCGGCAGCTTCGCGATCGCCGACTGGTACGCGGTGCCGCTGAAGGAAAGTGCGCAGGTCCTGCTGTTCGTCGCATTCTTCTTCGCCTTCGCGGTGAAGATCCCGATGTGGCCGGTGCACACCTGGCTGCCCGACGCTCACGTCGAAGCGCCCACCGGCGGCTCGATCGTGCTGGCGGCGATCATGCTCAAGCTCGGCGCTTACGGTTTCGTGCGCTTCGTGCTGCCGATCCTGCCCGACGCCAGCCATGCACTGGCGCCGCTGATCATCACCCTGTCGGTGATCGCGGTGATCTACATCGGCCTGGTGGCGATGGTACAGACCGACATGAAGAAGCTGGTCGCGTATTCGTCGATCGCGCACATGGGCTTCGTCACGCTGGGCTTCTTCCTGTTCTCCGACATCGGCGTGCAGGGCGGCATCGTGCAGATGATTTCGCACGGCTTCGTCTCCGGCGCGATGTTCTTCAGCATCGGCGTGCTTTACGACCGCATGCACACGCGCCAGATCGCCGACTACGGCGGCGTGACCAAGATGATGCCGCGCTTCGCCTCGTTTGCCGTGCTGTTCGCGATGGCCAACGCCGGCCTGCCGGGAACCAGCGGGTTCGTCGGCGAGTGGATGGTCATCCTCGGCGCCGTGCATCAGAGCTTCTGGCTCGGCATGCTGGCGGCGACGACGCTGGTGCTGGCCGCCGGCTACACGCTGTGGATGGTCAAGCGCGTGTTCTTCGGGCCGGTGCGCAATGACCATGTCGGCGCGCTGGCCGACATCGGCGCGCGCGAGTTCCTGATTCTCGCGCTGCTGGCCGCCGGTGTGCTGTGGTTCGGTCTGTACCCGCGGTTCTTCACCGACCCGATGCAGGCCAGCGTCGCCCACCTCCTGCAGCATGTCGCTGCGTCGAAACTGCAGTAAAGCGCGAGAGCGATGATGAACTGGATTGCGATCTACCCCGAGATCTTCCTGCTGGCGATGGCCTGCGTGGTCATGCTCGCCGACCTCGTGTTCAAGGACTCCGAGCACCGCATCGCCTACGGTCTGACGGTGGTCACGCTGCTGGGCCTGATCGTGCTCGACGGTGCGTACTACGCGTCGGGCCTGTCGGGTTTTGCGATGCAGCGCATGGTCGTCGTCGATCCGCTGGCGATGCTGCTCAAGCTGCTGACCGCCGGCGCGACGCTGATCAGCCTGCTCTACGCGCGGCGCTATGCCGGCGAGCGCGGCATGTGGGGCGGCGAGCTGTTCAGCCTGTCGCTGTTCGCGCTGCTCGGTCAGTACGTGATGATTTCGGGCAACAACCTGCTGATGCTGTACCTCGGGCTGGAGTTGCTGTCGCTGGCGCTGTACGCGCTGGTCGCGCTGCGTCGTGACTCGGCGCTGGCCACCGAAGCGGCGATGAAGTATTTCGTGCTCGGTGCGCTGGCTTCGGGCTTCCTGCTCTACGGCATGAGCATGATCTACGGCGCCACCGGTTCGCTGGACCTGGCCGTGGCGTTCAACAGCGTCGCCACCGAGCCGCTGAACCGCGCCGCGTTGGTGCTGGGCATCGTGTTCCTGGTCGCCGGCGTCGCGTTCAAGTTCGGCGCCGCCCCGTTCCACATGTGGATTCCCGACGTCTACCAAGGCGCGCCGACCGCGGTCGTGCTGCTGGTCGGCGGCGCGCCCAAGCTGGCGGCGTTCGCGATGGCGATCCGGCTGCTGGTGCAGGGCCTGTTCCCGCTGGCTCCCGACTGGCAGCAGATGATCATGCTGCTGGCGCTGCTGTCCCTGATCATCGGCAACTTCGCGGCGATCGCGCAGACCAACCTCAAGCGCATGCTCGCCTATTCGACGATCGCGCAGATCGGCTTCATGCTGCTCGGCCTGATGTCGGGCATGGTCAACGGCAACGGCATGTCGGCGTCGGTGGCCTACGGCGCCGCGGCGTTCTACCTGGTGATCTACGTGCTGAGCACGCTGGGCACTTTCGGCGTGATCATGTTCATGGCGCATCAGGGCTTCGAGGCCGAGGAATTGCGTGACTTCGCCGGGCTGGGCCGCAGCCACCCGTGGCTGGCCGGAATCATGGCCTTCCTGATGTTCTCGCTGGCCGGGGTTCCGCCGTTCGCCGGTTTCTACGCCAAGTTCGAAGTGCTGGCCGTGCTGCTGGCCACCGGCCGCGTGTGGCTGGTCGTCGCCGCGGTGCTGCTGTCGCTGGTCGGCGCGTTCTACTACCTGCGCGTGATCAAGACCATGTACTTCGACGAGCCGACGCGCGAGCACCGCGTGCAGGCGTCGCCGATGGCATGGGCGGTGATGAGCCTGAACGGCGTCGCGGTGCTGCTGCTGGGCATCCTGCCTGGCGGGCTGATGACGCTGTGCTACCAGGCGCTGGCCAACTCGCTGCATTGATCAAGGAACGCGACCGTGCAATCGTCGGCTGTCTGGTTGGTGCTGGTGCTCAGTCTGCTCGGCGCCAACTTGCCTTTCGTCACCAACCGCCTGTTCGGGCTGCTGCCGCTGCGCGCCGGCAAGCCCTGGTACACGCGGCTCGGTGAGCTGTTCGTGCTGTATTTCGTCGTCGGCGCCGCGGGCCTGGCCACCGAGTCCCACCTGGGCCAGATCTACCCGCAGCACTGGGAGTTCTACGCGGTGTCGGCGTCGATGTTCCTGGTCTTTGCTTTTCCGGGATTCGTCGGCCGCTACCTGATGCGCCGTTGATGGACGAACGCGACCGCGAACTCGAGGAAGTCTCGCTGCACAGCGAGCAGGTGTTCGACGGGCATTTCCTGCGCGTGTGGCGCGACACCGTGCGCCTGCCCGACGGCGCGCAGGCGCAGCGCGAGTACATCCGTCATTCCGGCGCGGTGATGGTCGTGCCGCTGCTGGGCGACGGACGCGTGCTGATGGAGCGCCAGTGGCGCACTCCGATGCGCCGCGTGATGGTCGAGTTCCCGGCCGGCAAGCTCGACGTCGGCGAGAGCTGGCAGGCCTGCGCACAGCGCGAGCTGCGCGAGGAGACCGGCTACCGCGCGCGCGAGTGGGCCTATATCGGCACGATCAACAACGCGATTTCGTATTCCGACGAAATCATCCACCTGGCGTTCGCGCGCGGGCTCGAGGCCGGCGCGCAGCAGCTCGACGCGCACGAATTCCTCGAGTTGATCGAAGTCGACGGCGACGAGCTGATGGACTGGGTGCGCAACGGGCGCGTCACCGACGTGAAGACCGTGATCGGATCGTTCTGGCTCGACAAGTTGCGCCGCGGCGACTGGCCGCTGGACTGGCAGGCGCTGGACTGAAACGTGCGCGCCGCGCTCAGGCGCGGCCGCTGCGCAGCCAGCGCGCCCAATCATCGAAGCCGGCCGCGGCGGCCTGCGCCGCGGATTGCTCCCACGGGTAGTCGAGCGCGATCAACGCCGCGCTCCAGCGTCCGCCGCGGCGCTCGCACAGCGCATAGCGCGCATGCGGCGAGCCAGTCTCGATCACGTGATAGCCGCCGTGGCGGTCGTCGAACGCCGGCAGACCGACACTGCCCGGGTTGACGATGCACAGTCCACCGTGCTGCACGCAGCGCGGCCGGTGGCTGTGGCCGCACAGCAGCAGGCCGGTGTCGCCGAGGCCGTGCAGGCGCGCGTCGAGCTCGCTGGCAGTGGCGGCGCGCGCACCGTTCGCATCGACGCTCTCGAGCAGGTAGTCGAGGTCGTTGCCGGGGCGGCCGTGCACCATCAGCACGTCGGGCAGCGGGCGCAGCGCAGCGGGCAGGGCGCGCAGCCAGGCGCGGGTGTCGTCGTCGATCGCTTGCCATGCGTGCAGGTCGGCGGTGTCGCCCGGGGCTTCGGCGCAGGCCAGCAGCTGGCGTTCGTGGTTGCCGGCGATGGTCGGCCAATCGTGCGCGCGCAGCACAGCGGCGGTGGCCGCCGGCCACAGCGGTCCGCTGAGCAGATCGCCGCAATCGACGACAAGGTCGGCGCCGCGCCGCGCGACGTCGTCGAGCACGGCGCGCAGCGCCGGCAGGTTGCCGTGGATGTCCGACAGCACCGCGATGCGCAAGGTCGAGTCCATCACCGCTCCGTTCAGGCGCCGCGCGCGGGTCTGCCGACCGCGGCGCCTGCCGGGCATTGTCGCGGCGGCTCGGCGCCGTGTCGACGCGCCGGATCAAAATCATTCATCGCATGCGCGTTGAGGGGGAGCGATGCTCGGCTTCGCCGCAGGCCTGCTGCTCGGTGACTGGCTGCAGATGCAGCAGGCCGCGCTGTGGCCGCTGGGCGCGCATGTCGCGTTGCTCGCCGTCGGCATCGTGCTGCTGCTCGCGGCGCGGCGCTGGCCGGCGCGGCGCACGCCGGCGCTGCTGCTGGCGGCCGCCGCGCTGGGCGCTGGCAGCACCGGCTGGCGCGCGCAGCAGCGGCTGGCCGAGCGCTTGGCCCCGGCGCTGTGGGGTGCCGAGCTGACGCTGGCCGGGGCGGTCGTCGGCCTGCCGCAACGGCGAGCCTGGGGCTGCAGCTTCGTGTTCGCGGTGCACACCGCGCCGCGCGGTGTGCCGCCGCGCGTGCTGGCGAGCTGGCGCGCTGCGCCGCAGGCGCCTTGTCCGCTGCGCGGCGGCGAGCGCTGGCGGCTGCGGCTGCGCCTGCAACCGGTCCACGGGCGCGCCAACCCGGGCGGCTTCGACGCCGAGCTGCAGCGCTTCGTGCAAGACATTGGCGCCGTCGCCTCGGTGCGTTCAGGCAGCCGCGAGGGCGCCGGCGCTGGGCTGGACGCGCTTCGTGAGCGCCTGCGCGAGCGGCTGCAGCGCGCGTTGCACGGCCATGCGCAGGCCGGCGCCGTGGCCGCGCTGGCGCTGGGCGACCAGGGCGCGGTCGACGCCGTCGCGTGGGCGCGCTACCGCGACACCGGCGTGGCCCACCTGTTCGCGATTTCCGGCCTGCACATCGCGTTGCTGGCCGCCGCCACCGGGGGCGTCGCCGCGCGGTTGTGGCGGCGCGTGCGCGTGTTCGGCCGTGCGGCGCCGCTGTGGCTGGCGGCGCCGACGCTGGGCGTGCGCGTGCGGCTGCTCGCGGCGCTGGGCTACGCACTGCTGGCGGGCTTCGGCGTGCCGGCGCAGCGCGCGCTGCTGATGCTGGCCGCGGTCGCCGCCGCGCAGCGGCGCGGCCTGCGCGCCGACTGGCGGCAGACGATGGCATGGGCGCTGGCCGCGGTGCTGCTGTGGGAGCCGTGGGCCTTGCTGCAGGCCGGCTTCTGGCTGTCGTTCGGCGCCGTCGCCGCGCTGTTCGTGGCTTCGCCACCCACGCGCAGCCGCGACGCGCCGCCGGCGCGTTGGCCGCGCGCGCCGCGCTGGCTGCGCGAGGCGACGCGCGCGCAGCTGGCCGTCGGCGTCGCGCTGGCGCCGCTGACGGTGGCGTTCTTCCAGCAGATCGCCTGGGTGTCGCCGCTGGCCAATGCGGTGGCGATTCCGCTGGTCACGCTGGCGGTGGTGCCGCTGGCTTTGGCCGGCTTGGCGCTGCTGCAGGCCTTGCAGCCATGGCTCGAGTGGCTGCAGCGCTGGCCGCGCTGGGCCTTGCCGCTGCCGCCGGCGCCGGCGCTGCTGGCGGCCGCACTCGCGGTGCCTGCGCTGCTGTTGCCGTGGGGCTGGCGGCTGCGGCTCGGCGGCGCCGCGCTGCTGGCGCCGCTGCTGTGGATGCCCGGCGGCACACCGGAGCCGGGACGCCTCGAGGTCTGGATCGCCGACGTCGGCCAGGGCAGTGCGGTGCTGGTGCGTACCGCGCGCCACGCGCTGCTGTTCGACAGCGGGCCGCCGGGGGCCGGCGAGCAGGTGCTGCTGCCGCTGCTGCGCGCGCTCGGCGTGGCCCGCGTCGACCGCGTCGTGCTCAGCCACGGCGACGCCGATCACGTCGGCGGCGCGGCCGAGCTGGCGCGCGCGTTGCCGTCGGCCGACTTGATCGGCTCGCTGGCGCGCGGGCAGACCTTCGGCTTCGCCTCAGTGCGGCGCTGCATGGCTGGCCAGCATTGGCGCTGGGACGATGTCGAGTTCTCGATGCTGCATCCGCCGCCGGGGGTGTCGCCGGCCCGGCGCAACGCGGCCTCGTGCGTGCTGCGCGTGGCCGGCGACCATGGCAGCGTGCTGCTCAGCGGCGACATCGAACGCGCGCAGGAGCTGGCGCTGGCCGCATCCGGCGCGCAGCTTCGCGTCGACCTGTTGCTGGTGCCGCACCACGGCAGCCGCGGCGCGTCGAGCCCGGCGCTGCTGCGCGCGACGCGCGCGCGCGTCGCGGCGGTGCAGGCGGGCTGGCGCAACCGCTACGGTCACCCGCACGCGCAGGCGCTGCAGCGCTACGCGCAGCAGGGCATCGCGCTGCACCGCACCGACCTGGAAGGCGCGTTGCGCTGGCAGGACCGCGAACCCGGCGTGCTGTGCGGCTGGCGCGCTCGTCATCCGCACTACTGGCAGCAAACACGCGGAGTCGGCAATTCCCACAAAAGGCGTGGGTCTATCGGGTAGCGCAATATCCCGTCCACTTTCATGCCCTAACATTTATGTAACAAAACGAAATTGCGCAATGTCCCGTTTGCTCCGTCCGCTGTGGCTGTTGCTCGCGCTGATGCTCGCGCAGGCGCCGTTCGTGCATGCGCACGCCGGCACGCCGCTGGGCCACGGCTGGCACCTGCACCTGCCGCGCCTGGACGTGGCCGCCGGGCCGGTGCTGGTCGCCCACGACGGCGCCACCACCGAGCTGCCCACGGCCTGGGTGCCGCAGCGCGGCTCGCGCGACGCTTTGCGTGCGTGGCCGGCGCCGACGCCGGCGGCGGGCGCGCAGCGCGCGGGGGCGCAGCGCGTCGCCTACGCGAGCCGATCGCAGCGGCAGCCGGCAGGCGCACTGCACGCGCGCCGCGCCGGTTTGCCGCCGCCGGCGCTGGCGCCGCCGCGATCGGGCTGACACAAGGGCGGGCGCTGCGCGTTCGCCGGAAGGTCGCGCGCGGGGCGCAGGATGCCCGCGCGCCGCGTGAACCTCGGTCCGTTGCCGGACCGTACCGGAGTGTCTCAATGCAAGCTCATTTCCAGCTCAACGCGGCGCTGCTGGCCGCCGCTTGGCTGCTCGCCGGTGCCGCCGCCGCTGCGCCGCCGGCCGCCACGCCGGCCGCCGCGGCCACGCAGATCCGTATCGACGCCGCGCAGCAGATCGCGCTCGGCGTGCGCCTGGCCGCGGTGCGGGCGGCGGCCTCGATCGACGTCGAGTTGCCGGCACGGGCCACGCTGCCGGCGTCGCAGCAGACCGTCGTCGCGGCGCCGGTGGCCGGCGTCATCCGCCAGTTGCGCGTCGGCGTCGGCGATCGGGTCAAGGCCGGCGACGCGCTGGCCGAGCTCGACAGCGCCGAGCTGGCGCAGTTGCAGCGCGAATACGCCGACGCGCGCAACCATGCGGCGCTGGCACGCAGCCAGCGCGAGCGCGACGCGGCGCTGGCGCGCGAGGGCCTGATCGCCGAGCGCCGGCTGCAGCAGGCGCAGGCCGGCGAGCGCGACGCGCTGGCCTTGCTGCGCCAGCGCGCGCTGGCGCTGCGCCAGGCCGGCGCCGACACGGCGCTCGACGGCGCCGCGCGGCTGCGCGCGCCGCGCGCCGGCGTCGTCGTGCGCGCGCTGGTGCTGCCCGGACAGCGCGTCGACGCTGCCGCGCCGCTGTTCCAGATCGCCTCGGGCGATGCGCTGCAACTCGAGATCGACGCGACGCCGCAGCAGGCGGCGGCGTTCGCCCCCGGCGCCGCGGTCACGGTGCCGGCGTGGCAGGCGCGCGGCGTGCTGGTGGCGAAGGCGCCGGCGCTGGCCGGCGGCCAGCGCGTGCTGCTGCGCGCGCGCCTCGACGATCCCGGCACGCTGCTGCCCGGTGCCGAAGTGCAGGCGCGGCTGCAGCGCGCGGCGCCGGCCGGCAGCTGGGCGGTGCCGCCGGGGGCGCTGACCGAATCCGGCGCGCAGCCGGCATTGCTGGTGCGCAACGCCGACGGCTTTCGCATCGTGCCGGTGACGGTGCTGGCGCGGCTGCCCGACGCGGTGCTGGTGCGCGGCGCGCTGCACGCCGGCGATCAGGTCGCCAGCCACGGCGTGGTCGCGCTGCGCGCGGCCGCCGGTGAGGTGGCGCCATGAACCTGCAGTCCCTGACGCTGTTCTCGCTGCGCCAGCGGCTGCTGGTCGTCGTCGCCACGCTGGGCCTGGCGCTCGGCGGCTTCGCGGCGTGGCGTGCGCTGCCGGTTGACGCGTTCCCGAACGTCTCGGCGCCGCAGGTCAAGGTGATCCTGAAGGCGCCGGGGATGACGCCCGAGGAGGTCGAGACGCGCATCGTGCTGCCGCTGGAGCAGGAAGTGCTCGGCGTCGCGCACAAGCGCATCGTGCGCTCGGTGTCGAAGTACGGCATCGCCGACGTCACCGTCGACTTCGACGAAGGCACCGACATCTACTGGGCGCGCCAGCAGGTCGCCGAAGCGCTGGCCAATGTGCGCGGCGAGTTGCCGACGACGGTGCAGGGCGGGCTGGCGCCGGTGACGACGCCGCTGTCGGATCTGTACATGTTCACGCTCGAAGGCGATGCCTCGCTGGCCGACAAGCGGCAGGTGCTGCAGTGGGTGTTGCGCCCGGCGCTGCGCACGGTCGCCGGCGTGGCCGACGTCAACATGCTCGGCGGCGACAGTCGCGCGTTCAGCGTGCGTCCGGACCCGGCGCGGCTGGCCGCCTGGGGCCTGGGCCTCGAGGCGCTGCGCACGGCGCTGGGCGCGAACAACAGCAACGACGGCGCCGGCCGGCTGGCCGACGGCGAGGAAACGCGCATTGTCCGCGTGCAGGGCGCGCTGCGCAGTCTCGACGACATCCGCAACACCGTCGTGGCGACGGTGCGCGGCACGCCGGTGCGCGTCGGCGACGTCGCCAGCGTCGAGCTCGACAGCATGACGCGCTACGGCATCGTCACCGCCGACGGTCGCGGCGAGGCGGTCGAGGGCATCGTGCTGGGGCTGCGCGGGGCCAACGCGGCGCAGGTCGTCGCCGGGGTCAAGGCGCGGCTGGCCGAGCTGGCGCCGCGCCTGCCCGCCGGCATGACGGTGCGCGTGTTCTACGACCGCAGCCAGCTGGTCGAGCGCGCGGTCGGCACCGTGACGCGGGCGCTGGCCGAAGCGGTCGTGCTGGTCATGGTGATGCTGCTGGCCTTCCTCGGCAACTGGCGCGCCGCGCTGGTCGTCGCGCTGACGCTGCCGCTGTCGGCGCTGGCCACCTTCATGCTGATGCGCTGGGCCGGGCTGTCGGCCAACCTGATGAGCCTGGGCGGGCTGGCGATCGCGCTGGGCATGCTGGTCGACGCCGCGGTGGTCGTGGTCGAGAACCTGGTCACGCATATGGCGCACGATCGCCCCGGCGTGCGCGACGGTACGCGCGGCGGCGCCACCACCGACCGGCTGACGCGCATCCTGCACGGCGTCGGCGAAGTCGCCGCGCCGGTGCTGTCGGGTGTGGCGATCATCGCCATCGTGTTCCTGCCGCTGCTCAGCCTCGAGGGGCTCGAGGGCAAGCTGTTCCGGCCGGTGGCGCTGACCATCGTGTTCGCGCTCGGCGCCTCGCTGCTGATCGCGCTGACCTTCGTCCCGGTGGCCGCGTCGATCCTGCTGAAGCCGGGCAGCCACACCGATCCGTGGCTGGTGCGCAAGCTGTCGGCCGGCTATCGGCGCGTGCTCGACGCCAGTTTCGCGCACCCGCGCGTGGTCGTCGCGCTGGCGCTGGCGTCGCTGCTGGCGGCCGGCGTGGCCTACACGCGCATCGGCAAGACCTTCATGCCGGTGCTCGACGAGGGCGACCTGATCGTGCAGCTGCAAAAGCCCGCCTCGATCGGGCTGGGCAGCACCGCGGCGCTCGACGTGCAGCTGCAGCGCGCCTTGCTGGCCGGCGTTCCCGAGGTGCGCGCGGTGATCTCGCGCAGCGGCTCCGACGACCTCGGACTCGATCCGATGGGCCTGAACGAGACCGATACCTTCCTCGTGCTCAAGCCGCGCGAGCAGTGGCGCGGCGACAAGGACGCGGTGATCGCGGCGATCCGCAAGGTGGTCGAACGCTTCCCCGGAGTCGACTTCAGCTTCAGCCAGCCGATCGAGATGCGCGTCTCGGAAATGCTCACCGGAGCGCGCGGCGATCTGGTGGTCAAGGTCTTCGGCCCCGACCTGGCCGAGCTCGGCGCGCTGTCGCAGCGCATCGCCGAGGTGCTGCGCGGCCTGCGCGGCACGCAGGAAGTGCTGACCGCGCGCGCCGAAGGGGTCAAGTACCTGACCGTCGACATCGACCGCGCCGCGGCCGGCCGCGCCGGTTTCGACGCCACCGCGCTGCAGCAGGACCTGCGCACGATGGTCGAGGGTCAGCCCATCGGCGTCGTGCTCGAAGGCGTGCGCCGCACGCCGCTGCTGCTGCGCGGCGGCGAGCCGCTGCGCGCCAGCGCCGACGCCTTCGCCGGGCTGACCATCACCGCGCCCGACGGCACTGCGTATCCGCTGTCGAGCCTGGCGCGCTTGAGCGCCACGCGCGGGCCGGTGCTGGTCGCGCACGAGGACGGCAGTCGCTTCGCCTCGGTACAGGCCAACGTCGCCGGGCGCGACCTGGTCGGCTACGTCGACGAGGCGAAGGCGGCGGTCGCCGCGCAGGTCAAGCTGCCGGCCGGCGTGCGTCTGCAGTGGGGCGGGCAGTTCGAGAACCAGCAGCGCGCCGCGGCGCGGCTGGGGCTGGTCGTGCCGATCGCGCTGGCGATGATCTTCATGCTGCTGATGACGACTTTCGGCTCCTTGCGCCAGTCCTTGCTGGTGTTCGCCAACATCCCCTTCGCCCTGGTCGGCGGCGTGCTCGCGCTGTGGGCCAGCGGGCAGTATCTGTCGGTGCCGGCGTCGGTCGGCTTCATCGCGCTGCTCGGCATCGCGGTGCTCAACGGCGTCGTGATGCTGAGCCATTTCAACGAACTGCTGCGCCGCGGCATGCCGCTGGCGCAGGCGGTGCGCGAAGGTTCGATGCGGCGGCTGCGCCCGGTGATGATGACCGCGACGATCACCGCGCTGGGGTTGATTCCGCTGCTGTCGGCGGTCGGCCCCGGCTCGGAGATCCAGAAGCCGCTGGCCATCGTCGTCGTTGGCGGGCTGCTCAGCTCGACCGCGCTGACGCTGGTGCTGCTGCCGCTGCTGTTCGTGCGCTTCGGTGTGCCGACCGATCGCGACGCGAGCGCAGCCGACGAAACGGAGGTGTCCGAATGAAGCGCTCAGGGACTATGCGCAAGCTCGTCGCCGGCGTCGCGTTGACGCTATTCGCCGCCGCGGCGGGCGCCACCGACGCGGCGTTGCCGGCGCTGGACGCGTTGCCGCAGCCGACGCTGCCGCCGGCGGCGCTGGTCGCGCAGACGCGCGGTGACGCCGCCGCGGTGCGCCAGGCCGATGCGAGCTTGCAGGCGGCGCAGGCCGAGCGGCGCGCGCTCGTCGCCGGCAGCCAGGAGTTCGAGCTGCAGCTGCAGGGACAGCGACGGCGCGTCGGCGACGCGGTCGACGCCGGGCGCTACAACGAATGGCAGGTCCAGCTGTCGCGCCCGCTGCGCTGGCCGCAGCAGGCGCGCGCCGACGCCGAGGTCGGCGCCGGCGGCGTTGCGCTGGCCGCAGCCGGCGTCAGCGCGGCGGCACGCTCCAGCGCCGGGCTGCTGCTGCAGCTGTGGTTCGACGCCGGCCGTGCCGACGCGCTGGCCGCGCTGGCGCAGCGCGCCGCCGGCGTGCTGCTGCAGCAGCAAGCGGCGCTGGCGCGTCGTGTCGCGCTTGGCGACGCCAGCCAGCTCGAGCTCGACCAGCTCGGCGCCGAGGCGGCGCGCGAGCAGGCGCAGGCGACGCTGGCCGCCGGTCGTGCCGACGCCGCGCGCCGTGCCTTGCTGGCGCGCTTTCCGGGCGCTGAGCTGAGCGCCGGCGAGCCGTTGACCGCAACGGTTGCGCCCGATGCGCTGGCCGCCGACGCCTTGGCGCGCAGCGCGTCGCTGGCGCTGGCACGTGCCGCACGGCAGCAGGCTGCGGCGCTGGCCGCGCAGGCCGACGCGATGCGTCGGCCGCAGCCGACGCTGGGCGTGTACACGGCGTCCGAGCGCGGCGGCGCCGAGCGCCTGGCCGGCGTGCAATTGACCTTGCCGCT
>JAJZHH010000159.1 GCA_021804595.1 Pseudomonadota bacterium
CCCCAGCGCGGCGCCGGCCAGGATTCGGCGTGGGTGTCTCATCGCGTATCTCCGGTGGAAGCGGCGCAAGGTTCCTTCATGGTCTTCAGCGGCTTATAGCGGGGCCGCGGTCGATCTGCGCGATGCTGGCGGCCCGCCTTGTGCGGAAACCCGGAAGGAGGGCGCGACGAACGGTGGCGGATCAGTGCCCACGGCGCGATTGCGTCGGCCGCTACGGGCGAACGCCGGCGATTGCTGGAATTTGCAAAAACCTTGCCGGATCACGGGACGCGCGCTTGCCGATGATGCGCTGCGGCATTAACATGATTCGTTTCGATGGTCCTTCAGGTTGCCCTCGTGCGGCGATCGACCCAGGACCCTTCGACAGAGTCTCGAGAGCAGGCCACAAGCCTGGCTGGAGAGGCACCCACGGTATTTCGTCAGAGAAATTCAACGAGGTGAAGGACATGCACGCTTCGAGCGCTGAACTGAAGTCGGCCGCAACGGCCGCAAACCAAACCCCCCATACATCGTCGGGTGCCGAAATCACCGGCGCCGAGATCGTCGTGCGCTGCCTGCAGGCCGAAGGCGTGCGCCACATCTGGGGCTACCCCGGCGGCGCGGTGCTGTACATCTACGACGAGCTGTACAAGCAGGAACAGATTCAGCACGTGCTCGTGCGCCACGAGCAGGCCGCGGTGCACGCCGCCGACGGCTATGCGCGCGCCACCGGCGAGGTCGGCGTCGCCCTTGTCACCTCGGGCCCCGGCGCGACCAACGCGGTGACCGGCATCGCCACCGCCTACATGGATTCGATCCCGATGGTCGTGATCACCGGCCAGGTGCCGGTGCCGGCGATCGGGCTGGACGCCTTCCAGGAATGCGACACCGTCGGCATCACGCGCCCGATCGTCAAGCACAACTTCCTGGTCAAGGACGTGCGCGACCTCGCGCTGACGCTGAAGAAGGCCTTCCACATCGCGCGCAGCGGCCGTCCCGGCCCGGTCGTGGTCGACGTGCCGAAGGACGTCACGCGCAACACCGCGGCCTTCGACTATCCGGCGACGCTGGAAATGCGCTCGTACAACCCGGTGCGCCGCGGCCACGGCGGCCAGATCCGCAAGGCGGTCCAGCTGCTGCTGCAGGCCAAGCGTCCCTACCTGTACAGCGGCGGCGGCGTGATCGCGTCCGGCGCCACCGACCGGCTGCGCCGGCTCGCCGAGCTGCTCGACCTGCCGTGCACCAACACGCTGATGGGGCTGGGCTCGATCGCCGCCAGCGACCGCAGGTTCCTCGGCATGCTCGGCATGCACGGCACCTACGAGGCGAACATGGCGATGCAGCACAGCGACGTCGTGCTCGCGATCGGCGCACGTTTCGACGACCGCGTGATCGGCAACCCGAAGGACTTCGCTCAGGTCGAGCGCAAGATCATCCACGTCGACATCGACCCGTCGAGCATTTCCAAGCGCGTCAAAGTCGACGTGCCGATCGTCGGCGACGTCGGCGAAGTGCTCGGCGAGCTGATCGAGCAGATCGAGCAGGCACAGGCCGCCGGGCAGGGCATCGACGCCGCCGCGCTGGCCGCATGGTGGGCGCGCATCGACGAGTGGCGCGGCCGCGACTGCCTGAGCTACGAGAAGTCCGACGACGTGATCAAGCCGCAGTTCGTCATCGAGACGCTGGCCGAGCTGACGCGCGACCGCGAGACCTATGTCTGCTCGGACGTCGGTCAGCACCAGATGTGGGCCGCGCAGCTGTACGGCTTCGAGCAGCCGCGGCGCTGGATCAATTCGGGCGGCCTGGGCACGATGGGAGTCGGGCTGCCGTATGCGATGGGCATCAAGCTGGCCAAGCCCGATGCCGAGTGCGTCGTGGTCACCGGCGACGGCTCGATCCAGATGAACATCCAGGAGCTGGCGACCTGCCTGCAGTACGACACTCCGGTCAAAATCCTGCTGCTGAACAACCGCTACCTCGGCATGGTGCGGCAATGGCAGGAGATCGAATACGCCGGGCGCTACTCGCACTCGTACATGGACTCGCTGCCCGACTTCGTCAAGCTTGCCGAAGCCTACGGCCACGTCGGCATCCGCGTCGACCAGCCGGGCGACGTGCGCGCGGCGCTCGAGCGCGCGTTCGCGCTGAAGGACCGCACGGTGCTGATCGACGTGGCCATCGACCCGACCGAGAACGTCTGGCCGATGGTTCGCGCCGGCAAGGGCATCACCCACATGCTGCTCGGGTCCGAAGACCTCTGAAGGCGCGCCGCGGCGGCCGGCGCGCGGGCCCTGACCGGGGCCCGTGGCGACCGACCGGCGCGAGCCGCCCGGGGCGTGCCCGGCTTGATCCTCTCTTTCCTCAACCTCGAAGCCCGCAGCCAGGCGCCGCTTACCGGCGGCGCACGAAGCGCGGGCCAGGAGAACCTCAAATGAAGCACATCATCGCCCTGCTGCTCGAGAACGAGCCCGGCGCGCTGTCGCGCGTCGTCGACCTGTTCGCCGCGCGCGGCTACAACATCGAGACGCTGTCGGTGGCGCCGACCGAGGACGCGTCGCTGTCGCGCATGACCATCGTCACGCGCGGCTCCAGCGACGTGATCGAACAGATCACCAAGCACCTGAACCGGCTGATCGACGTGGTCAAGGTCGTCGACTTGACCGAGGCGAACTACATCGAGCGCGAGCTGATGATCATCAAGGTTCGCGCAGTCGGCAAGGAGCGCGAGGAAATGAAGCGCATGGCCGACATTTTCCGCGGCCGCATCATCGACGTCACCGACAAGATCTATACGATCGAGCTGACCGGCGACGCCGCCAAACTCGACGCCTTCCTGCAGGCCGTCGACCGCAGCGCGATCCTGGAAACGGTGCGCACCGGGGCGTCGGGCATCAGCCGCGGCGAACGCGTGCTGCGGGTCTAGAAACAAATCTCGTTACCATTGAAATTCGTTCGGAGGAGTCAGCACATGAAGGTTTTCTACGATAAGGATTGCGATCTTTCGCTGATCAAAGGCAAGAAGGTCACGATCATCGGTTATGGCTCGCAAGGCCATGCACATGCCCAGAACCTGCACGACAGCGGCGTCAAGGTCACCGTCGGCCTGCGCAAGGGCGGCGCGTCGTGGGACAAGGCGAAGAAGGCCGGTTTGACGGTCAAGGAAGTCGACGACGCGGTCAAGGGCGCCGACGTCGTGATGATTCTGCTGCCCGATGAAAACATCGCCGAGGTCTATCGCAACCACGTCGAGCCCAATGCGAAGAAGGGCGCCGCGCTGGCGTTCGCGCACGGCTTCAACGTGCATTACGGCCAGGTGCAGCCGCGTGCCGACCTCGACGTGATCATGATCGCGCCGAAGGCCCCGGGCCACACGGTGCGCAACACCTACACCCAGGGCGGCGGCGTGCCGCACCTGGTCGCGGTCGACCAGGATCGTTCGGGCAAGGCGCGCGACCTCGCGCTGTCGTACGCGATGGCCAACGGCGGCGGCCGCGCCGGCATCATCGAGACCAGCTTCCGCGAAGAGACCGAGACCGACCTGTTCGGCGAGCAGGCCGTGCTGTGCGGCGGCACCGTCGAGCTGATCAAGGCGGGTTTCGAGACGCTGGTCGAAGCCGGCTACGCGCCGGAAATGGCGTATTTCGAGTGCCTGCACGAACTCAAGCTGATCGTCGACCTGATTTACGAAGGCGGCATCGGCAACATGAACTACTCGATCTCGAACAACGCCGAATACGGCGAGTACGTGACCGGGCCGCGAGTGGTCACCGACGCGACCAAGGACGCGATGCGCCAGTGCCTGAAGGACATCCAGACCGGCGAATACGCGAAGAGCTTCATTCTCGAGAACCGCGCCGGCGCGCCGACGCTGCTGTCGCGTCGTCGTCTGACCGCCGAGCACCCGATCGAGCAGGTCGGCGAGAAGCTGCGGGAAATGATGCCGTGGATCAAGGCCAGCAAACTGGTCGACAAGTCGAAGAACTGACGCGGGCCTTGAACGGCAGCGCCGGGCTTGCAAGCCCGGCGCCGCTCGGGCCGCGTCCAGGCCGCCGCAGGGCGGCCTGGAGCCGCGCGGCCTCGCTGCCGTGGATCAAGGCCAGCAAACTGGTCGACAAGTCGAAGAACTGACGCGGGCCTTGAACGGCAGCGCCGGGCTTGCAAGCCCGGCGCCGCTCGGGCCGCGTCCAGGCCGCCGCAGGGCGGCCTGG
>JAJZHH010000160.1 GCA_021804595.1 Pseudomonadota bacterium
CGCGCGGTCGACGCGGCGCGCTGGCGCTGGCCGCGCGCCAGCTCGGCGCGCAGCGCGCGGCCGCGGTGGCGCAGATCGCGTCGCTGGCGGTCGCGCTGCTGGCGCTGTTGCTGGTGGCGATGTTGCGTGCCGGGCTGTTCGCGGCCTGGCAGCGCAGCCTGCCGGCCGATGCGCCGAACCGTTTCGTCATCAATGTGCAGCCGGCGCAGGCCGCCGAGTTCCGCGCGATGCTGGCCGGGGCGGGCGTCGAGCATTACGACTGGTACCCGATGGTGCGGGCGCGGCTGCTCGCGGTCAACGGCCGCGCGGTGCACGCCGCCGACTACCCCGAGGGGCGCGCGCGCGCGCTGGTCGAGCGCGAATTCAACGTGTCGACCACGCCACGGCTGCCGGCCGGCAACCGCGTCGTCGCCGGGAGCTGGGCGCGCACCGTCGATGGCGACGGACTGTCGGTCGAGCAGGGGCTGGCGACGCTGCTGCGCTGGAAGCTCGGTGACGTGCTGCGCTTCGACGTCGCCGGCCGTGATTTCAACGCGCCCATCACCAGCATCCGACGCCTCGACTGGGAATCGCTGCACGTGAACTTCTTCGTGCTGGCGCCGGCCGCGCTGCTGGCGCGCGACACGCCGAGCTACATCGGCGCATTCCGCGTCGACGGCGCGTCGCGCGCGCTCGACGCCGAGCTGCCGCACCGCTTCCCCGACATCACGCTGCTCGACCTCGATGCCTTGCTGGCGCAGCTGCACGCGATGCTCGCGCAACTGGGCGCTGCGGTCGAGCTGTTGTTCGGCTGTGCGCTGGCCGCCGGGCTGGCGGTGCAGGCCGCCACGCTGTTGCTCGGCCGCCGCGCCAGGCAGCGCGAAGCCGCGCTGTGGCGCGCGCTCGGCGCGTCGGCGGCGCTGCTGCGTCGCGTCGCGGTGTTCGAGCTGCTGCTCGGCGGGCTCGCCGCCGGGGTGCTGGCGGCACCGGCGGCGGCGTGGCTGGCGCGCTGGCTGGCGCGCCAGTTGTTCGATTTCACGTGGACGCCCGCGCCGGTGTGGTGGTTCGCCGGGCCGCTGCTGGGCGCGTTGCTCGCGCTGCTGGTCGGCTGGGGATCGTTGCGCGGAGTGTTGCGCACGCCGCCGCTGCAACTGCTGCGCGCGCCGCGTTGAGCGGTGGCGCGCAGCCCCGGCCTTGACGCCGCGCAATGATGCGGCGGCGCGCGCGGCGACAATATCACGATGACCGAAACCACCGACAACGCCGCCGCCGCGGCGCTCGATGCCGACGCGACGCCGTTCGATCAACTCGGCGGCGAGGCTGGCGTGCGCGCGCTGGCCGACCGCTTCTACGACTTGATGGAACTGGAGCCGCGCTTCGCCGCCTTGCGCGCGATGCACCCGGCCGGCCTCGAGGAAACGCGCGACAAGCTGCATTGGTTCCTGTGCGGCTGGCTCGGCGGACCGCCGCTGTACGAGCAGCGCTTCGGCCACCCGCGGCTGCGCATGCGCCACTTCCCCTACGCGATCGGCACGCGTGAGCGCGACGACTGGCTGGCGTGCATGCAGCAGGCGATGGCCGATCTGCAGCTCGCCGAGCCGCTGCAGGCGCGCTTGCGCGCGGCCTTCGCCGGCACCGCCGACTGGATGCGCAACCAGGCCGAGCAGGCGCCGCCGGGCGCGACGGGCTGAGCGGGTCAGCGCTTCGCGCGCAGCAGCAGCAACAGCGCGCCGGCGCCGCCGTCGGCCGGGCCGGCCTGGCAGAACGCGAGCACCGCGTCGATCTGCACCAGCCAGCGCCGCACCTTGTGCTTGAGCACCGGCTCGCGCCCCGGCGAGCTCAGGCCCTTGCCGTGGATCACGCGCAGGCAGCGGCGATCCTGCGCCTGCGCGCGGTGGAGGAACTCGAGCAGCGCATCGCGCGCTTCGTCGCGACGCATGCCGTGCAGATCGAGTTCGCCTTGCACCACCCAGTGGCCGCGGCGCAGCCGGCGCAGCGTGTCGCTGCCGATGCCGGGGCGGCGAAACGACAGCTCGGCGTCGGTTTCCAGCAGGCTGTCGACGTCGATGTCGTCGGACAGCGACGCGGCCAGCGCTTCGCGCTCGTCGCGCTGCGACTGCAGCGGCAGCGCCGGTGGCGGTGGCGGCGCCAGTTGCACGCGGTCGGGCGGCGGCAGCGGACAGGCGTCGGCGACCGCGGCGCGGAACAGCGCGCGCGCGTCGGCGTCGATCACGCTGGGCGCGTGGCGGGCGTGGCGTTTCGGCCTCATGCCGCCGATCTTATTAGATCAATCCGTCCTCGGCGAACGAGTACAAGGCGCTGCGAGTGACGATGAAATGATCGATCAGCCGCACCTCGACCAGCGCCAGCGCTTCCTTCAGTCGCGCGGTGAGCAGCCGGTCGTCGGGCGACGCTTCGGCCACGCCCGACGGGTGGTTGTGCGCGACGATCAGCGCGGCGGCGTCGAGTTGCAGCGCCAGCTTGACCAGCTCGCGCGGGTAGACCGCGGTGTGGGTCAGCGTGCCGCGCCACAGCTGGCGCGCGTCGAGCAGGCGGTGGTGCTGGTCGAGGAACAGCGCGGCGAATACTTCGATCGGCTCGGCGCCCAGCCACAGCCGCAAGTAGTCGCGAACCGTCTGCGGGTCGTGAAAGGCGACGTCGCGCCGCAGCGTCTCGCCCAGCGCGCGCCGCGCCAGCTCGAGCACCGCGGCGAGCTCGGCGTACTTGGCCGCGCCGATGCCCGGCGTGCCGCGCAGCACCGCGACGTCGGCGCGCAGCAGCGGGCCGATGCCGCCGAGGCGCTCGATCAGCTCGGTCGCCAGCCCCAGCGCGCCGCGCCCGGGCGGGCCGCTGCGCAGCAGCAGCGCGACCAACTCGACGTCGTCGAGCGCGCCAGCGCCATGCGCGAGCAGCTTCTCGCGCGGGCGCAGCGCGACGGGAAGCTCGGCGATGCGTATGGCCATGGACGGGTCCCTACAATGTGAGGTTTTCGACCAGGCGCGCGCGCTGCGGTTCCCTCGGGGTTTCCGAGCGGAGGGCGGCTCACGTGCGAACCGAGGACACCCGAAGTGGCCACCGTACGTTCAGACTCGATGCTGACGCTGCATTACCGGCTCGCCGCGCCCGACGGGCGCGACTGGATCAACACCTTCGGCCATCGGCCGGCGACGCTGACGCTGGGCACCCAGCAACTGGCGCCGGCGCTGGAGTCGTGCCTGGTCGGCCTCGAGGAGGGCGCCAGCGCACATTTCGAGCTTCCCGCCGACAGTGCCTTCGGCGCGCGCGACCCGCAGCGCGTGCGCCGCGTGCCGCGCAGCGTGCTGCAGCAGCACCTGGCCGACGACGTGCACATCGCGGTCGGCGACGCGCTGCAGCTGGCCGGCATCAGCTCGCCCAGCGGCGCCAGCGCCGGCGCCACGGTGACCGCGGTCGACGACGACAGCGTCGAGCTCGACTTCAACCATCCGCTGGCGGGCAAGCCGGTCGTGTTCGACGTGCAGATCCTGGGCGTGCTGTGACCCAGGCCGACGCGCTCGAAGTGCTGCTGGCCAGCCCGCGCGGCTTCTGCGCCGGCGTCGACCGCGCGATCGAGATCGTCGAGCGCGCGCTCGAGCGCTTCGGCGCGCCGATCTACGTGCGCCACGAGATCGTGCACAACACGCTGGTCGTGCAAACCCTGCGCGCCAAGGGCGCGGTGTTCATCGACGACCTGGCCGAAGTGCCGGCCGGCGCCACCCTGGTGTTCTCGGCCCACGGCGTGCCGCAGTCGGTGCGCCGCGAAGCCGACGCGCGCGGCTTCAAGGTGTTCGACGCCACCTGTCCGCTGGTCACCAAGGTCCACGTCGAAGTGTCCAAGATGCGCCGAGCCGGAATGCATCTGGTGATGATCGGCCACGCCGGCCACCCGGAAGTCGAAGGCACGATGGGCCAGGCCGACGGCGTGCAACTGGTGCAGACCCCGGCCGACGTCGCCGCGCTGCCGTTTCCGGACGACGCCGAAGTGGCCTACGTCACGCAGACCACGCTGTCGGTCGACGACGCGGCGGCGATCGTCGCCGCGCTGCGCCAGCGCTACCCGCGGCTGCGCGAACCGAAGAAACAGGACATCTGCTACGCGACGCAGAACCGGCAGGACGCGGTCAAGTTCATGGCGCCGCAGGTCGACGTCGTCGTCGTCGTCGGCAG
>JAJZHH010000161.1 GCA_021804595.1 Pseudomonadota bacterium
TGCAGCGCCTGGGGCTGCCGGAGGCGGTCTGGAGCGACTACCTCGAGGCCGTGCTGCTGAGTGTGCAGGGCTGGGCTTCGTGGTGCGCCTACCTCGGCTGGCAGGCGCGGCTCGACGAGCGCCGCGACACGCACCTGCGCGAGTTGCTGGCCGTGCGACTGGCGTGGGGCGTGCTGCTGCTCGAGTGCAAGGACGACGACGCCGCACGGCCCGCGTTCGCCACCGTGCGCGCGGCCTGGGGCGCCTCGGTGCAGACGCGACAGCGCGCCGAGCAGGCCCTGCTGCCCGACGCTGTCTGGCAGCTGGCGCTGGAGATCGGCTACCAGCGCGAACTGCTCGAGCGCCTGCGCGCGCCGCGTCCCCCGATCACGCAAACGCCCGAAGTGCAGGCGGCGTTCTGCATCGACGTGCGCAGCGAGCCGCTGCGGCGAGCGCTGGAAGCGCAGTCGCCGTCGCTGCAAACCCTCGGCGTGGCCGGATTCTTCGGCCTGCCGGCGGCCTACACGCCCCTGGGCACGAGCGCCACGCAGCCGCAACTGCCCGCGCTGCTGGCGCCGGCGCTGCGCATCGCCGAGTGCATGACGACGGCCGCGTCGCCCCAGCCCAGCGAAGCACTGCGCGACGCGGCGTTGCAGGCTCGCCGGCGCGCGTTCGCGTGGTCGGCGCGCGCCACCGACGCAAGCCGCTGGCCGGCCACGGCGTTCTCCTATGTCGAAAGCGCCGGCTTCGCCTACCTCGGCGCCCTGGTTCGCTGGCTGCGGCCCGCCGCGCAGGCGCGCGTCAACGACGACCACGACGGCCTGCCGCGGCGGCTGCGGCCGCTGTGCCGTCCGGCACTGCTCGAGCTGCCGCTTGCCGCCAAGGCTGCGCTGGCCGCGCGCGTGCTGCGCACGATGGGCCTGCAGCGCCAGCCAGCGCCGCTGGTGCTGCTGGTCGCGCACGCCAGCCAGAGCCGCAACAATGCGCACGCCGCGGCGCTGGAGTGCGGCGCCTGCGGCGGCCACAGCGGCGAAGTCAACGCGCGCGCGCTGGCGCGGCTGCTCAACGAGCCCGCGGTGCGTGACGAGCTGGTCGCGCACGGCATCGAGCTGCCGGCCGACACGGTGTTCCTGGCCGCGCTGCACAACACGACGACGGACGAGGTCGACGCGTTCGACGTCGACTTGCTGCCGCCGCACGCGCGGCCGCGCTGGCAAGGCCTGCAGGCGGCGCTCGATCAAGCCGGCGACCAGGTGCGCCGCGAGCGCGCCGCGCGCCTCGGCCTCGATGCGAGCCTGCCGCCGCAGCGGCTGCTCACGCAGTTGCGCCGGCGCGCCAACGACGGCGCCGAGACGCGTCCCGAATGGGGGTTGGCCGGCAACGCCGCGCTGCTCATCGCGCCGCGCGCGCGCACGCGCGGCGCCGACCTCGGCGGACGCTGCTTCCTGCACGACTACGACGCCGCGCACGACGCCGACGGCAGCTTGCTGGAGGCGCTGATGACGGCACCGCTGATCGTCGCGCACTGGATCAACTGGCAATACCACGCGTCGACCTGCGCGCCGCAGCACCTGGGCAGCGGCAACAAGCTGCTGCACAACGTCGTCGGCGGCCACCTGGGCGTGTTCGAAGGCAATGGCGGCGACCTGCGCATCGGGCTGTCGCGCCAGTCCCTGCACGACGGCAAGCGCTGGATTCACGAACCGCTGCGCCTGAGCGTCGTGATCGAAGCGCCACAGGCGTCGATCGACGACGTACTGCAGCGCCATCCGCAGCTGCGCCAGCTGGTCGATCACGCCTGGCTCCACCTGCTGCGCATCGACCCGACCGGGGCGGTGTGGCAGCGCCAGCCCGCGGCCGGCTGGGTCCGCCGCTGAGCGCGACCGTCAACGCGCCGGCGACACGCGGCCGGCGGCTGCGAGGCAGCGGTCGACGCCGCGCTGCGCCGCGTCGACCGCGCCGGCCAGATAGCCCGGGAACAGCGGCGACCACTCGCTGCCGATGCCGCTGAGCCGGCCGACCCACGGGCCGTGCGCGGCGACGCTGGGCGGCGCCTCGACGTGCGCCGTGACGGCGTCGAGATCGTCGTCGCTCGCGGTCAGCGGATCGCTCGCCCAGTCCTTCAGCGCCTCGCCCAGCGGCGTGACCGCGGACGCGCCGAACAGCCGGCCGAGCTGGGCCCGGCAGAGCTCGCGCAGCACGCCGTCGCCGAGTTCGCGGCGCGCCGACGCGGCGACGCCGACGAAGCCGAACAACGCGGCATGGCCGCCGGGCATCGACACGTCGTGGATCTCGACCAGCGGCCCCAGCGCGCTGCGCGCCGCGCCGCTCAAGCCCTGCTCGCGCCAGAACGGCGTCGGGTAGATCGCGACGTACTTGGCGTGCGGCGCCATCCACGTCGGCGTCGTGCGCCAGCGACGCGCCAGCTCGGGCGGCAGCGGCGGCTCGAACTCCACGCGCTGCGCGGCCAGCCGCGGCGGCAGCGCCAGCAGCACATGGTCGGCGCGCCAGGTCGCATCGTCACCGTCCACGCTCTGCGCGGAAAGTTCGACTTCGTCGCCGAGCTGGCGCAGCCGGCTGACGCGCCAGCCCTCGAGCACCCGGCTCGCGGCGAGCCGCGCGCGCAGCGCCGCGATCAGCGCCCCGCTGGCGCCTTCCAGCCGCGCCGACGCCGGCTCGCTGGAATACCCCGGCATGCGCAGCGGGCGCTGCTGCGGCGAGCGCTCGACCAGCATGTCGCCGTCCTGGCCGCCGTCGAAGCGGCGCAGGCCGAGCTCGCCGACCAGCGCGTCGAGCGCCGGCTGCCACTGCGGCCAGTACCAGGTCGGCCCGAGGTCGAAGCGATCGAGCGCCGGCTCGGCGGGATCGACCTGAGCGCCGGCCGCATCGACCGACGCGATGCGCCCGCCGACCGTGTCGCGAGCTTCCAGCACGAGCACGTCGCGCACGCCACGCTGCTCGAGCCGGAGCGCCGCGACGAGCCCGGCGAGCCCACCGCCGACGATCGCGATACGCAGTTGGGGACGATCCATGGTTGGGTTTCCGGTCAGGTGGTCAGGCAAGGCCGGCATTGTCGCCGGCGTCGAGGCGCTCACAGGGTCTCGATCCGCGCGCGCAGCTCGGTCGCCCGTGCCCGCACCGCGTCGAGCTCCGACGCGTCGAAGCGGGCGAGCTGCAGATACACCATGCGCAGTCGCGGATTCCCGGCCAGGCGCGCGCGATGGCGGTCGAAGAACTCCCAGTACAGCGCGTTGAACGGACAGGCGCGAGGACCGAGGCGCTGCCGCGGATCATAGGGACAGCCGGCGCAGTAGTCGCTCATGCGCTGCAGGTAAGCGGCGCTGCTGACATAGGGTTTGGTCGCGACGCGGCCGCCGTCGGCCCACTGGCTCATGCCGACCGTGTTCGGCAACTCGACCCACTCGAACGCGTCGATGTAGACCCCCAGGTACCAGCGATGCAGCGCGTGAGGGTCGATGCCCGCCAGCAGCGCGAAATTGCCGATCACCATCAGGCGCTGGATATGGTGGGCGTGGGCGGTGCGCAGCGACTGGCCGATCGCCAGCCGCAGGCAGCGCATCCGCACCTCGCCGGTCCAGAACCAGTCCGGCAGCGGCAGCGCGTGCTGCAGCGCATTGACGTGCGCGTAGCCGGGCATCTGCGCCCAGTAAACGCCGCGGATGTACTCGCGCCAGCCGATGATCTGCCGCACGAAACCTTCGACCGCGGCCAGCGGCGCCTGGCCGTCGCGATAGGCCGCCTCGGCGCGCCGCACGACTTCGAGCGGGCGCAGCATCTTGGTGTTCAGCGCAAACGACAGCAGCGAATGGAACAGGCGCTCGCTGCGGCTGCTCATCGCGTCCTCGTAGCGGCCGAAGTGCGGCAGCGCGTCGGCGACGAAGACCTCCAGCCCTTGCAGCGCCTCGGCGCGATCGAGCGGCCAGCGCAGCGCCTGCGCCGCGGGATCGCCGAAGCTGCGCACGCCGCAGCGCTGCAGCAGCGCCCACAGCGCCGAGTGGTCGTGCCACGGCCGCCGATCCGGCGCCGCCGGCGGCGCGCCGCGCCACGGCTTGCGGTTGTCGTGGTCGAAGTTCCAGCGCTGCCCTTCGGGCTGTCCGCGCGCGTCGAGCAAGACGCGGTGACGACGCCG
>JAJZHH010000073.1 GCA_021804595.1 Pseudomonadota bacterium
GGCCCGCCGCCGCTGCACCGCGCCGCACCGCGGCCGACCCGACGCCGGCACCGGCGCAGCCGGCCGCCGCGCCGGCGTGGAGCCGCGAGCTCGACGGCCTGCGCGACGAGTTGCAGCAATTGCGCGACTGGGTCCGCACCAGTGTTTCACCCACCGCGGGTGCCGGCGAGGGCGCGCCGTCGGCGCTGCTGGCGCCGCTGCAGGCACTGGGCTTTTCGCCGTCGTGCGCACGCGCGCTGGCCGCGGCCGGCAGCCTGGGCGACGCGTTGCGCGGCTTCCTGCGCGGCCTGAGCCTGCCGGCGGAGCCGCTGGCTGCCGACGGCGTCTACGCGCTGGTCGGCGCCACCGGCGTGGGCAAGACGACGACCATCGCCAAGCTGGCGGCACGGCTGGTGCTGCGCCACGGCACCGACGCGGTGGCGCTGATCACGACCGACACCTACCGTATCGGCGGCGTCGACCAGCTGAAGATCTATGGCCGCATCCTCGGCGTTCCGGTCGCGGTGGCGCGCGACGCGGCCGAACTCGAGCAGCAGCTGCACGAATTCGCCGACCGTCGCTTCGTGCTCATCGACACCATCGGGCTGAGCCCGCGCGACCTGCGGCTGGGCGAGCAATTGCGCTGGCTGCAGGGCTTCGGCGATCGCATCACCCGCCTGCTGCTGCTCAACGGCGGCATGCAGCTCGGCGTCTACCAGGCGCTGTGGCAGGCCTACAGCGCGCTGCCGATCGACGCCTGCATCCTGACCAAGCTCGACGAGACGCCGAGTTTCGGCGCCGCGCTGCAGTGGTTGCACGAACAAAACCTTCCCCTCTGGTTCTTCACCGACGGCCAAAGGGTTCCCGAGGATCTGCACGCGGCGAGCGAAGCTACCATTGCAGATCTGTTGCAACGCGACGAGGCGCCTACGTCGGCCGCGCCGTCGTCCGTCGCCACCAGCCGCTGAGGATTCGACCATGGACCAAGCCGAAGGACTGCGCCGCCTGCAACGGCCCGCGACCAAGGTGATCACGGTGGCCAGCGGCAAGGGCGGAGTCGGCAAGACCAACGTCGTCGCCAACCTGGCCATCAGCCTGGCGCGATCGGGCAGCCGCGTGATGGTGTTCGACGCCGACCTCGGCCTGGGCAACATCGACATCCTGCTCGGGCTGACGCCGCGCTTCAACATCTCGCACGTGCTCACCGGCGAGAAGTCGCTCGAGCAGGTGCTGGTTCGCGGTCCGCTGGGCATCTGGGTGCTGCCGGCGTCCAGCGGTGTGGCCAGCATGGCCACGCTCGACGCGCGCAGCCAGTCGCGGCTGATCGAGGCGGTCAGCCAGCTGGCGATCCCGCTCGACTTCCTGCTGGTCGATTGCGCGGCCGGCATTTCCGGCGACGTGCTGACCTTCAGCCGCGCCGCGCAGGACCTGATCGTCGTGCTGTCGAACGAGCCGGCGTCGGTGGCCGACGCCTACGCGCTGATCAAGGTGCTGTCGCGCCATTACGGCCAGCACCGCTTCCACCTGCTGCCGAACATGGTGCGCGACGCGAAGGAAGGGCGCGCGCTGTTCGGCAAGATCACCGGGGTCACCGACCGCTACCTCGACGTCGCGCTCGACCTGATCGGGGCGATTCCGCTCGATCCGGCGTTGCGTGCCGCGGTGCGCGCGCAGCGTGCGGTCGTCGAGTCGGCTCCGCACAGTCCGGCGGCGCTGGCCTTCGCCGCGCTGGCCGAGCGCGTGCGCGCGTTGCCGCTGCCGCAGGGGCCGAGCGGACAGATCGAGTTCTTCATGAATCAATTGCTGCGCGCCGAGCCGTCGGCGGAAACGAGCTGAAGGCGGCGCCGATGAAAGCGATGACGTACGCCCCACACGAAACGCGCGAGGAACGCCTGGCCCGCCATTTGCCGCTGGTGCGGCGCATCGCCGGGCAGATGGCCGCGCAGTTGCCGGCGTCGGTCGACCTGGCCGACCTCGAGCAGGCCGGCATGATCGGTCTGTGGGACGCGCTCGAGCGCGGCCAGGAGCAGGCCGCGGGGCAATTCGGCGCCTACGCGGCGATCCGCATCCGCGGCGCGATCTACGACGAGCTGCGCCGGCAGGACTGGCTGCCGCGGCGCAGCCGGGTGCAGGAGCGCGCGATCCAGAAGACGATGCAGGCGCTGACGCAAAGCCTGGGCCGTCCGCCCGAGGACCACGAGGTCGCCACCGCGCTGGGTTGGACGCTCGACGCCTACCAGTCGGCGCTGGCGCAGACCAGCCTGCAACTGCTGTATCTGGAGGATCTGGCGCCGGGCGACGGCATCGAGTTCACCGAGCGCCACGCCGACGCGTCGATCGCCGAGCCCGACGCCGCCTTGCAGGAGGAGCAGCTCGAGCGCGATCTGCGCGACGCCATCCTGGCGCTGCCCGAGCGCGAGCGCCTGATCCTGTCGCTGTACTACCAGGAGGAGCTGCAGCTGAAGGAAATCGGCCAGGTCCTCGAAGTCAGCGAGTCGCGCGTCAGTCAGCTGATGAAGCAGGCGGTGATGCGCCTGCGCGCGAGCCTGCAGGCGCACGGCGCCGCGCCGGTGCGCTGACCCGAGCATCCAACCCGGAGAACGGCCGATGGACATCCTCAGCATCATCGGATTGGGGCTGGCGCTGGGCTCGATCCTGCTCGGCCAGCTGCTCGAAGGCGGCCACATCGGCTCGATCATCCAGCCGACGGCGTTCCTGATCGTGATCGGCGGCACCACCGGCGCGGCGATGCTGCAATACCCGCTGGCAACCTTCGTGCGCTCGCTGCGCATGTTGCCGTGGGTCGTCGCGCCGCCGCCGATCGACCCGCAGGCGGCGATCCGGCGGATCCTGCAGTTCAGCGAAATCGCCCGCCGCAATGGCCTGCTCGCGCTGGAGGCGCTGATCGACGAGATCGACGACCCGTTCACGCGCCGCGGGCTGCAGATGCTGGTCGACGGCGCCGACCCCGGCAAGATCCGCAACAGCCTGGAGCACGAGATCGGCACCATCGAGCACCGCGACGGACAGGCGGCCAAGGTGCTCGAATCGGCCGGAGGCTACGCGCCGACCATAGGCATTCTCGGCGCGGTGCTCGGATTGATCCACGTGATGGAGAACCTGGCCAACCCGGCCCGGCTGGGCGAAGGCATCGCGGTCGCGTTCGTCGCGACGATTTACGGTGTAGGATCGGCCAACCTGTTCTTCTTGCCGGTGTCGAACAAGCTCAAGAGCATCGTTCACCAGAAAGCGAAAATGCAGGAATTGATCGTCGACGGGTTGGTCGCCATCGCCGAAGGCGAGAATCCGCGCATGATCGAAGGGCGCCTGCAGGGCTATTTCGCGCCCTGACGGCGGCGCGCGCCGGCCGACCCGGCGCACTCTAGGCCCGGAGCGTTCGGGCGCGGGGGTGAACGATGAGCGATGCGGATCCCATCGGCCCGGTGCAGCGCGATGCGCCGCTGCGACCGCTCGACGCCGGCCGCGACCGGCCGCCGCGCCCGCGCGTGCCGCAGCGCGATTCGGGACGTGGCCAGCAGCACCGCGAACCGCCGCCCGGGGACGACGGCGCAGCCGACGACGAGCCGCGGCGGCGTGGAGGGCAGATCGACGAATTGGCGTGACGATCTGCGAAGATAATGCGGACAACACCGGGTTTCGCCCGGGGCCGTGTGACTACTCCGAAATCGACGATGGTTTCCTTCCTGTTGGCGCTCGTCGTCCTCGTCATCCTGCTGCAAGCCGGGGTGATGGCGATGTTGCGCAAGCTGCTGCAGCAGCTCGAAATCCAGCGCGCGCGAATTGCCGCGCTCGAACTGCGCGTCGACGAGACGCCAGTGCCGCCGCCGCCGCCGAGCTCGGCGACCTTCCATCTGCACGCCGCGGTGCCGCCGAAGGCGGTGGCCGACCCGGCGCCCCGCGCCGAAACGGTGACCAGGATCGAACCCGCGCCGGTCGCGGCGCGTGCCACTGCCGAGCCCCGACCGGCGCCGGCGCGCGCCGACGCCGCCGAGCGGCTGCGCGGCGAAATGCTCGAGTTGATGCACCAGCTCGTCGACCAGGGCATGTCGGTGCGCGAAATCGCCGCGCGCTGCGGGCTCAGCGAGGCCGAGGCCGAGCTGATGCTGCGCTTGCGCGACGGGCCCGCCTGATGGGTGAGCTCGGGCCGCAGTGCGCATCGCCTGGGGAGGGCAGCCACCCATGAGCAGCCTGCCCGGCGCGCCGTCGTTGTTGCCGCCGCTGGTCGCCGGCAGCAGCGCGATCAGTGCGCGGCTGCCGCCATTGGTCGGCAGCAACACGGTGCCGCTGGCGCTGCCGCCGGGTTCGCGCGTGGTTGCCGAAGTCGTGCAGTCGCAAACCGACGGCCAGGTGCTGTTGCGCCTGGGCGAGACCTTGCTGGCGGCGACGCTGCCCGGCGAGCACCCTGTCGGCGAGCAGTTGCCGATGGTCGTGCTCAGCGAGCCGGGTGCGCAGCCGCTGCTGCTGCTGACGCAGGCGCCGCCGCCGGGCAACGCTGCGCAGGCGCAGCTGTCGAGCACCGCGCAACTGCTCGGCGAGTTGCAGCGCGAGCCCCCCGGTGCGGTGCGCGCGCCGGCGCCGGTGTGGGCGAACCCCGCGCCGGACGCCAGCGCACAGCTGGCCGGAGCCTTGGCGCAGAGCGTCAAGAGCAGCGGCCTGTTCTACGAAAGCCATCTGGCGGCCTGGGTGCAGGGGCAATTGCCGACGCAGGCGCTGCTCGGCGAGCCGCAAGGTCAGCTGTCGAGCCTGCTGGCGAACTTGCCGCAGGCTCAGCGCGACGCGCTGACGCAGCCGCAGCAGGCTGCAGCGCTGAGCTTGCCGCAACAGCAGGCCGAGGTGCTGGCCTTGCCGCAACAACCCGCGAGCGTCGGCACGCCGGGCCAGCCGCACGCCGCTGCAGCGCATGCAGCGGGCGCCGACGCGGCGCCGACGGCGCGCGAGGCGGGTGCCGCGACGAACGCGGCAGCTGGCAGCGGGCCCGGCGCCGCGGCAGCCGGCGCCACCGACGCGCCGGCCGTCGCCTCGCTGCGCGCGCGACAGGCGCTCGATGCCTACGGCGGCGTGCAGGCGCAGCTCGCCACCAATGCGCCGGCCACCGCACCGTTGCCGGCGCAACTGCAGACGCTGGTGCAGCAGCAGCTGGCCACGCTGGCGCAGGGCGCCATGGTCTGGGTCGGCCAGGTCTGGCCCGGCCAGGAAATGCAGTGGCGCGTCGAGCCCGACGCGCGCGAGGCCAGCAGCGCCGACGAGGCGACCGCGCGCGGCTGGACCTCGGTGCTTCGGCTCGAGCTGCCGCGCCTCGGGGCGATGGTCGCGACCTTGCACCTCGGCGCCGACCAGCACTTGCGCGTGCGTCTGCAGCACGGCGAACAGGCCGCCGCAGCATTGCGCGCGCAGCGCGACACCTTGCGCCAGTCGGTCGCCGCGGCCGGATTGCAGCTCGACGAACTGGCCTTGCAGGCCGACGCGCCCGCTGCCTCGCCGTCGGCCGAGGCGGGCGGCGAGGAAGCCTCGCGATGAGCGCCGCCGACGACGACCGCCCGCCGCCGCCGCGCGCCGCGGTGGCCTTGAGCTACCCCGGCGGCGACGCCGGCGCGCCGCAGGTCGTGGCCAAGGGGCGAGGGGCGATCGCCGACGCGATCATTGCGCGCGCGCGCCAGGCCGGCGTCTACGTGCACGAATCGCCGCAGTTGGTGCAACTGCTGATGAACGTCGATCTCGACGCGCAGATCCCGCCGGCGCTGTACGTCGCGGTCGCCGAACTGCTGGCCTGGCTGTGGCGCATCGAGCAGGGCGAAGACGCCGCAGCGGCGCCGCGCCCGCCGCTGTTGTAGCGCCGCTGCGCGCGGTTGCTGCGTCATCGAGCCGACCGTACCATGGGCCGGCTACCATCGCACGTATGGATTTGTCACAACTCAAGGAGCGCAATCTCAGCGTCCACGCCGCGTTGCGCGAAGGACAGCGCCCGTTGCCCTCGCCCAGCGCGGTGGCGCTGCAGCTGATGCAGGCGGTCGATCGCCGCGACGTCGGCGTGTTCGAAGTCTGCCGCATCGCGCGCGCCGACCCGATGCTGGTCGCGCGCACCGTGCAGATGGCGAACTCGGCGCTGTATGCGGGCCTGCGCCAGACCGCGGCGATGGAAGACGCGGTGATGCGCATCGGCGTGTCGGCGCTGGCGCGGCTTGCCGTCGGCCTGAGCCTGGTGCATGGCAACGCGCGCTGGAGCGGCTCCTTCGACCTCGGCGCCTACTGGCGCCGCGCGCTGGCGCGTGCGCTGGCGCTGCAGCATCTGGCACGACGCCAACGCAACCTGCCGGCGTCGGAAGCCTTCAGCCTGGGGCTGCTGGCGGACGTCGGCCGGCTCGCGATGGTCGCCGCGTTCGGCGACGACGCCGCCAGCGCGATCGGCGTGCAGCGCGAGCGCTGGGGCTTCGACGAATGCCAGGCGAGCGCGGCGCTGCTCGACGCGTGGTCGTTTCCGGCGTCGCTGTGGCTGGCGGTGCTGCCGAGTTCGCGAGAAAGCGCGCAGGCCGGCGGCCGCGTCGGCGAGCTGGCGCAGATGGTCGTGCTGGCCCGCGAGCTGGCCGCCGCGCTCGATGAGAGCCGGCGCGAGCTGTCGCCGCTGTGCCTGCTCGGAGCGCGTTTCGGCCTCGATGCCGACGGCATCGGCGGCGTGCTCGAGCAGATCGGCGCCGAGCTGCCGGCGATGGCCGAGCTGCTCGAGCTCAAGCTGCCGCCGGCACAGGCGCAATCCGAATTCCAGCGACTGCGTCAGGCCTTGAGTGCGCGTCCACCGATCGACGACGGCGCCGGCGGCGGCGCGCTGCTGCTGGCGGCGCCGACCCCGGCGGCCGATGCGCTGCGCCGCGCGCTGCTCGAGGCGGGGGTCGCGGTCGAGGCCGCCGGCAGTGCGACGCAGGGTTTCGAGTTGCTCGGCACCCGCGAGCCCGACGTGCTGGTACTCGACGCCGACCTGCCCGGGCTCGACGCGCTGGCGCTGTGCCACCAGCAGCGGCTGGCGCGCGGTGCCGCGCTGTACGTGCTGGTGCTCAGCGCCGAGCCGGGCAGCGACGCGGTGCTGCAGGCGCTCGACGCCGGCGCCAACGACGTGCTGGCCAAGCCGGTCGAGCACAAGCTGCTGGTGGCCAAGGTCAAGCTCGGCGAGCGCGCGGTGCGGCTGGTCGCCGCACTCGAGCGTGAGCGCCGCGCCGCGGACGGCGCACAGCGCGAGCTCAGTCGCTCGAACGAGGATCTGCGGGTCGCCGCCTACACCGACGAGCTGACCGGCCTGCCGAACCGGCGCGCGCTCGACGAGTTCCTGCGCGGCAGCGCCCGCGACACACTCGGCCGCGGCGATCCGCTCAGTTGCGTACTGGTCGATCTCGACCACTTCAAGCGCATCAACGACACCCACGGGCACGACGCCGGCGACCGCGTGCTGTGCAGCGTCGCCCGCGTGCTGCAGGCGCAGACCCGCGCCACCGACATGCTGGCGCGCTGGGGCGGCGAGGAGCTGGTGCTGGTCTGCCCGGGTGCCCCGCTCGACGCCGCGGCACGGCTGGCCGAGCGCATGCGGCTGACGGTCGAGCGGCTGCAGCAGGCCGGGTTGCCGCAGCTGACGCTGTCGGCCGGAGTCGCGCAGGCCGGCGACGACGGCGTCGCGGCGATGTTGCGCGCAGCAGACGCTGCCCTGCTGCAGGCCAAGCGCGCGGGGCGCAATCGCGTCGTTCGCAGCGAGATCAGCGCACCGCGGTCCTGAGCCGCCGCAGCACGACGATGTGCACGGTGCGGCCGCTGTCGTCGTGGCGCAGGCCGTGGCGGCAGTCGACGACTTCGGCGAGTTCGCGCTGCTCGCCGCCGCGGTCGATCAGCACCGCGGCGCCGCGCTCGTGGGCCACGTCGGTCAACAGGGTGCGCGTGCCGTCGTTGCTTTCCGCGACCAGCAGCGCATGGCGCGCAGCGTCGCCGTCCGTCGCGCGCAGCACCACCGCGCGCGGCGCGAAGTCGCCGCGGTGCTCGATGTGCAGCTGTGCGGTCGCCGCGAGCAGCTCGCGCAGCCGTGGATCGTCCCAGTTCACGTCGACCAGTCTGGCCGTCGGATCGTCGCTGCGGTCGGGCATCGTGACGGCGCTCGCTGATCAGTTGCTGACCAGGTAGGCGATGAACACGCCTTCGTCCTGCGCGCCGCGCTGGCCCGGCCGGCACAGCTTGACGCGGTAGCTGCGCGGCGGCACGTCGGCCCGCGAGGTGTCGCGCAGCATCACGTTGGCGCCGGCGCCGAGCTCGGTCTCGAGCGAAATCGTCAGCGACTCGCCTTGTTCGTATTCCTGCAGCAGCGCCGCGTCGATCCAGTCGCCGTCGGCCGCGCGCAATTGCAGGCCGACCGGCACCTTCTGCACCCACAGCGCGTCGAGCAGCTGGTTGACGCGCCGCGCCGCGTAGGTCCACGGACCCCGTCCGGGCTTCATCGCCTGTTCGACCGGTTCACGCTGGCCCTGGTTGGCCAGCTCGATCAGCCGCGCCAGCTCCTGGTGCCAGTGGTCGTGCCACATGCGCAGGTCGTCGATGGTGTCGGCCATGCCCGGCAGGTTGACGAAGCGCAGCCATAGGCCGAGTTCGCAGGCCTGCGAACTGGCCGCGTGTCCGGGGTCGCCGAAATCGGTGACGCCGTCGAGGATCTCCTGCAGGTGGCGCTTGGCGCGCATGCGCTCGCGCGCCCACATCTCGGCCACGTCGTAGTAGCTCTTGGCCTGCTGGTCGCCGATCATCGGCAGCAGCACGGTGCGCCGGTCGATGCCGCCGGCGTCGGCGAAGCCCGAACGATCGACCGGTTTGAACCAGCGAGGCAGCCAGCGCGCCAGAAGCCGGCGCCAGGCGGATGGAGCAGATTCGGCGTTCATGGATCAGAGCATACGCAAACGCCGCGCTTTGTGCGAAGTTCAGACGAAGGCGAAGCGCATCGCTCCCCAGTGGCGGCCGTCGACCATCACCGGGCGTGCCAGCTCGCGCATGATCTCGCCGGTATCGCGCGCGTAGACCTGCAGCAGGAAGTCCTTCGTGTTGCGCGCCGAGGCGATGCCCACCGGATCGTTGAACAGGCGCATCGAGCGGTTGCCGACCAAGTCCCTCTTCGGGTCTCCGGTCAGGGGGTGGTCGTAGACCGAGTTGTGCGCCGCCGCGTAGCCGTTGCGGTCGACCAGCAGCACGTACTTGTACTGCTCCGACAGCGCCATGTAGCGATCCTCGATCGGCTGGATCTCGCGCTTGACCCAGTCGGTGAAGCGCGTGCGGAACTTCTGCGGATCGGTGTTCGGCACCGGCTGATAGTGCTCGTCGAACAGATCGTCGGCGACCAGCTCGTGCTCGTCGAGCGCGCGCTGCAGGCGTTGTTCGATCTCGCGGCCGACCGCCTCGAGGTGGGCGAGCACGACGCTGGCGGTCGAGTCGGTGCGGAACAGCGTGGCCGATTCGAACAGCCGCTGGCTCTTGTTCAGCGCCTGGTCGAGCGCTTCGGTGACCTGGGTCGCGCTGCGCACCGACTCGGCGGCCTCGTCGCGCACCAGCGCGGCCATCGAGTTGAAATCCTGGTCGAGCGCGCGCATGCGGTCGGCCTGTTGCGCCAGGTCGTGCGTGACCGACGCGGTCTGCTGCGCCACTTCGGTGACACCGCCGGCGATGTCGCCGAAGTGCGCAGCGATTTTCTGCACGCGTTCCTGGCTGGAACTCATATGCGCCGAGAACTGGTCGGTGCTCTGGCCGACCGCGCTGAGCGACTTGCCGATCGCGCCGACCGCGTCGCTGATGCTGACCACCGATTTCTCGGTGGTTTGCGCCAGCTTGCGGATTTCCTCGGCGACGACGGCAAAGCCGCGGCCGACTTCGCCGACGCGCGCGGCTTCGATGTTGGCGTTCAGCGACAGCAGATTGGTCTTCTGCGCGATGTCGCGGATCATGCCCATGTGCTGCACCACGCCGCCGAACTGCTGCTGCAGCGCGGCGATCTCGGCGCGGTTGCGCGCGTTCTGTTCGACCAGCGCGTCGAACAGCTCGCGGATCGACGCGCTTTGCGCGGTGCCGTCGCCGGCCAGGCGGTCAATGCGCCCGGCGCTGGCGTCGACTTGCTGCACGCGGCGCAACAGCGCCTCGGTGTGGTCGACCAGGCCGCGCAGTTCCTCGCCGACGCTGTTCAGCCGCGCGGTCTGCTCGGTGGCGTGCTGCTGGCCCTGCGCCAGCGCTGCCTTCGACGCGAAGCGGATGCGCGCGATCGCGTAGGACACGTCGGTGGCGCCTTCGGTGACCTGGTCGACGAAGGTGCGCTGCAGCGCGAACAGCCGGCGCTCGGCTTCAGGCAGCTGCGCGATGTGCGCCTCGCGCAAGTCCAGCGGCGGGCTGTCCAGCCATGCGCTCAAGGTCTGGGGCGGGTTTCTGTCCATGGTCTTGTGGCCCTCGGGTGCTGGGTTGCCTGGATCAAGGCTCGTTCAGTGCGCGTGCGCGGCGATCGCGCGACGGATCGCGTGCCCCAGCTCCTCGGCGACGAATTTGGCGACGTAGCCCTCGGCGCCGACGTTGCGCGCGTGATCCTCGTTGGCCTGACCGGTCAGCGACGAGTGGATGACCACCGGGATGCGCCGGAAGCGCTCGTCCTCCTTGATCTTGCGCGTCAGCGTGAAACCGTCCATTTCGGGCATTTCCAGGTCGGTCAGCACCGCGGCGACGCGGTCCTCGACGCGGCGCCCCTCGGCCTTGGCCTCGTGCGCCAGCGCCTGCAGCTTGTCCCACGCTTCCTTGCCGGTCTTGGTCATCACGTACGGCGCTCCCAGCGCCTGCAGCACCTTCTCGATCTGGCTGCGGGCGACGAAGGAGTCGTCGGCGGCCAGGATCACGCTGCCCGGCGGCAGCGTGAGCTGACCGCCGATGTGCTGGGCGTTGACTTCCGGAACGCGCGACGGCAGCACGTCGCGCAGCACCTTCTCGACGTCGAGCACCAGCGCCAGGCGCGACTTGTCGCCGTCGGCGTCGAGCCGCGCGATGCTGGTGACCATGCCGCCGACCGCGTTGGCCTCGGCCGACAGCACGCGGCTCCAGTCCAGCCGAACGATCTCCTCGACGTCCTCGACCGCGAAGCCCTGCACCGAACGCTCGTACTCGCTGACGATCAGGATGTTCAGCGCCGACGGCTTGCAGCCGACCACCGACGGCAGGTCGATCACCGGCACGATCTGGCCGCGGATGTTGGCCACGCCGAGCACGTGCTGCGGTGCGCCCGGCATCGCGGTGATCGGCGGCATCACCAGCGCCTCGCGCACCTTGAACACGTTGATGCCGAAGATCTCGCGCCGCCCGCCGCGCTCGTCGCCGAGACGGAACAGCAGCAGCTCGAACTTGTTGGTGCCGGCCAGGTGCGAGCGCTCGTCGACTTCCTGCAGGACTGAAGACATGGTGAACTCCGTTCAGCGAATTCTGGAAAACTCTGGAATGACGGTCAGGGCAGTTGCTGGATCAGCGACTCGACGCGTTCGGTGATGGTGTCGCTCAGGCCCTCGAGTTCACTCGACAGCTGTTTGATGCGGGTGACGTCGCCGGCGCGCAGCGCCTCGACCAGCGCCTGGCCGGTGACGTGCACGTTCTTGTGCACCGCCTCGGCACCGGTGAACCCGGCATCCGAGCCGAAATAGCTCTGCGCCGGGCCGTAGTACCACTTGCCGAAGAAGCATGAGCGGTAGTTCGACACGTCGAGGTCGATCGCGCGGCCGTTCTGCGCCGCGGCGAGCAGGTCGCCGATCCATGCGTAGTGCATCGCCAGCGAGATGCGCAGCGCGATGCCCGGGCAGGTGAACGCGCCGATGCGCGACGCGCCTTCCTTGAGTTCGGCGCGAGCCTGGCCGACGGTGACGAACATGGCCTCGAACTGACTCGACAGCTGCTGCAGCGCGTCGCTGGCGGCCTGGCCGCTGCTGCGCTGGGCTTGCGCGTCGGCGGCGAGCTGCTGCATGGTCTGCGTCTGCCGCTGCGCCATCTGCACCGTGGCGTGCATCGTCGTCTTCACGTCGCGCATCGAGGTCTGCACCGAGCCGACCAGGTTGCCGACGCGCTCGATGCGTGCCACCGCGGTTTCCATGTCGTGGCCGAGGTCGGCCGAACTGTCGCGGATGGCCAGCGTCAGGTCGTCGATGCGCCGCGTGATCGATGCGGTCTTGCGCGCCAGATTGCGCACTTCGTCGGCGACCACGGCGAAGCCGCGGCCAGCCTCGCCGGCCCGCGCCGCCTCGATGGCCGCGTTCAACGCCAGCAGATTGGTCTGGTTGGCGACTTCCTGGATGCCGGCGGTGAGCTGCTCGACGGTCTGCACCGATTCGACGAAGCTGGCCAGCTTGCCCTGGGTCGAGCCGACGAACTGGCTGACGTCGTGGACTTCCTCCTGCACCGCGTCGAGCGCGCTCTGGCTGCGGCTGACGCCTTCGGCGGTGGCGTCGGTCTTGCCGCGCAGGTCCTGCAGTTCGACTTCGGCCGCCGAGGTGCGCGAGGCGGCAGCCTGCAGCCGCTGCGCGGTGTCGAGCACGGCGCGCGACAGATCGCCGAGTTCGCCCTGGAAGCCGGCGACCTTGCCTTCGGCGAAGGCCAGGCTGCGCGTCGTCTTGCGCACCGAGTCGGCGCCGGCCAGCAGCGCGTCGCGCACCGCGCTGAAACGCGCCGACCAGGCCGCCCCGTCGACCAGGCCGGTGGCCAGCAGGCGCGCGTCGCCGCGGCCGTCGAACAGGTCGAACACGGCGTCGAGCACCGCCTCGCGGTCGGCTTTGAGCCGCGCCAGCAGGCTTTCCTGGGCGCCGGCGGCCGCGGCTCCGGGAAGTTCGGCGGCCACGGTGGCTTGTTCGGTGAGTTCGTCCATCATCGGCTCCGGGAGGTCCGGCGGCAGTCAGCCGCCAGTGTCGCTCGCAAGTCTTGCATCAAGGTTTCATGCCGGTTTGTCGGTGTCGCGGCCGCGGCCCGGCTCGGTGGCGGCGGCCGGCTGCGTCAGTCCAGTGCGCTGCCGACGTCGAGCTGGTCGAACCAGTTGATGAAGCGCTCGACGTTCTTGCCGGTATAGATCGCGCCGTGCTGCGGGCACAGGAAGTCGATCTTGAGCTTGGATACTCGCTCGCACCAGTTGCGCTTGGCCGCATTGCTCGGCATCCAGCGCTTGTGGAAGTATTCGGCGTGCTTGATGTGCGCGTCGAACGCGGCCGAGGTTTCGATGTCGCGGCGGTCGACGAAGGCCGGGTGGCCGGGCGGCAGCAGCGCGGCGCCGACGTCGCCGCTGAAGAGCACGCGCGCGGTCGGGTCGTACAGGTGGAAATTCGCCGAAGAGTGCAGGTAGTGCGCCGGGATGACTTGCAGGCGTCCGGTGCCGACGATGATCTCGCCACCTTCGTCAGGCAGGCCCTGGATGTTGGCTTCGAGCGCGCCGTAGTGGCGAATGAAGCCGACCCACAGTTTCGACGTGTACCAGGTGATCTCGGGGTTGCACGCGGCCCACAGCGGCAGGCTCGACGCGATGTCGGGGTCCTGGTGGCTGACGAAGGCCGACTTGATGCTCGACGGCGGCAGCATGTCGACCAGCGCCGAGAACACCTGCGGGAACACTTCGAATCCCCCCGGGTCGAGCAGCATCGTATGGCCGTCGACCTGCAGCGCGAAGACGTTCGAGTCGATCACGCGGGTCTCGTCCTGGTCGTAGACGATGAACCAGCTGTGCTCGCCCTCGGAGTAGAACTTTTCGGTTTTCATGGCAGAACCTTCTCGATGTGTTCGACGTACTTGCGGAGCAGGTCGCGCACCTGCACCACCGCGTTGTCCATGTCGGCCGACACCTGGGCCAGCGCGGCGCGCGCATTGCCCTTCAGCGCAGCTTCGATGCGGCCGTTGACGACGACGTATTCCAGCTCGGCGACGACGCTCTCGAAGCGCCCCAGCGCCTGGCGCAGCCGGGTGCCGGCACGCCGGCTGCGCTCGGTGCGGTGATGCAGCTCCTTCTGCTGCTGGCGCACCGTGCTCTGCAGCGCCGGAGCGCGGCGGCGAATGGCTTCCGGCAGCGCGTCGAGCTTGTCGATCTGCTGCGTGTCGCGCAGCGTTTCCATGAAGCCGAGCATCAGCGGCTGGATCGCCAGCTGCACGTCGGCGGCGGCGTCCTGCAGCTGCTGCGCGCCTTCGCGGAACGATTGCGCGACGACGCCGTAGCCGGCCAGCTCCTTGCCGTGGCGCTTGACCAGCACCTGGGCGTTGAGCGCCTTGCGGTCGATTTCGCGCAGGCGCCGCTGCAGCTGGCCCTGGAACGCGTAGGTGGCGTCGGCGACGCCGACGAAACTGTCGCGCAACTGCAGCAGGGTGCCGGCAACGCTGGACCTTGGAGCGCTGCGCGGCTCCGGAGCCGCTTGCGGCGTGGCGGATGGGGTGTTCATGATCGCGGCTCCTTCACGCGGCCTGCGCGGTGCGCATCGCCCGCGTCAGGGTCTGGATGTCGAGGATCAGCACGACGCCGCCGCCGCCGGAAATCGTCGCGCCCTGGTACCAGCTCGATTGCTGCGAGATGTCCAGCGGTTTGACCACCGAGTCCTCGGTACCCAGCGCTTCGGAGACGACGAGCAGGCCCTGTTCGGTCAGGATGCCTTCGCAGGGGTCACGGCCCAGGCGCAGCGGCACGCCCTGCAACTGCAGGCCCAGATCGATGTAGGGCACGATGCGCGCCGGGCCGACCTGCGCCATCGGGCGCCCGGAGATGCTGTGCACGTGGTCGGGGTCGATTTCCATCAGGTTGTCGACCACCGAAACCGGCAGCGCGTAGGTCTCGCGGCGCAGCTTGAAGTACAGCACCGGCAGCACCGCCAGCGTCAACGGCAGCTCCAGCGACATCTCGGTGCCCTGGTTGGCGCGCGTGGTGATGTCGACGCGCCCGCGCAGGCCCTGCACCGCGGCGCGCACCACGTCCATGCCGACGCCGCGGCCGGACAGCTCGCTGACCTGCTCCTTGGTCGAGAAGCCGGGCAGGAAGATCAGGTCGAGCATTTCGCGCTCGCTCAGCCGCGCCGCGTCGGCCTCGGCGAGCAGCCCCTTGGCCAGCGCCGAGCCGAGGATCTTGTGCGGATTCATGCCGCGGCCGTCGTCGCTGACCAGGATCTGCACCTTGTCGCCGAGGTGGATCGCGGCCACGCGCAGCACGCCTTCGTCGCTCTTGCCGGCGGCGGCGCGCTCGGGCGGGGTTTCCAGCCCGTGGTCGAGCGCGTTGCGCACGAGGTGGATCAGCGGCCCCGACAGCGCGTCGATCACGGTCTTGTCGATCTCGACGTCCTCGCCGTCGAGCTCGAGGCGCACGCGCTTGCCCAGCGCGCGGCTGGCGTCGCGCACGACGCGCGGCAGGCTCTGGAACAGCCGCTTGCACGGCTGCATGCGCAGCCGCATCACGGTGTTCTGCAGATCGTTGACGGCCAGGTCGGTCTCGCGTGCCAGTCGCACCATGGTCTCGTCGCTGGCGCCCATGCGGGCGACCGCGGCCGACAGCCGGTTGCGCAGCAGCACCAGTTCGCCGACCTGGTTCATCGCCATGTCGAGCCGCGCCGAGTCGACGCGGATCGTGGTGTCGGTGGCGGCCTCGGCCGCCGGTGCCGCGGCGGCGTTGGCCGCGGCCGGAGCCGGTGTGGGCGCCACCGGCGCCGCGGCAGCGGGTGCCGCAGCCGCGGCTGCCGGCATCGCGCCGGTCACCGTCGCGCGCGCCGCCCTGCTCGGCGTCCACACCACCGGCTTTCCGGTCAGTCCGCTCACCCCCGCCACCTTCCTGGTCGTGGGCCTCTCGGAGATCTCGCTGGCCCAGCATCAGCGCTTCTCCATCCCTTTCCTCTTCGGCGCTTCTCTGGTGATGACCGCGGCGGCCGTCGCCTTCGGACTCATTCCGATTTAGGCCATTCCGGTTCGATATATAAAGGAGAAGGAAAGGGAGGACATGCGCACGATCAGAATCGGCTCCGGCGCGGGGTATTCCGGCGACAGAATCGATCCCGCCGTCGAGCTGGCGGAAAAGGGCACGCTCTCCTACCTCGCCTTCGAGTGCCTCGCCGAACGCACCATCGCGCTCGCCCAAAAGGCGCGCCTCTCCGATCCATCCGCCGGATTCGATCCCCTGCTTGAGGAGCGCATGGAAG
>JAJZHH010000162.1 GCA_021804595.1 Pseudomonadota bacterium
CTGTCGCCAGCGCCGCGGCGTGCGCAGGCCCGGCGCGGCAGCCGCGTGCGGCGCGCGCCCGAGCTCGGCCAGTTCGGCCAGCGCCGCGCGCGCGTCGGGGTAGCGCAGCGTGACGATTTCCATGTCCATCACCGGCTCGGCGAAGCCTTGCGCGAGCAGCAGGTCGCCGAGGTCGTGCATGTCGACGAAGTCAGGCGGCACGACGCCGAGTTCGCGCACCGCAGGCACGCGCAGCTCGCGCAGCGTGTCGGGACCGAAGCTGGTGAACATCAGCACGCCGTCGGGCTGCAACGCGGCGTTCCAGCCACCGAGCAGCGCCGCGACGTCGTCGGCCCATGGCAGCGCGAGGTTGGACCACAGCATCTGCGCGCCGTCGCGCGGCGGCGCGGCGAGCGCGGCCACCCGCACTTCGGTGCGGCCGCGCAGCGCCTGCAGCAGCCGCGACGGCACATGGGCGCGGCGCGCGCGCTCGGCCAGCGCGGCAGCCGGCTCGACGCCGACGAGTTGCGCGCGCGGGTACTGCGCGCGCAGCAGCGCGAGGCCGTCGCCCCAGGCGCAACCGACGTCGAGCGCCAGCGCCGGCTGCAGGCGCAGCAGCGGCAGCCGCTCGGCCAGCCGGCGCGCCGCCTCCTGCCAGATGAACGGCGCGGCGCGGCGCGCCAGCCGCGCGCGCGCGAGGCGGCGGCCTTCGGATCCGGATGGGGTGGCGCTGATCGAGGACATGACGGCAGAGACGACGCGTTGCGCACTATAGTGGTTCGGCGGCCAAGACGCCGGCCGCCTGCGCCTTGCCCTGCCGCCGAGCCACGCGATGCCTGCCGCCGACCCTGCCGCGCGCGACGCCGCGCCAACCCTCGCCGCGCGGCTGGCGTGGCTGCTGCCGCGCGGTCTGTGCCAGCTGTGCGCGCTGCCCAGCGGCGAGCCGCTGTGCCCGGCTTGCCTGGCGCAGTACTTCGGCGACGACGGACCGCGCTGCCCACGCTGCGCGCTGCACGCGCCGTGCGGCGCCTGCGCGCTGGCGCCGCCGCGCTTCGTGCGCGCGCTGACCCTGGGGGACTACGCGCCGCCACTGGACCGGCTGGTCGAGCGGCTCAAGTTCGGCGCCCAGCCGCAGCTGGGCCACTGGCTCGGCACGCAGCTGGCGCGGCGCTGGGCCGCCGCGCGGCTGCCGTTGCCGCACGGCGTCGTCGCGGTGCCGCTGGCCGCGGGCCGTTTGCGCGAGCGCGGCTACAACCAGGCGTGGGAAATCGCGCGGGGTTTCGCCGCGACCTTGCGGCTGCGCGCCGACGCCGCGGCGCTGGCGCGCTGTCGCGCCACCGCGGCCCAGTCCACGCTGCCGGGCGCGCGCCTGCTGCTGGTCGACGACGTCATGACCAGCGGGTGTACGCTCGACGCCGCGGCGGCCGCCCTGCTGCGCGCCGGCGCCGCGGAAGTCGTGGTCGCCGTCGCGCTGCGCACGCCGCGTCCCGACTGAATCGCCATGTTCAACATCGTTCTCGTCCACCCCGAAATTCCGCCCAACACCGGCAATGTGATCCGGCTGGCGGCCAATACCGGCTGCACGCTGCATCTGGTCGAGCCGCTGGGCTTCTCGCTCGACGATCGCCAACTGCGCCGCGCCGGGCTCGACTACCACGAGTACGCCGAATTGCGCGTGCACGCGTCGTGGGAAGCGCTGCTCGCGCGCGAGGCGCCCGACCCGGCGCGGCTGTTCGCGTTCACCACGCACGCCACCGAAAGCTACGCGCAGACCCGCTTCCAGCCCGGCGACTGGCTGGTGTTCGGCGCCGAGACCAGCGGCTTGCCGCCGGGCTTGCGCGAATCGATCGCGCGCCGGCTGCGGCTGCCGATGCGCGCCGGGCAACGCAGCGTCAACCTGTCGAACGCGGTCGCGATCGCGGTATTCGAAGCGTGGCGCCAGTGCGGCTGGGCCGGCGCGGTCACAAGTTGCTGAAATCCGGCTTGCGCTTGGCCAGGAACGCGGTGAACGCCTCCTTCGCCGCCGGGCCCTTGAGCAGGCGCTCGAACTCGGTGGCTTCGTCGTGCATGACCTGAGCGACCAGCGCGCGCTGCGGCGCGCGCATCAGCGCCTTGGTCGCGCGCAGCGACGCCGCCGGGCGCGCCGCCAGCTTGGCCGCCAGCGCCTGCACGTAGGCGTTGACTTCGGCCGGCGGCAGCACGCGGTTGACCAGACCCAGCTCGAGCGCCTCGTCGGCCGCGAACGGCTCGCCGAGCAGCAGCTTCTCGGCCGCCGCGGCCCAGCCGATGCGCTGCGGCAGCAGCAGGCTGGACGCGGCTTCCGGGCACAGACCGAGGTTGACGAAAGGCAGCGAGAACAGCGCGTTGTCGCCGCAGCACACCAGCTCGCAGTGCAGCAGCAGCGTCGTGCCGATGCCCACCGCGGGTCCGCACACCGCGGCCAGCGCCGGCTGCGGCAGCGCGCTGAGCGCGCGCAGGAAGCGGAACACCGGCGCGTCTTCGGACGCCGGCGGGCGCTGCAGGAACTCGCCGACGTCGTTGCCCGAGCTGAACATCTCGGGCTGGCCCTGGAACACGACGACGCGAACCGCGTCGTCGGCGGCCGCGGCCTGCAGCGCGTCGGCCAGCTGCGAATACATCGCCGCGGTCAACGCGTTGCGCTTGGCGGTGCGGTTGAAGGTCAGCGTCAGCACGCCGCCTTCGCGCATTTCGAGAACGTCGCTCATCGCCCCGGCCTGCTCACAGCGCCTCGAAAATGCCGGCCGCGCCTTGGCCGGTGCCGACGCACATCGTGACCATGCCGTACTTCTGCTTGCGCCGGCGCAGGCCGTAGATCGTCGTGCACGCGCGTATCGCGCCGGTGGCGCCGAGCGGATGGCCGAGCGCGATCGCGCCGCCCAGCGGATTGACCCGTGCCGGGTCGAGGCCGCAGCTCTCGATCACCGCCAGCGACTGCGCCGCGAACGCCTCGTTGAGCTCGATCCAGCCGAGGTCGTCGAGCTTCAGGCCGGTGGCTTTCAGCGCCGCCGGAATCGCCTCGATCGGGCCGATGCCCATGATTTCGGGCGGCACGCCGCGCGACGCGAAGCCGACGAAGCGCGCCAGCGGCTGCAGGTTGAAGCGCTTGACCGCGGCCTCCGAAGCGAGGATCAGCGCGCCGGCGCCGTCCGAGGTCTGCGAGCTGTTGCCCGCGGTCACCGTGCCCAGCCCGGTGGCGCGCCCGCTGGGGTCCTTCGGCGACGCGAACACCGGGCGCAGCTTGCCCAGCGCGGCCAGCGAGGTGTCGGCACGCGGGCCCTCGTCGAGCGCGATGGTGCGGCGGCGCTCGCCGACGCGTCCCGACGCCAGGTCGGGCACGCGATCGACGACGTCGACCGGGCAGATCTCGTCGGCGAACTCGCCGGCGGCGATCGCCGCCACCGCGCGCTGGTGCGACTGCAGCGCGAACGCGTCCTGCGCCTCGCGCGACACCTTCCATTTCTGCGCCACCAGCTCGGCCGTCAGTCCCATGCCGTAGGCGATGCCGACGTCCGCGTCGCGCGCGAACACCGCCGGGTTGAACGCCGGCTTGTTGCCGCTCATCGGCACCAGGCTCATGCTTTCGGCGCCGCCGGCGAGCATCACGTCGGCTTCGCCGACGCGGATGCGGTCGGCGGCCATCTGGATCGCGGTCACGCCCGACGCGCAGAAGCGGTTGACGGTGACGCCGCCGACGCTGTTGGGCAGCCCGGCGAGCAGTGCGGCGACGCGCGCCATGTTCATGCCCTGCTCGGCTTCCGGGAAGGCGCAGCCGATGATCGCGTCCTCGATCGCCGCCGGGTCGAGACCCGGGGCCTGCTTCAACGCGGCGTGGATCGCGGCGACCAGCAGGTCGTCCGAACGCATGCTGCGAAACGCACCTCGGTGCGACTTGCCGATCGGCGTGCGCGCCGCGGCGACGATGTAGGCTTCCTGCACTTGCTTGGCCATTGCTTGAATCTCCGTGTCTGGGGTGGAGCGCCGCTCAGTTGCGCACCGGCTTGCCGCCTTGCAGCAGGCTCATGATCCGTTCCTGCGTCTTCGGGTGCTCGAGCAGCTTGCAGAAGCGCTCGCGCTC
>JAJZHH010000074.1 GCA_021804595.1 Pseudomonadota bacterium
CTGCGGCGCGCAATTCGCCCAGCGATGCGGCCAGCGACGACAAGATCGCGCCGAGCTTCGCGACTTCGCCGCAGAGCCTGCCGTCGAGCGCGGCGATCCGGGCCGACAGCTTGTCGTCCAGTTCGGCGATCCGGGCCGACAGCTTGTCGTCCAGTTCGGCCATCTGGGCAGACAGCCTGCCGTCGAGCGACGCGATCTGGCCGGACAGCCTGCCGTCGAGCGCCGCGATCTGGCCGGACAGCCTGTCGTCGAGCGCGGCGATCCGGGCCGACAGCTTGTCGTCCAGTTCGGCCATCTGGGCAGACAGCTTGCCGTCGAGCGCGGCGATCTGACCGGACAGCCTGTCGTCGAGCGCGGCGATCCGGGCCGACAGCTTGTCGTCCAGTTCGGCCATCTGGGCAGACAGCTTGCCGTCGAGCGCCGCGATCTGGCCGGACAGCCCGTCGTCGAGCGCGGCCATCCGGGCCGACAGCTTGTCGTCGAGCCTGGCCAGCCCGCCGTCGATTTTCGCGTCGAGCCGGATCACCGCACGCTCCACGTTGGCGGTGCGCCTGTCGAGCCCCGCGACGCGTTCGCGCAGGGTGTCGGTGCTGCGCTCGAGTTGCCCCATCCGCGCGTCGATGCGGTCGGCGCGCTGGGTCAGCGGCGCGACCGTTTCGTGCACCGCGCGCAGGCATTGCTCGATGACCGTGTCGGCAGCTTCCATCGCCGCATTGTGGCGCGACTGCCGGCCACGATTCAAACAGGGGCGCATCCGCCTCGCGGCTGCCTGTGCGCGCGAGGCCGGGCTATTTCACCAGGTTGTTCAGCTGGATGATCGGCAGCATCACCGCGAGCACGATCAGCATCACCATCGCGCCCATGCCAAGGATCAGCAGCGGCTCGAGAATCGTCACCAGCGTGAACGCGCGGCGCTGCACCTCGGTGGCATGCTGCGCGGCGGCGCGCTCGAGCATCGCCGGCAGCGTTCCGGTCTGCTCGCCCAGCCGCACGAAAGTCACCAGCACCGGCGGGAAGCGGCGGTGCAGGCCCAGTGCCGCGGCCAGCCCGGAGCCTTCGCGCACCAGCGCCAGCGCCTCTTCGGCGTCGGCTTTGAGCACGCTGTTGCCCAGCGTCTCGTTGGCCGCCTGCAGCGCGCGCAGGATCGGCACGCCGGCGCCGCTGAGGATCGCCAGTGTCGACGCGAAGCGCGCGGTGTTGAGCCCGCGCACCAGACGCCCGAGCTGCGGGCTGCGCAGCCAGAACGCGTCGAGCGCGCGGCGCGGTCCGGGGAACTTCAAGGCCTGGCGCGCGACCACCGCGGCGGCGGCCGCGAGCAGCGCCAGCAGCCAGCCCCAGGCGCGCAGGAAGTCGCTGAGCGCGATCAGCGCGACGGTCAGCAGCGGCAGCTTCTGGTGCGCGCCCTGGAACACGCCGACGACCTGCGGCACGACGTAGGTCAGCAGCAGCATCACGACGACGACGGCGACCAGCACGACGATGGCCGGGTAGGCCATCGCCTGCACCAGCTTGCCGCGCAGCTCCTGGCTGCTCTCGAGGTAGTCGGCCAGACTGGCGAGCACGCGGCCGAGGTCGCCGCTGTCCTCGCCGGCGGCGACCAGCGCGCGGTAGATCGGCGAGAACTCGCGCGGGTAGCGCGCCAGCGCCGACGCCAGGCTGTGACCGGCGGCGACCTCGCTGCGGATCGCCGACATCATCTGCCCGACTTCGGCGCGGTCGGCGTCGTCGGCCAGCGCGCTCAGCGCGCGCTCCAGCGGCAGTCCGGACACCAGCAGGCTGGCGATCTGCCGCGTCAGCAGCGTCAGCTCCTGTGCGCGCAGCAGCCGTCGGCGCCAGCGCTGCGGCGTCGACGTCGCCTCCTCGGCGACGATAGCCTCGACTTCGAGCGGCACCAGCGCACGCGCGCGCAACATGCTGCGCGCGCCGCGGCCGCTGTCGGCCTCGAGCACCCCGCGCTGCTCGGTGCCGGCGGCGTCGAGCGCGACGAATCGGTAGGCCGGCATCGCGTCAGCGCTCCGTGCTCATTCGCGCGTGACGCGCAAAAGCTCGGCCGGCGTCGTGTCGCCGGACTCGATCCAGCGCGCGCCGTCGTCGCGCATGCTGCGCATGCCGGCGGCGGTGGCCAGCGCGCGCAAGCCGGCCTCGCTTTCGCCGCGGTGCACCGCGGCGCGCAGCGCGTCGTCGGCCTCGAGCAGTTCGAACACGCCGGTGCGCCCGCTGTAGCCCGTTTCGTTGCACGCCGGGCAGCCGACCGCGACCCAGCCCTCGGCGCCCAACTGGCGGCATTGCGGGCACAGCCGGCGCACCAGCCGCTGCGCGAGCACGCCGAGCAGCGACGAGGCGAGCAGGAAGGGTTCGACCCCCATGTCGATCAGCCGCGTCACCGCGGCCGGCGCGTCGTTGGTGTGCAGCGTGGCCAGCACCAGGTGGCCGGTCAGCGAGGCCTGGATCGCGATCTGCGCGGTCTCGAAGTCGCGGATTTCGCCGATCATCACGACGTCGGGGTCCTGGCGCAGGATGGCGCGCAGCGCACGCGCGAAGGTCAGCTCGATGCGCGGGTTGACCTGGGTCTGGCCGATGCCGGGCAGGTCGTATTCGATCGGGTCCTCGACCGTCATGATGTTGCCGCCGGTCGCGTCCATGCGCGCCAGCGCCGAGTACAGCGTCGTCGTCTTGCCGCTGCCGGTCGGCCCGGTGACCAGCAGCAGCCCGTGCGGATGGCGGATCAACGCATCGAAGCGCTCGAGCATGCCCGCCGACATGCCGACCACGCGCAGGTCGAGCCGCGCCGCCGACTTGTCGAGCAGACGCATCACGGCGCGCTCGCCGTGTGCGCACGGCAGCGTCGACACGCGCACGTCGAGCGCGCGCCCGCCGATGCGCAGCGAGATGCGCCCGTCCTGCGGCAGGCGCTTCTCGGCGATGTCGAGCTGGGCCAGGATCTTGATGCGCGAGATCAGCGCGCCGTGCAGCGCCTTGTTCGGCCGCACGACTTCGCGCAGCGCGCCGTCGACGCGGAAGCGCACTTCCGAGCGGGTCTCGAACGGCTCGATGTGGATGTCGCTGGCGCCGTCTCGTGCCGCCTGCGTGAACAGCGCATTGAGCATGCGGATGATCGGCGCGTCGTCGGCTGCCTCGAGCAGGTCCTCGACCGCCGGCAGGTCCTGCATCAGCCGCGACAGGTCGACGTCGCCCTCGACTTCGCTGACCACCGCGGCGGCGCTGCCGTCGCGCTCGGCGTAGGCCTCGCCGATGCGCTCGAGCAGCGCGTCGGCGGCCAGCGGCAGCACCGTGCATCCGGCGTGGTGACGCTGCACTTCGGCCAGGCCGGCGGCGCGCGTGATCTCGCTGCACCACAGCAGCAACTGGTCACCGTCGCGTTCGAGCAGCAGGCCCTGGTCGCGACAGAAGGCGTAGGGCAGCGGGTGGCGGGCGGACATCGATTGAGGCCGGTGGTGAGGGGTCAGGGCGCCGGCGGCGCGCCGGGGCCGTCGAGCGCGGGCAGCAGCGGCGCCGGCAGGTCGGGCATGCCGATGCTGTGCGGCAGCTGTGCGTCGCGCTGCAGTTCGAGCATGCGCTGGTGCTCGATCTGGCTCAGCTCGGTGCCGCGCGCGGCGCTGCGCACGATGATCGGACGCAGGAAAACCATCAGGTCGGTTTTCTGCCGATTGCGCGAATTCGAGCGGAACAAGGCACCGATGCCGGGAATGTCGCCCAAGCCCGGTATCTTCGAATTGTTGTCGCTGACGTTGTCCTGCATCAGCCCGCCGAGGACGATGGTCTGGCCGTCGTCGACCAGCACCGAGGTCTGGATCGAGCGCTTGTTGGTGATGATGCCGGAAGTCGTCGTGCTGGCGATGGTCGACGCCTCCTGGTAGACGTCGAGGCGGATGCTGTCGCCGGCGGTGATCTGCGGCCGCACTTTCAGCGTCAGGCCGACGTCCTGCCGGTCGTAAGTCTGGAACGGGTTCACGGTCGTCGTGCTGCCGGTCTGCGCGTACTGGCCGGTGATGAACGGAACGTTCTGGCCGACGACGATTTTCGCTTCCTCGTTGTCCAGTGTCATCAAGGTCGGCTCGGACAGGATGTTGGCGCCGTCTTGCGTCTGCAGGAAATTGGCCAGCGCGGCCAGTCCGGTGGCGCCGGCGACCTTGTGCAGCAGGGTGATGTTCAGGCCGTTGGGAATCGACAGCGTGCCGTTGGCCAGCGCGCTGGTCAGCGCCGTGACGCCGCTGGCGGCGCCGGCCTGCAGGTTGACGATGCTGCTGGTCGAGCCGAAATTGCTGCCGCCGTAGATCGCGTTGGTGCCGCCCGCGCTGCCGGCGATCGCCTGCCACTGGACGCCGATCTGCGCCGCCTTGTTGGCGTCGACTTCGGCGATCAGCGCCTCGACGTAGACCTGGGCGCGGCGCACGTCGAGCTGGTCGATGACCTTGCGCAGCTGCGTGTAGACCGGCCCCGGCGCGTTGATGATCAGCGCGTTCATCGCGACGTCGGCGTAGACCGACGCGCCGCCGGGCAGCTGCACCGTTTCGCTGTCGGCCTTCTGCGCAAACTCGGGCGCATGGCCCAGGCCGCCGCTGCCCGCCGACGTGCCGCTGCCGCTGCCGCTCGGCGACGTCTGCGTCGACATCGACGACGCGGTGCGCGCGGCGGAGGCTTGCGACGGGGTGTTGGCATCACCGGCGCCGGTGCCGCCGCTGCTGGCAAGCACGCCGCGCAGCGCGCGCGCCAGGCTGGTCGCGGTCGCGTTGCGCAGGTAGACGACGTGGATGTTCGAGTTGTCGTCGGGGCGATCGAGCTTGCCGACCATGCTTTCGATCTGCATCAGCTGTGCGCCGTTGGCCGCACGCACGATCAGCGCGTTGCTGCCGGTGGCCGGCAGGATCACCGCGCGCAGACCGCTGCCACCCATCGCCGACGCCGGCACCGGGCGCCCGACGCTGGGCTGCCCCGATTGCATTTCGATCAGTTTCTGCAAGGTCGGCGCCAGCTCGGTGGCGCTGGCGTAGTGCAGCGGGATGATGTCGACGTCGCTGGCGCTGGGCAGGTCGAGCCCGGCGATGATGCGCGCCAGCCGCTTCAGGTTGTCGGCGTAGTCGGTGATGACCAGCGCATTGCTGCCCGGGTCGATGTTGATGGTGTTGTTCGGCGAAATCAGCGGGCGCAGCACCGGCAGCAGATTGCTTGCCGGCTGGTTGCGCAGCTGGAAGATCTGCGTCACGACCTGGTCACCGCGTCCCGGGATCTGGGTCAGTGCGTCGCCGACGCCGACCGGTGTCGTCTGCAGCCTCGCGTCGGCCTCGGGTACGACGCGGAACACGCCGTCGGTTTCGACCACCGCGTAGCCGGCCAGGCGCAGCTGGGTCAGCAAGGCCTGGTAGACCTCGCGTGGGCTCACCGGCTTCTCGAACTGCAGGGTGATGCGGCCCTTCACGCGCGGGTCGATGATGAAATTGCGTCCGGTCGCCGAGGCCACCGCCTGCACGGCGCTGGCGATGTCGGCGTCGACCAGGTTGATCGTCATCTCGTGCTGCGCGCCGGCGGTCTTCGACGGACGCGACGGATGCGTCGCCGCGCCGGCGCAAGGTGCGACGTTGAACAGCGCGGCTGCGATCAGCACGGCGCAGATGCGGTGCGCGGGGGTGGGGGCGGCGCGTGGCACGGGCATGCCGGTTCTCCTCGGGACGGGGGGGCGCGCAGGGTTGGCGCGACGCAATTCGGGGTGGGTGGAGCGCGAGGTCATCGGCGGGGGCTCACAGCACGATGCGCACGTGGTCACCGTCGGGCTGGCCGAGCAGACCGAGCAGACTGGCGAGTTCGGCGGCGCGTTGCGGGGCCGCGCTGCCGCGGCCGTCGAAATGCCATTGCTGGCCATTCCAGGCGCCGTTGCCGCTCAGGTGCAACGGGCCACTGAGCGTGCTGAGGCGTACCGTGGCGCTGGCGCCGGCGCCGCGCAACTGCAAGCGGTAGCTGCCCAGCGGCGCCAGCTGACTGAGGCGCGACGCGACGTCGAGCACGTCGAGCCCGACGCCGCCGCGCAGCGTCGCGCGGCCGTCGGTGCTGCCGAACTCGACGTCGTGCAAGGTCAAGTCCAGCCGCGCCTGCAGCGCAAGCGTGTTCCACGGCGTGCCCAGCCCCTGCAACAGCGCTGCCGGCAGCTGTGCGGTCCACGACGCGGTCTGCCGCAACTGCCACGCCGACGGGCGGAACGCGACGATGAAATGCAAGGGTTCCGGGCTGATCGCGGCGTCAGCCAATTGAAGTTGCAACTGTCCGCGCCACAGCCCGCCCAGGCCGACGTGCCATGAAATGCGGCCCGGTGCCAGCGCGGCATCCTCGCTTTGCGCACCGCCGCGCAGCACCAGCAGCGCCGAGCCGTCGCGCCAGCTGCCGCTGGCTTCGGCCAGCTGCACGCGCTGCGCGCTGGCGGCTCCCAGTGCTGCGGCGACCCAGCTCGCCGGCGCCATCGCGAGCACCCCGCACAATACGCCGCAGGCGGCGGCCAGCCACAGTGCGGCCCGCTGTGTCTGTTTCATCGCGGTGTCGTACGCGTCAGCTGCACGCTGCCGTCAAAACCGTTGGCGCCGCGCTGCAGGTGCACAGCGGTAAGCGTGGCGCCCCAGTCGTGGCGCGCTGCGCGCGCCAGCTCGAGCAAGGTGCCGGCTCGCATCGCGCGCACCTCGATGGACACGCCGTCGGGCAGCACGCCGAAACTCGCTTGCGCGCCGGCGTCATGCGCGGGCATCCACTGCTGCAGCGTGGCGCGCAGATCAATGTCGGCGCTGGGCGCGGCGGGCGCGGAGTTGAGGCGAGCAAGTTCGTCGGCCTGGCGGCGCACGTCGCGCAGCTGCCGCTGCAAGGTCTCGATCTCGCCCGGCGCTTCGCGCACCGTGCGCAACGCCGGTCGCAGCAGCGCCAGCCACAGCAGCGCCAGCACCAGCACCAGAGCGGCGGCGGCGACCGCGCGCTGCTCGCGCGTGGCCAGCGTGCGCCAGCGCTGTCGCAGCGCGTCGAGGATGGGCTTCATGGCTCGAGCTCCAGGTGCAGCGTCGCGTCGTCAGCCTCGCAATGCAGGCCCAGCGCCTCGCAGCGCGAGACCGCAGCCTGCGCCGCCGATGCGCCGACGGCGAGCTGCAACCGCCCCGGCTGGTAGACCAGGCCGTGGACATCGCGTGTCGGTGGCAGCACTTGCGCGGCGGCTCCGAGCAGGGTTTCCAGGCTGCCGCTGCCCGGCACGCCGGCACGGGCGCGCGCCGCATCGAGCGCGCGGTGCATCTGCAGCGCTGCGTCGAGGATCGCCGGCTGGCCCGGCAGCGCGTGGCTGGCCGCACTGCGCAATTCGGCCTCGAGGCGGTGGCGCCTCGCATGCAGTTGCAGCGCCAGCGCTTCGAGGCCGACCACTTGCACCAGCAGCAGCACGAGGGCCAGCCGGACAACGCGGCGCCACGCCGGCGTGCGCAGTGCTTCGCGCACGGCAAGCAAGCCGCGTTGCACCGCGGCCTGCGGCGCCAACTCGAACTGGCGCAGATTCCAGGCGCTGCTCGCCGCACGCGCGAGCAGCTCGGCGGCGTCGCCGTCTTCGACGGACTGCGCCCACCAGCGCGTGGCCAGTGCGCGCAGCGTCGGCGCGCAACGCAGGCGGGCGGCCTGCAACGGCGGCGCGTCGCCTGAGGCATCCGCGTGCAGCCAGCCGGCCTCGCCGTCGGTGCCACGCCACAACAGTCGCACGCGCCGGGTGTCGAGCGGAAGCAGCCACGCTTCGCCGGGCTCGATCAGCGCGCCTTCCGGAACCACGGTGTCCGCTTCGCGCGCTGCGTCGGCGAGTCGGCGCAGCGCGTCGCTCAGCGTGTCCAGCGTACACGCGCAAGCCAGTTTCAAGGTGCCGTCGGCTTCGCGCGGCCCCGCCGCCAGATGCTGGCTGGCCGGGTCGTCGAGCAAGCGCTCCTCAAGCGCTCCGGCCAGCGCGCCGCGCAAGCGCGCCGTGGCCACCGCGGGCAGTTGCAGCGCGAACAGCGCGTGCTCCTCGGCAGGCCATACCGCGACCAGGCGCATGCCGCGAGGCAGCAGTGCAGGCTGCAGTCGGCCTTGCTCGGCGCGGCTGCCGTCGGCGCCGACGCGCACGAAGTCGACGCCGTCGGCGGCAGCGGTCGGATTCAGGCGGATGACGGCGGTATCCATGCGTGACGGAATGATTCTAGGATTTTGACGATGACATGCTCAGCTCGGCGGGCGCGCGGTCCACGAAGGCACGCGCTCGACGCGCAACAGCAACACGCCCTGGCCCACGCGTTGCAACAAGGCACGCTCAGCATATTCGAAGTGTCCGATCCGAATGCGGGCGGTAGCCTCGAAGAATGAGCTATTGACGGATATATCAGGTGTGCTGGTCGAACTTGTTGGCCCCAGCGACTGAATAACGGCGTTTACTGAGTCGAAATACTTCTGCTTGCGCGTCTGTACCAGCCGTGCCGCAGCGTCGGGCGCGATGTCGAGCGTGGCGGCCAGCACCGGAGCCGGTGCCGTGTTGGCGTTGACCGGTGTTGCGACCGGCAACAAGGTCACATAGGGCTGCAGCGTCGGCAATGCCTGCGCGACCTGCGGCGACAGCCGCGCCAGATCGCTCAACGCGCGCAGCGGCAGGGGAGCGTCGGGGCTGTTGCTCGCCGCGCCGGCATTCGCCGCCGCGATGCCCTGCACGATCGCGTCGCCGACGGTCGGGGCGATGCCGAGCTGCGTCTCGAGCCGCTGCAGGGTGTGCACCGCGTTGTCGACGGGCTTGCCCTGAGGCGCCAGATTGAACAGATTGAATTTGCTCTGCGCGTCGACGATGCGGCCTTCCAGCCAGGTGTTGGCCAGGTTGCCTGCGGCGCCACGGCCTGCGGCGAGAAAAGTTCCCAGGCTGGCGTCGGCCAGCGGCACCGACCACGGCTGGCCGAGATAGGTGACTTGCGAGGTGGCCTGCGCTTCGCGCAGGATCAGCCGGCTCCAGTCGAGTGCGCCGCGCAGCAGCCAGCGCGCCTGCGCGGCCTCGCGCGCAGCCTGTTCGCGCGAGATCATGCTCCACTGCTGCCACAACATGCCCGAGACCATGACCGCGGCCAGCGCGGCGACGAGCAGCGCGGTGATCAGCGCCGCGCCGCGCTGGCGTAGTTCGCCCCCAGGCGCTGCGCGCCGGTAGCCGGCGGTCATTGCCGGTTCTCCAGCAGGAAGGCGCGGACGATGGTGCCGCGCAGCGCGCCGCCGGCGCACTTCAGCGTCACCCGCAACCCGGCCGGGGTACGCAGCGCGGCCTGTTGCGCCGGGGACGACGCGGCGGTATCGGCCGCGCTGTACGGGTTGACCCAGGCGCCGCTTTGCTGCAGCAATCCGCTGCCGGCGTAGCGGAAGACCAGGAAGCGCGCGCCGCTGATGCCGTCGAGCATTGGCAAGCCAACGGTGCCGGGCTGGCGCATGGCCGCCAGCAGCGCACCGCGTTGGCCCAGCGGTGTCGACGCCCAGCGCTTCCAGACGCCATCGCGCAGCCCCCAGCGAACGACTTGCAGCAGGCCGGCGTCGCGCGGTGGCCGACCGTCCAGCGTCACCACCGAGCCCGGCGCGCGGCGCACGATCAGCAAGTCGCCGTTGGCGGCGACGCTGACCGCAGGCAGGTCGCGACCGGAGTCGTGCGCGTTGTCGACATCGGCGCGCAGCTGCTGCATGCACAGCGCGAGCTGCGCCGATGCGGTGCTGCTTGCGCGCACGGCGTCGCGGCCGCGCGCGACGCCGTCGAGGCCGCGCCAGCTCAGCGCCGCCATCACCGCCAGCACCATCGCGGCGACGAGCAATTCGAGCAAGGTGAATCCCGCGGAGCGACGCTTCATAGATTGCCGATGATCGTCGTGACCGACCAGGAGGCGTGGCCGTCCGGGTCCAGCACGGACACGTTGACGCGACGGAAGTTCGGGTTCGGCGTCGGCGACACCTCGGCTTGCACGACGAAATCATGCTCGGCCTCGGTGCAGCGCGCGGTAGTCGTGCCGATGCCGAGGAATTGTCGGCGCAAGCGAAGTTCGACCAGGTAGTTCTCGCCGCATTGGTCGGCCAGCACCGATTGCTGGAAGCGCAGCGCGTTGTCCTGCACGCTGCCGCTGGCGCGCAGCGCGGCGATCAGCGCGATCGCGACCACGGCGAGCGCGACCAGCACTTCGATCAGCGTGAAGCCGTGGCGGCGCGCGTGGCTCATCGCGGCGTGCACTCAGCGCTGGCTGCTCAGCGCGAACGGCGCGATGCCGTCGCTGCCAATGGTGATCTCGTGGTCGTCGTCGCGCAGGGTCACCCGGATCGGCGGCGACACCGGTTCGGTGCCGAACACCAGCCACCCCGGCTGAACGTCGCCCGCGGCGCTGCCGCCTTCGACGCTGATGCGCACGCCGTCGGCCGTAACCGTGGCCTCGCGTCGCGGCAGCGGCACGTAGTCGGGAGGTGGCGGCACGGCATCGCTCCAGGCCCAGCCACGCGCGGTCAGCGGAGCCGAGCCCAGCGCGGTCCAGCCACGCGGTGACGGGCGCAGGAAATCGTAGCCGGCCACGCCCGGCGCCCAGACCACCGGCTCCGAGCCGTCGGCGGCCAGCGTGCGCGCGGCGTCGAACAACGCGGCCAGGCGCTGGGCTTCGCGTCGCATGGCGTCGTCGCGCCCGTGCGGCAGCGCCAGCGCGGCCACGCCGGTGAGCAGGGCCATCACGAACAGCGTGACCAGCAGCTCGATCAGCGTGAAGCCGCGCACGCCTTGCGGCGAGGCGGGCGCAACACAGGGCTGCGAGTTCGCCTTACTGCCAGCTGCCGATGTCGGCATTTGCGCCTTCGCCTCCGGGTTGGCCGTCGGCGCCGTAGCTGAACACGTCGACCGGGCCCTTGACCCCCGGGTTGAGGTACTGGTACGGCCGGCCCCAGGGGTCGTTCGGCAACTTGTCGAGATAGGGCTTCCAGTTGCCCGGCACCGGCGCGGTGCCCGGCTTGACGGTCAGCGCTTGCAGCCCCTGCTCCTGGGTCGGATAGACCCCGTTGTCAAGCTTGTACATTTTCAGCGCTTGCATGATCGTCGAGATGTCGGTTTTCGCGGCGGTTTGCCTGGCCTCGTCGGTGCGGCCGATGATGTTGGGCACGATCAGCGCCGCGAGCACGCCCATGATGACGAGCACAACCATCAGTTCGATCAGCGTGAAACCGCCGATGCGGCGGCGCATGGGTACAGAGGGGAGGATGGCTGCACGGGTCATCGGCTGGCTTCCATTGGGTGATGGCGCGGGTCAAAATGCCCTTGCTTTCGATCCATAATACGTTCCATGGCCAAGTCAAAACGTTCACCGTCCGCGATCCCCGCGACAGCGCACGCAAGCTCCCGAATCGCTCTCGGGGCCGCGATTTTGCTCGCTTTTGGCGTTGCCGCCAGCGCCACGGGCTGGGCCATGCGCCTGCTCGCGCGGCCACAGCCGGTACCCGCCGGTGCATTGTCCGCCGGGCGACTGGGCGTCGATGAGCTGGCCGCCGCGGCGCCGCTGCTGTTCGGCGAGCATGAAACGCCGGCCAAGCTTGCGTCGAATCGGCCGTCGCGTTTCGAATTGCTCGGCGTGATTGGCGGTGGCAGCCAGGCCGGAGCGGCGCTGATCGGCATCGACGGGCAGGCGCCGCGCGCGGTCGCCGTCGGCGCCGACGCCGCGCCCGGCGTCACGCTGTTGTCGACCGGTTGGCGCGAGGCCCTGCTGCGCGACGGGGCCGCGCGCATCGAGTTGAAGATGCACGACACCGCTGAGCCGACGCACGCCGCCGATGGCCACGACGCGGCTTCGGCAATGCCCGGGGGCGACGCGTCGACGCCGGTCGAGGAGCTTGCGGTGCCGCCCGACGCGGCGGCGCCGGCGGCCAAGGTGCCGCGGCCGCGCCTGTTCCCGCCGCCTAAGCTGCCCGGGGCCTGAGCGGCCGCGGGTCGCCTGCGATCAGAGGAACAGCGCGACCACCGGGTTGTCGGTTTCCTCGACGTGCGCATAGCCCAACGCGCCGAGGAACTCGGCGAAGCGCCGGTGGTCGTCCGGAGGCACCTGGATGCCGACCAGCACGCGGCCGGCGTCGCCGCCCTGGTTGCGGTAATGGAACAGGCTGATGTTCCAGTCCGGCTTGAGCTGCTCGAGAAAGCGCATCAGTGCGCCCGGCCGTTCCGGGAAGTCGAAGCGCAACAGCCGCTCGTGCAGCGCGCGCGAGCCGCCCTGCGGTGCGCGTCCGCCGACCAGATGGCGCACGTGCTGCTTGGCCAGCTCGTCATCGGTCAGGTCCAGCGCCGAGAAACCGGCGCGCTCCAGTGCCTGCGCGATGCGCCGCGCGTCGTCGCGGCCCGATACGCCGACGCCGACGAACACGTGCGCCTGCTCGGTGTCGCCGAGTCGGTAATTGAACTCGGTCACCGCGCGCGTGCCCAGCAGCGCGCACAGCTTGCGGAAACTGCCCGGGCGCTCGGGAATGCCGACCGCGAACAGCGCCTCGCGCGCTTCGCCGACTTCGGCGCGCTCGGCGACGAAACGCAGGCGGTCGAAGTTCATGTTGGCGCCGCAGGTGATCGCGATCAGCGTCTCGCCCTTGAGCTTGTTCGCCGCCGCATACGACTTCAGCGCCGCCACCGCCATCGCGCCCGACGGCTCGAGCACGCTGCGCGTGTCCTCGAACATGTCCTTCAGCGCCGCACACACCTCGTCGGTGTTGACGACGACGAAGTCGTCGACCAGCTCGCGCGTGAGCCGGAAGGTCTCCTCGCCGACTTTCTTCACCGCAGTGCCGTCGGCGAACAGGCCGACGTCGGCCAGCTCGATGCGGCGCCCGGCGCGAACGCTGCGCAGCATCGCGTCGGAGTCGGTGGTCTGCACGCCGATGACCTTGATCTCCGGACGCACGGCCTTGATGTACGAGGCCACCCCGGAAATCAGGCCGCCGCCGCCGATGGCGCAGAACACGGCGTGGATCGGCCCTTGGTGCTGGCGCAGGATTTCCATCGCGATCGTGCCCTGGCCGGCGATCACGTCGGGGTCGTCGAACGGGTGCACGAAGCTCAATCCCTGCGCGGCCTGCAGCTGCAGCGCGTGCGCGTAGGCGTCGCTGTAGCTCTCACCGTGCAGCACGATGTCGACCGCGGCGCCGCCGAACGCGCGCACCGCGTCGATCTTGAGCTTGGGCGTCGTCGACGGCATCACGATCACCGCGCGGCAGCCGAGCCGGTGCGCCGACAGCGCGACGCCCTGGGCATGGTTGCCGGCCGAGGCGCAGATCACGCCGCGGCTGCGCTCGTCGTCGCCGAGCCGCGACATCTTGTTGTAGGCGCCGCGCAGCTTGAAGCTGAACACCGGCTGCTGGTCCTCGCGCTTGAGCAGCACCTTGTTGTGCAGCCTGCGGCTGAGGTTGCGGGCGGGGTCGAGCGCGGATTCGTGGGCGACGTCGTAGACGCGCGCGTTGAGGATGCGCTGCAGGTAATCGGTCGGCTTCTTCGGCATGGTCGTCGGCGGAGGGGCGAGCGACCATTCTAGAGGCGGGGGCAACGCCTGCCGCGATGCAGCAACGCCGGCGCCGTGGCGCGGGCAAAAAAAACCCAGGCTTGAGGCCTGGGCTTGAATCCACCTATCAGGAGGGTGGAGGAGACAAGAGGTGCCGAACAATCGATCGGCATGCATGAATGGTAGCTCAAGCGGTGCTGCGCTGCAAAACCCCACGTTGCGTCGGTGTAATTTCACATATGCGCAACAACGCATAAACAACAATCGGCCGTGTGGTGGCGGCGGCGTGGCGAACGCCGCGCCGCCGCCGCCCCGATAATCGTGGCGCGCGGCGCGCTTCGACGCTGCGCGCGACACACGGGAACAAGACATGGAATGCACGGTGCAATGGCTCGGCGGCGACGGCATGGGTTTCGTCGCGACGACCGGGAGCGGACATCTGCTGGCGATGGACGGCGCGCCGGCGGCGCGCCCCGGCGAGCCCGGCGGCCACAACCTGGCGCCGCGGCCGATGGAAACGGTGCTGGCCGGAGCCGGCGGCTGCAGCGCCTACGACGTCGTCTACATCCTGAAGAAGGGGCGCCACGACGTGCGCGGCTGCAGCGTCAAGCTGCAGGCCGAGCGCGCGAGCGAAGACCCCAAGGTGTTCACCAGGATCCACCTGCACTACACGGTCAGCGGCCGCGGCCTGAAGGCCGAGGCGGTCGCGCGCGCGGTCGAGCTGTCGCACGAGAAATACTGCTCGGCCAGCGCGATGCTGGCGCAGACCGCAGCGATGAGCAGCAGTTTCGACGTCGTCGAAGCGTGATCGTGGCTTGAGCGGGCATAAAAAAACCGCCCCCGAGGGGGCGGTTTGCTTCGTGATGCGAAGCGTCCTCGCGGACGCGACGATCAGAAGTTGTGGACCATGCCCAGCGCGAAACCGCTCGAACCCTGGCCCGCGACGCCGGTGAAACCGTCGGTCGCGGTACCCGTCGTGAACGAGGTGTTGACGTCGTTGCTGATGTGCGCGTACGAGGTGTACAGGCTGGTCTGCTTCGACAGGCTGTAGGTGTAGCCAACCGCGTACTGCTTGGCCGTCGAGTTGGCAACGTCACCCTTGAAATTGACGTACGAAGCCATGATCGAGCCGGCACCGACCGGGACGGTCGTGCCCAGCATCCACATCTTTTGGCTGCCGGCCACGTAGTCCTGCTTGGTGTTCTCGTACATCGCCGCGACCTTGGCCACGCCGAAGTCGTAGGTGGCGCCGGCCAGCCACAGCTTGATCTTGCCGTCGTTGACGCCGGTGGTCGGGTTGAAGGTGACCCGGTCGTTCTTGACTTGTGCGTAGTCGAGCACGGCGTAGATCGGACCGTTGGCGTACTCGCCCTTCAGGTCGAACGCGCGCGGCACGTTGCTGGTGCCCGGGTTGTTGGCTTGAGCAACCGTGCCGCCAGCCGAGACCGTGCCGCCAGCCGAGAACACGTAGGCAGCGGTGCCGGTGAAGCCCGACAGATTCGGCGTGACGTAGGCCAGGGCTTGGTCGGCGCGATACAGGCCGTAAGTCTTGTCCAGCGGCGAGAGGTTGAACGCCTGGCCGGTGTAGCCGGCGCCGAACGGGTCCAGCGTCGTTTCCGCGCCGAAGATCGCGGTGTACTGGCGGCCGGCGAGCACGGTACCGAAGTCGCCGGTCAGGCCGACGTAGGCTTGGCGCTGCATGAAACCGCCGCCGGTGCAGAACGCCGCACCGTTGGTGGCGGTGCCGACCTTCTGGTCTTGGCTGAGGCCGGTGCCGCAGAAGCCGGTTTCGGCGTCGAACAGAACCTTCAGGCCGCCGCCGAGGTCTTCGGTGCCCTTGACGCCGATGCGGTTGCCGCCGGTGATGCCCGAGCTCAGGCCGGTCGACGACGTGGTGCCCGTCGCAGTGCCGTCGCTGATGCCGGTGATGTGGGTCACGCCCGCGTCAATCTTGCCGTACAGCGTCACGCTGTTGCCGTCAGCCATCGCCGCGCCGGTGAACATACCGAAAACGGCCAGGGCGATCAGTGATTTTTTCATCGTGAACATCTCCAGAGTAGGGATCCATGCGGATCGTTTTCAGGCTGGTGTGCGCCGCTCAAGGCGCTTCACGCTCATGTCCGGCCCTTGAGAAGCAGGGA
>JAJZHH010000163.1 GCA_021804595.1 Pseudomonadota bacterium
TGCTGGCCACCGCCGAGCGCATCAAGAGCGTCGAGCCGGCCAAGCTGGTCCCGGCGCTGCACGAGCTGAAGAACTTCGAAGGTCTGACCGGAACGTTCTCGTGGAACGCGGTCGGTGAGCGCACCGGCAGCCCCTACGTGGCGTTCGAAGTGATGACCGACGGCAGCTACAAGATCACCTACCCGGCCGCCGCCGCCGGGCATTGAGCCCGCATGCGACGGCGCCCGAGCGCCGTCGCGCAGGGCCTGTTCATTCGGCACGAAGCCTGAGGTCGCGGCGCCGCGCGCGGTGCCTGCCCAGGGTTCGTTGAGCGCCGCCAGAGCGCGACAGGCCGCAGAATGACCCGTGATCGGCGCGGCAGGCGCCGCGTCGATCGTTTGAAGGAGACAAGCTCATGCTGAGCACCGTGCTGCAGCAGCTCGTCAACGGCCTGACCGTCGGTGGCATCTACGCGTTGATCGCGCTGGGCTACACGATGGTCTACGGCGTGTTGCGGCTGATCAATTTCGCGCATGGCGACCTGTGCATTTTCGGCGCCTACATCGGGCTGGTCGCGCTGGGTTCGGGCGCCGGAGCGGGCCAGCACCAGCTGCTGCTGCTCGGCGCGGCGTTCATCGTCGCGGCGCTTGTCGTCGGCGGCGCCGGCATCGCGCTGGAGTTCACCGCCTACCGGCCGCTGCGCCGGGCCGACCGGCTGTCGGCGGTGGTGTCGGCGCTGGGCGCGTCGCTGTTCATCGAGAACGGCATCATGCTGGTGTGGGGCCCGCAGCTGCGGGTGTTCCCGAGCAATCTGCTGCCGGCCACGCAGTGGACTTTCGGCGGCGCGCGCATCGACCTGGTGCAGCTGCTGATCATCGGCGGCAGCGCGGTGCTGATGGCGCTGCTGTACTGGTTCGTGCACCACACGCGCTTCGGCACCGCGGTGCGCGCCACCGCCAGCGACCAGGACGCGGCGCGGCTGATGGGCATCAACGTCAACCGGGTGATTCTCAGCGTGTTTCTGATCGGCCCGGCGATCGGCGCCATCGGCGGGCTGTTCATCGGCCTGTACTACCGGCAGGTCTATTTCACAATGGGCTGGACTTACGGCCTGAGCGCGTTCATCGCGGCCATCCTCGGTGGCATCGGCAACATTCCCGGAGCGATGCTCGGCGGCGTGCTGCTGGGGCTGTTCAACGCGTTCGCGGCCGGGTTCGTCTCCAGTTCGTGGCAGGAGGCGATCACCTTCGCGTTGCTCATCGGCATCCTGCTGCTGCGCCCGACCGGGCTGCTCGGCGAAAGGGTCGCGGAGAAGGTATGAACAAGACACTGGAAAAGCTGCGCCAGCCGTGGATGGGCCCGGCGCTGTGGGTGCTGGGCCTGGGCGTTCCGCTGGCGCTCGACCAGACCTGGATCTTCATCGCCTCGCTGTTCGCGGTGTACGCGATCGTCGCGCTGAGCCAGGACATCGTGCTCGGGCGCGCCGGCATGTTCGACATGGGCCACGCTGTGTACTTCGGCATCGGCGCCTACGTCACCGCGATCCTCAACACCCAGTTCAACTGGCCGATCCTGGCCACCTGGCCGGTGGCGGTGGTCGTCGCGGCGCTGCTCGGTGCGGTGCTGTCGGCGCCGATCGTCAAGCTGCGCGGCGACTACCTGCTGGTGGCGACGATAGGCTTCAACTCCATCCTGGTGCTGGCGCTGGACAACAATCTGTGGGGCATCACCGGAGGTGCCGACGGCATTTTCGGCATCGGCGTGCCGGCGATCGGCGCGTGGCAGTTGTCGAGCGCGGCGTCGCAGTTCTGGCTCGACTGGATCGCGTTCGCCGCGGCGCTGCTGCTGATCCGCAACCTCGACCGCTCGCACCTTGGGCGCACGCTGTACTACATCAAGCACGACCAGCTGGCGGCCACGACGATGGGCGTCGACACCCGCGCCTACCGCGTGCTGGCGTTCGCGCTGGGCGCGGCGCTGGCCGGTTTCGGCGGCACGCTGTTCGCGACGCTGATGGCCGCGGTCAGCCCCGGCGCGTTCGTGTTCACCGAGTCGGTGACGCTGTTCGCCATCGTGCTGGTCGGCGGCCAGGGGTCGATTCCCGGCGTGTTGCTGGGAACGGCGCTGATGTTCGTCGTGCCGCAGGCGTTCCGCGGCTTCGCCCAATACCGCTACTTCGTGTTCGGCATCGCGATGGTCGTCATCATGGTGCTGCGCCCGCAAGGCATCTGGCCGCGCGCGCGGCAAGTGCAGGAGAAGGCATGAACGCGAGCCAAGAGCTGCTGCGCCTGGACGGCGTGGGCATCCGCTTCGGCGGCCTGCAGGCGGTCGGCGATCTGTCGTTCGCGGTCGGTCGCGGCCAGGTGGTGGGGCTGATCGGCCCGAATGGCGCGGGCAAGACGACCGCGTTCAACCTGATCACCGGCGTGTACAAGCCGACCGAAGGTCGCATCACTTTCGAGGGGCAAGACATCACCGGTCGGGCGCCGTTCCGCATCGCGCAGGCCGGGATCTTCCGCACCTTCCAGACCATCCGCCTGTTCCAGGGCCAGAGCGTGCTGGTCAACGTCCTCGCCGGGCTGCACCTGCGCACGAAGCAGCACTGGTGGCAGGGGCTGCTGCGCACGCCGGCGCAGCGCCGCGAGGAAGTCGAGCTGCGCGCCACCGCGATGGCGCTGCTCAAGCGTCTGGAGCTCGATGCGGTGGCGCACGAGGACGTCGCGTCGCTGTCGTACGGCGTGCAGCGGCGCGTCGAGCTGGCGCGCGCGCTGATTGCAGGTCCCAAGCTGCTGATTCTCGACGAGCCGGCGGCCGGCCTCAACGACCAGGAATCGGCGGCGCTGAACCGCACCATCCTGAGCGTGCGCGACCAGGGCATCAGCGTGCTGCTGGTCGAGCACGACATGAACGTGGTGATGAACGTCACCGACCACATCGTGTGCATCAACTTCGGGCGCAAGATCGCCGAGGGCGACCCCGAGACCATCCGCAACCATCCGCAGGTCATCGAGGCCTACCTGGGCCGTGACGACGACGAGGACGAAGCGGGAGACACCGCCGGAGAGCGCGCATGAACCTGCTCGAGATCGAAGCGCTGGACGTGCGCTACGGCCACATCCAGGCGCTCAAGGGCGCCAGCCTGCACGTGGCCTCCGGCGAGATCGTCGCGCTGCTGGGCGCCAACGGCGCCGGCAAGACGACGCTGATGCGCACCATCAGCGGGCTGCTGCGCGCGCACGCCGGCGACATCCGGCTGCAGGGCAAGTCGATAGCGCGCACCGCGGCCGACGCCATCGTTCGCGCCGGCGTGTCGCAGGCGCCCGAGGGGCGGCGCGTGTTTCCGACGCTGAGCGTGGCCGAGAACCTGCTGCTTGGGGGCTATACGCGTCCCGGCGCCGAGGCGCGCGAGACGCAGCAGCAGGTCTACACGCTGTTCCCGCGGCTCAAGGAGCGTGCCGCGCAACTGGCCGGAACGCTGTCGGGCGGCGAGCAGCAGATGCTGGCCATCGGGCGCGCACTGATGGCGCGGCCGCAGCTGCTGCTGCTCGACGAGCCCAGCCTGGGGCTGGCGCCGATCATCGTGCGCGACATCTTCCGCGCGCTGCGCCGCATCCGCGAGCAGGGCGTCACGGTGCTGCTGGTCGAGCAGAACGCGCGCATGGCGCTGAAGCTGGCCGACCGCGGCTACGTGCTGGAGAACGGCCGCGTCGTGCTCGACGGCCCCGCCGCCGAACTGCTGGCGTCGCCCGAAGTGCAGGCTTCCTACCTCGGCGGCGGCCACTGACGCAAACCGTCAGCGGCGCCGGTGGCTCGAGGGTCGCCGGCGCTGCGGTGCCGTGTCCGCGAGAAGGCGGCCGGCGGCATGTGGAAGCGACCCTGCGCATCCTTGATAAGCGGAACGACGTCCGCAGCGGGGCGGTGCGCAGTCGGACCGCTGCAGACGACGGCGTCGGCACTGTTCGCGCTGAAGGTGA
>JAJZHH010000164.1 GCA_021804595.1 Pseudomonadota bacterium
GCCGCTGCAGCTGCTGCTGCGCTTCGAGCGCGGCGCACAGCGCGGCCATCTGCCGGCGCGAGACGACGATGTCGCAGGCGTCGTCGAGCAGGCTGCGCAGCACCTCGGGCGCCAGCGGCAGCCGCGCGCAGCGCACGAAGCTGCAGATGCGGATCGCCGCCTGCTGCAGCTCAGTGACGTCGAGCGCCTTGCGCTGCGCGCGCGCGGTCATCGTGCGCCGTCTCGTGGATCCGCCGGCGGTGTCTCAGCCGCCGACGCCGAGCCGGCTGCGCCAGCCGGGGTAGAGCGTGTCGGCATCGTGCGGGAACGATTCGAAGGCGCGCGCGAATTCGCGATGCTCGCGCGCCCAGTCCAGCGGGTCGGCGCCGGCCTTCCAGCATTCGTAGGCCTGGCGCAGCGAGATCGCGCCGGCCGCCGGGCTGTCGAGATGGCCGTAGGAGCCGCCGCCGGCGGTGTTGATGATGTTGCCGTGGCCGAGGTTGTCGAAGAAGCCGGGCAGGCGCAGCGCGTTCATGCCGCCGGAAATGATCGGCGTCGTCGGCTTCATGCCGAACCACTTCTGGAAGTACACCGGGCCCTGGCATTCGTCGCGCTCGATCATGTAGGCGATGATGCGGTCGTCGCCTTCGCCTTCCATCTTGCCGTAGCCCATCGTGCCGACGTGGATGCCCGAGGCGCCTTGCAGCCGCGCCATCTTGGCCAGCACGAACGCCGTGTAGCCGCGCTTCGACGACGGCGAGGTGATCGCGCCGTGGCCGGCGCGGTGGTAGTGCAGATACTGGTTCGGATACTGCCGGCGCGCTGTCGTCACCATGCCGGGGCCGCCGACGTAGCCGTCGACCAGGAAGGCGAGCTTGTCGGCGTCGGGGCCGAAGGTCTCGAGCGCGAAGTCGGCGCGCGCGCACATTTCAAAGTGGTCGTCGGCGGTGATGTTCATCGAGAACAGCTTGGCCTGGCCGGTCTCGTCCTGCGCGCGCTTGAGCGCGTCGTAGACCCGCGGCAGCGTCTGCTTGATCGGCGCGAACACCTGGTTGCCCTGCGGCTCGTCGTTCTTGATGAAATCGCCGCCGAGCCAGAACTGGTAGGCGGCGTCGGCGAAAGGCTGCGGGCGCAGGCCGAGCTTGGGCTTGATGATGGTGCCCGAGATGTAGCCGCCGTCGCGAACCGGCCGGCCGAGGATGCGCCACAGGTCGGAGATGTCTTTCGACGGCCCGTCGAACATCTGGATCACGCGGTCGGGCATGTGGAAGTCGATCATCTTCGCGTAGGCGATGTCGCCCATGCCCTGGTTGTTGCCGATGGTCAGCGTCAGGAACGACACCAGCATGAAGCGGCCGTCGATCACGTTGCGGTCGAACAGCTCGATCGGGTAGGCGATGCGCATGTCCTCGGCGGCTTCGTCGATGTGGTACACGAGCGCGTCGACGCCGCGCGTGAAGTCGTCGGTGGTCGAGACTTCGACGTTGGTCCCGGTCGACGATTCGGCGGCGAAGTGCGCCGCCGCCTCGAGGTAGCCGACGCCGCCCTTGGGCTTCATCCGGTAGGCGGCGAGGATGTGGCGGCCGCCGGCGATCAGCTCGTCTTCACGCAGGCTGAGGTCGGAATAGCGCTTCGATTGGTCGTGGGCCATGGCGGTGCGGGTCGGTGAAGGTCGAAACCTAAACCTTACAGTATGTAGGTTTTTACATATTGTGGGCCGTCAATTTCCCAGCGCGCCGGTCGACCCCGGAAAACCCTGATCTGGCGCGGGGTTGCGTGCGTGCCGCGCGGCGCTGCAGGCCCAGGACTAGGCCACTCGATTCGACCCGACGCGAGCTTCGATCAGCGAGGCGGGGAAGCTGGCGCCAATGCCGGTGGCAACAATCATTTCGCGAAAGGCCTTCGCGCCAAGATCGGCAGCGTCGAGCTTGGTGCAAATTCTCGCGCGGCACTTATAGATGCTGTCGATTCCGCGCGGTGTCGAGCCCGGGCGTATGTGGTCGAGCAGCCGCTTGATATTGCGCGCAGTCCAGCCGAGACCAAGCAAATACGCGATCTCGTGTTCGTGCGCGGTCAACCGCGCGGCGCCGAGCGAGAGTCCACCTTCGGCAAAGCGCAGGCTGCCGGCAATCAAACGCTGCTCGGTGCCCCCGAGCAGCAGCGGCAACAGCGGGTTGGGATCGATTTGATGCGCGGTGTAGATCGTGCCGATCGCATTGGCATGTCGTCCGTCAAAAAGCGCACGCTTCTCGAACATCCACGCGGCAAGCCCAGTGTCGTAGCGGTGGATGTTGACGGTTTTCAGCGTCGCGGTGCTTGCCTCGGCAGTCGCTCGCGCGATGACTTCGAGGTCCTCGGCGACAAAGGTCTCGGCGAATCTGGCCGTGCCTTCGCAGGGCATGTCACAGTCGAGGCGACCACACACGTCGCCGCCCTTGCGCAGCCCGACGAGCGCTGCATACGCGTCGGTCGACGCGACGTGGCGGGAGTGTCGATCTTTTGCGCCGGCGATGCATCGCGTATGGGTGGATAGCGTGGCCATCGTGCGCTCGAGTTCCATGAAAACGTCGGTGGCGCACAGCGCGGCTGGGACAGCCTGCGGCGATGTCGGTGATGCACCGACTCGCGTCGCGCGCACTGGGGGGGCATCGCTTGTCGCGCTCATGGCTAGGCTCCAACAGGATCGACAATGCTGCGTTGGATTCGCGCACCGGATCCGGGTTCCACGGCGCCTTGCATCAAGCGCTGCTCGGACCACGCCGTATGGCGATCCACACGCCAAACAGCAGTGGCAATCCGACGGCATTCAGCACCGCCCAGCCGTAGAAGGCCATGCCGGCGCCTGCGGACAGTGCGGCGGCGACGTTGGCGCCGTAGACCAGCAAGGAGTTCACGCCTTGAGCGAGCGTTCTTGCGTGTGGCGGGTACGTTCTGGCCAGCAAGAGCGTGCCGCCGTTGAACATAAGGTTCCACCCCAATCCGGAAAGTTCAAGTTCGATGAGGTAGGTGTTCAGGCTTTGCGCTGGCAACAGCGCAACCACGCAAGATGCGGTGGATACGGCGATGCCGAGATTGACAAGGCGCTCGACCGGCATACGCGTCAGCAACCAGCCATGGGCCAGCGACGGCAAGTACATGGCGGCGAAGTGCACTTGGAGAACCAGATTCGAAAGCGTGCCGCCGAGACCACAGGTGCTCATCGACAACGGCGCTGCGACCATGCTCAGCGTCATCACGGCGTAGCTTGTCGCGCAGATCAAGCTCGCGCGATAAAAGCCCGGACCGAGGTCGCGTCGCCCGGCGCGTCGCGTCGTGGCCTGGCCTACGCCGCCGCGGCCGAGCGTGGGTGAGAGGAACCCCTGCGACACCGCCAGTGCGGCGCAGAGCACCGCAGCCGCCACATAGGCAGCAGCAAAAGGCGGCAGATACGGTAGCGCCTGCGGCGCACGATCGGCTATATACGGCCCCAGCACACCGCCGGCCGCGCCCGCTGCGGTGATCATGGACAACGCCGCGACCTGTTTCTCGGCCTGGCGGCTGGTCTCGAGCGCCGCAAAGCGAAAGTACTGGCCGAATGCGGCGAACATCCCGAACAGAAGGGATCCAGCCGTCAGTAGCGCGAAGTTGCGTTGGCACATCGCGGCGGCACAAGCCATGCCTGCACTGATGCCGAGCACGGCCTTGGTCGCGAAACCTATCCGGCGCCCGACGCGTTCCATCAGCACGGCTGCGGGATAGATCATCAGCAACGTCCCGACCACCGTACCTGCGACCGGCAACGTACCCAATCCCGGCGCTGGAGCCAAAGCGACACCTGCCAGGCTGGCGATTGCCGTCAGCAGCGCCAGCACGGTAGTGGTCAGGGCCTGACCGACGGCGAGCAGCGTGGCGTCTCTACCTGCGCGAAAGAGCGCGCGCATCTCAAGCCCTGAGCGCGACGTCGTGCGCGCCGCTAGG
>JAJZHH010000075.1 GCA_021804595.1 Pseudomonadota bacterium
CCACTCCTTCCCATCCCGAACAGGACCGTGAAACGCCTCAGCGCCGATGATAGTGCGCATGCGCGTGTGAAAGTAGGACATCGTCAGGCTCCCCATTCAGCCCGGCCACTTGCGTGGCCGGGCTTTTTTGCATCCGCCGCGCGCGTCATCATGAACCCTGCGCCCACCGCTGCGAGCCCCTGGCGTCTGTGCGTGGCGCCGATGCTCGACTGGACCGACCGCCACTGCCGCGTGTTCCACCGGCTGCTGTCGCGGCACGCGCGGCTGTACACCGAGATGGTCACCACCGGCGCGCTGCTGCACGGCGACGTGCCGCGTCACCTCGATTTCGACGAGGCCGAGCACCCGGTGGCGCTGCAGCTCGGCGGCAGCGAGGCGGCCGACCTGGCCGCGTGCGCCAAGCTCGCCCAGCGCTGGGGTTACGATGAAGTCAACCTCAACTGCGGCTGTCCGAGCGAGCGCGTGCAACGCGGCGCGTTCGGGGCCTGCCTGATGGCCGAGCCTGCGCTGGTGCGCGACGGCGTCGCCGCGATGCGCGACGCGGTCGGTGACGCGCTGCCGGTCACGGTCAAGCACCGCATCGGCATCGACCGCATCGACAGCTACGATTTCGTGCGCGATTTCGTCGGCATCGTCGGCGAGGGCGGCTGCACGGTGTTCATCGTGCACGCGCGCAACGCCTGGCTGCAGGGCTTGAGCCCGAAGGACAACCGCGAGATCCCGCCGCTGCATTACGACGTCGTGCACCGGCTCAAGCGCGATTTCCCGTCGTTCACGATCGTGCTCAACGGCGGCGTGCGCGACGACGCGACGCTGGCCGCGCAGCTGGCCGCGGTCGACGGCGTGATGATCGGGCGCGAGGCCTACCACCGCCCCTGGTGGCTGGCGCAGTGGGACGGCGTTTATTTCGGCGACTCCGCGGCGGCGCCGACGCGCGACGCGGTCGAGCTGGCGATGATCGGATACTTGCAGCGGGCGGTGGCGCGCGGTGCGCCGCCGCAGGCTGTGCTCAGGCACTTGCTGAACCTGTGGAAGGGCGAACCGGGCGCACGCCTGTGGCGCCAGGTGCTCAGCGATCCGAAATGGCGCGGGCTGGAGCCGGCCGCGCTGTTCGAACAGGCCCGACGCGCCCGCCTCGGCGGTTGAGGCTCAGCGCCGCTCAGGCCTCGGGCTGCTGCAAGGTCTCGTCAAGCGTCTCGCCCGGTTTCCACGGGCGCCCGAGCTTGGCTTCGATGTAGTCGCGGATCAAGCGTCGCACGACCTGCGACGGGGTCTGGTCGTCGAGCGCGCACAGGTGCTCGAAAACCGCCTTCTTGCGCGGATCGATCAGCACGGTCAATCGGGTGGTGCGTTGTTCCATCGGTCAGACACCGGTCAGGCGTTTTGCATTAACATCACATGTGCATCCTATGTGAATTTGCTGCGAACGCCAAACGCATGGAACCGAACCAGCTGATCCCCGCAGCGCTCGACGTCGTCGGCGCCTGGATCGTGCTGGGTGCGATCGGGCTGGCGCGGCCTCGCGCCACGCGCTGGATCGCCCATCGCCTGTTTCCGCTGGGCGCGCTGGCCAGCCTGGCGCTGGCCGTGATCGGCGGCGTCGCGCTGTTCGCGCCGGCCAGCGACCTGGTGCTGCCGGTGGGCTTGCCCGGGCTGCCCGCGCACCTGCACCTGGACCCGCTCAGCGGCTTCTTCCTGCTGCTGCTCGGCGCCAGCAGCGCGGGAACGTCGACGTTCGCGGCCGGCTATTTCCGCGACGGCGAAGGCACCGCGCCGGGCTTGCTCGGCATGCAGTACCACCTGTTCCTCGCTGCGATGGCGATGGTCATGCTGGCCGCCGACGCCTACACCTTCATGCTGGCGTGGGAAGTGATGGCGCTGGCGTCGTACTTCCTGGTGCTGACGCAGCACCGGCTCGGCGAAATCCGCGATGCCGGCTTCCTCTACATCCTGCTGGCGCATCTCGGCGCGATCGCGCTGCTGCTGTGCTTTGGCGTGATGATGGTCGGGGGCGTCGGCGGCCTGAGCTTTGCCGCGATGCGCGCCGCGCACCTCAGCGTGGGCTGGGCCAGCGTCGCGTTCGCGCTCGCGGTGGTCGGCTTCGGCGCCAAGGCTGGATTGGTGCCGTTTCACGTCTGGCTGCCGGAGGCGCATCCGGCGGCGCCGTCGCCGGTGTCGGCGCTGATGAGCGGCGTGATGCTGAAGACCGCGCTGTACGGTCTGCTGCGCGTCGCGCTCGACCTGCTGCACGCCCCGGCATGGTGGTGGGGGCTGCCGCTGCTTGCGCTGGGCCTGTTCGGCGCGCTGTACGGCGTGCTGTTCGCCGCGGTGCAAAGCGACATGAAGCGGCTGCTGGCGTATTCGTCGATCGAGAACATCGGCATCGCGTTCGCCGCGCTGGGGCTGGCGCTGGTGTTCCACGGCGCCGGCATGGCCGCGCTGGCCGCGCTGGCGCTGGCGGCGATGCTCTACCACGCGCTGAACCACGCGTTCTTCAAGAGTCTGCTGTTCTGCGCCACCGGCTCGGTGCTGCACGCGACGCGCCAGCGCGGCCTGGGCAGTCTCGGCGGGCTGCTGCGGCGCATGCCGTGGGTCGGCTGGACCGCGCTGATCGGTACGCTGGCGATCGCCGGGCTGCCGCCGCTCAACGGTTTCGTCGCCGAGTGGATGCTGTTGCAGGCCTTCCTGTTCACGCCGACTTTGCCGCATCCGTTCTTCAACCTGCTGATTCCGCTCGGTGCGGCGTTGCTCGCGCTGACCGCGGCGCTGGCCGGCTACGTGATGGTCAAGTTCTACGGCGTGATCTTCCTCGGCCGCCACCGCGAGCCGGGGCTCGAGCGCGCGCACGACTGCGGGCGCTTCGAACGCGTCGCGCTGGTCTGGTTCGCGCTGGGCTGCGTGCTGCTCGGGCTGGCGCCGGGGCTGGTGCTGCGTGCGATCGACCCGGTCGTCGCGCTGCTGTTCGGCCACGGGCTGGCGGTGCCGGCGGGCTGGCTGCGGCTGGTGCCGCTGAACGCGGCGCGCGCCGCTTACTCGCCGCTGGTCGTCGTCGCGGTGGTCGTCCCGGTCGTGCTGGCCACCGCGTGGGCCACGCACCGGTTGCTGCCCGGGCGCATGCGGCGCGCCGATCCCTGGGATTGCGGCGCGCCCGACGCCAGTGCGCGGCTGCAGGACACCGCCGAGGGCTTCGGCCAGCCGGTGCGACGCTTGTTCGAACCGTTCTTCCTGACCCATGTCGAGCTGCCGGCGCCCGACGATGCACAGCCGCGCTACCGCGTCGTCGTCGTCGAGCGCATCCGCGCGCAGATCTACCAGCCGGCGGCCGACGCCGTGTTGTGGCTGGCGCAGCAGGTCGGTCGCATCCAGCACGGCAGGATCTCGATCTACCTGCTGTACAGCTTCGTGACGCTGCTGGTCATGCTCGCGGTGGTGTTGCGATGATGCCGCACTTGCCCGACATCGCACCGAGCGTCTCCGGCGTGCTGACGCAGTGCGTCGTCGTGCTGCTGTCGGTGGCGCTGGCGCCGCTGTTCGCCGGCTGGCTGGCGCAGTGCCGCGCGTGGCTGAGCAACCGCAGTGCGCCGCCGCTGTGGCAGCCCTACCTGAGGCTGCGCAAGCTGTTCGCCAAGGAGGCTGTGCTCGCGCACGACGCGTCACCGCTGTTTCGCAGCGTGCCGTACCTGCTGTTCGGGCTGATGGTCGCGGCGGCGTCGATCATCCCGACGCTGTCGACCGATCTGCCGTTCGCGGCGGTCGCCGACGCGATCGCGCTGGTCGGCTTCTTCGCGCTGGCGCGGGTGTTCACCGCGCTGGCCGGTATGGACGTCGGCACCGCGTTCGGCACCATGGGGTCGCGGCGCGAGATGATGATCGGCTTCCTCGCCGAGCCGGCGCTGCTGATGGTGCTGTTCACGTCGTCGCTGATTTCCGGCAGCACCTTGCTGCCGACGATCGCCGAGGCGCTGCGCGGCCAGGCGCTGGCGATCCATCCCGGGCTGGGCTTCGCCGCCGTCGCCTTCGTCATGGTGCTGCTGGCCGAGAACGCGCGCATCCCGGTCGACAACCCGGCCACGCACCTCGAGTTGACGATGATCCACGAAGCGATGGTGCTCGAGTATTCGGCGCGCCACCTGGCGCTGATCGAGTGGGCCAGCGCGCTCAAGCTGTTCAACTACGCGTGCATCGGCTTCGCGCTGTTCGTGCCCTGGGGCATCGTCGGCCACGCCGACGGACTCGCCTGGCTGCTGCCGGCGCTGCCGCCGCTGCTGCTCAAGCTCGCGCTGGCCGGTTTCGGCATCGCGTTGCTGGAGACGCTCAGCGCCAAGCTGCGCATCTTCCGCGCGCCCGAGTTTCTCGCCAGCGCCTTCCTGCTCGCGGTCATCGGCCTGCTCGTCGGGCTGGTGCTCGAGCGCTGAGAGCCGCGATGCCGTCGCTGTCGACCCAGCTGATCCACTTGTGCGCGGCCTTGCTGCTGCTGCTGGCGTTCGCGATGCTGGCGCAGCGCCGGGTCGCCAACCTGGTCGGGCTGTTCGCCGCGCAGGGGCTGATCCTGGCGGTGTGCGCGGCGGTCGTGGCCAGCAGCACCGGCCAGCGCGAACTCTACGAATCGGCTGCGCTGACGCTGCTGCTGAAGGTGCTGGTGCTGCCGGCGATCCTGCGCCGGCTGATCCGGCGGCTGCACGCCGAGTGGGACACCGAAACGCTGCTGCGCATCCCGACGATGCAGATCGTCGGCATCGTGCTGGTGATGTTCGCCTTCGTGCTGGCGCAGCCGATCTCGCCGTTCGCCGGCGAAGCCACGCGCGGTACGCTGGGCATCGCGCTGGCCGTCGTGTTCCTCGCGCTGCTGATGATGATCGTGCGCCGCACCGCGATCGCGCAGGTGATCGGCTTTCTGGCGATGGAAAACGGCCTGCTGTTCGCCGCCACCAGCGCGACCTACGGCATGCCGATGGTCGTCGAGCTCGGCATCGGCCTCGACGTGCTGGTCGGCGTTTTCGTGCTCGGGATTTTCTTCTTCCAGATCCGCGAGCAGTTCGAGAGCCTCGAGCTGCGCCATCTGGAGCGGCTGAAGGACGACGGCGACGAGGAGGGCGCGCGATGATCGAACTCGCCGCGGTGCTGCTGCTGCCGCTGATCGCTTCGGCGCTGCTGGCGCTGTTCGGCCATCGCGCGGTGGCGCCGCACCTGAACGTCGCGGCCAGCGCGGCGACCTTCGCCGCCAGCTGCGCGCTGACGCTGCGCGTGTTCGCCGGCGGCCCGCTGCAGGCTTTCGACGCGCAGTTCTTCATCGACCCGTTCAACGTCTTCCTGGTTGCGCTGACCGCGTTCATCGGCATGACCACGGCCGGCTTCTCGCGCCCGTACATGCGCATCGAACAGGCCCACGGCCGCGTCGACGCGGCGCGCCTGCGCCTGTACCACAGCATGTACCAGCTGTTCATGTTCACGATGCTGCTGGCGCTGACGACCAACAACATGGGGCTGCTGTGGGTGGCGATGGAAGCGGCGACGCTGTCGACCGTGCTGCTGGTTTCGCTGTACCGGACCAAGGCCAGCCTCGAGGCGGCGTGGAAATACTTCATTCTGTGCGGCGTCGGCATCGCCTTGGCGCTGTTCGGCACCGTGCTGCTGTATCTGGCCGCTGAGCGCGTGCTCGGCGCCAGCGGCATGGACGCGCTGCTGTGGACCCGGCTCGACGCGGCGCGCGCGCGGCTCGAGCCCGGCGTGGTCGGGCTGGCGTTCGTCTTCCTGCTCGTCGGCTACGGCACCAAGGTCGGCCTGGTGCCGCTGCACAGCTGGCTGCCCGATGCCCACGCCGAGGGGCCGACGCCGGTCTCGGCGGTGCTGTCGGGGCTGCTGCTCAACGTCGCGCTGTACGCGGTGGTGCGCGCCAAGGTGCTGGTCGTCGGTGCGGTGCACGCGGCCTGGCCCGGCGCGATGCTGATGGGCTTCGGCCTGCTCACGGTGGTCGTCGCCGCGTTCCTGCTGTGGCGGCAGAAGGACGTCAAGCGGCTGTTCGCGTACTCGTCGATCGAACACATGGGCATCATCACGTTCGCGTTCGGCATGGGTGGGCCGATCGCCAACTTCGCCGCGCTGCTGCACATGACCGGGCACGCGCTGACCAAGAGCGCGATCTTCTACAGCACAGGGCACGCGGCGCAGAAAGCCGGCAGCCAGCGCATCGACCGCATCGAGGGTCTGCGCGAGCGCTCGCCGGCGCTGGGCTGGGCGCTGATGCTCGGCGCGCTGGCCATCGTCGGCGTGCCGCCGTTCGGCGTGTTCGCCAGCGAGTTCCTGATCCTGACGCAGGCCATGCAGGTTCAGCCCTGGGCCACGCCGATCCTGCTGCTGGCGCTGGGCGTGGCCTTCGGCGCGATCTTCCTGCGCGTGCAGGGCATGGTGTTCGGCGCCGGCAGCCTGCGCCGACTGCCACACCAGCCGTGGATGCTGCCGGCCTTCGTCCACATGGGTCTGGTGCTGATGCTCGGCCTGTGGGTGCCCGATTTCCTGGCCTCGTGGTGGCACGCCGCGGCGGCGATGATCGGAGGTGGAGCATGAGCGCGCCGCCCAGCCCCCTCGGCGGGCCGGCGCGAAGCGCCGAGGGGCACACCATGATCGCGCCGCGCGTGGTCGGCGGCCCGCTGCCGCTCGAAGTGCACGCGGTCGACGCGCTGGGCTGGAGCGCGCTGGCGCAGCAGCTGCACGATCGCGGTGCGCGGCTGCTGAGCCTGTGGGGCGAGCCGGCCGGGGACGGCGACCGCATCTGGGCGTGCTGGCTCGACGGCGCGCAGCTGGTGCTGGCGGCGCTCGAACTGGCCGCCGACACGCAGCATTACCCGGGCCTGCATGCGCTGTTTCCGGCTGCCGAGCGCATGCAGCGCGCGCTGCGCGACCTGCTCGGGCCGCAGGCCACCGGCGGCGATCCGCGCCCCTGGCTGCGCCACGCAGCGTGGGGCGCCGACTGGCATCCGCTGCGCGACGCGACGCCGCCGACGCCGGGCGACGCGACGCCGTACCCGTTCGTCGCGGTCGATGGCGAAGGCGTGCACGAAATCGCGGTCGGCCCGGTGCACGCCGGGGTCATCGAGCCCGGCCAGTTCCGCTTCTCGGTGGTCGGCGAGAAGGTGCTGCGCCTGGAGCAGCGACTCGGCTTCACGCACAAGGGCGTGGCCCGGCGCTTCACCGAGCTCGACCTCGACGGCGGGCTCAAGCTGGCCGCGCGCCTGTGCGGCGACAGCACGGTGGCCTACGCCTGGGCCTACTGCGTCGCGCGCGAAGCACTGGCCGACGTGACGCCGCCGCCGCGCGCGCTGGCGCTGCGCGCCTTGCTGCTCGAGCGCGAACGCATCGCCAACCACCTCGGCGACCTCGGCGCGATCGCCAACGACGCCGGCTTCGCGTTTGCGCTGGCGCAGTTCTCGCGCCTCAAGGAAGACCTGTTGCGGCTCAACGCGCAGCTGTTCGGCGCGCGCTACCTGATGGACGCGCTGTGTCCGGGGGGCGTCGCGGTCGACGTCGACGCGGCCGCGGTCGCGCGGCTGCACGAGCAGGATCGCACGCTGCGCGACGAAGCACTGCGGCTGCGCGCGATCGTCGACGAGCACGAAGGCCTGCACGACCGCCTGCGCACGACCGGGCGCGTCGAGCCGGCGCTGGCGCGTCGACTGGGCATGATCGGCCTGGCTGGACGCGCCAGCGGGCAGGACCTCGACTTGCGCGCGCTGGCCGGCTGGGCCCCGTTCGATGCCCTCGGCGTGCGCGCCGCGGTGCGCGACGGCGGCGACGTCGCGGCGCGCTTCGAAGTGCGCTACGACGAGCTGTTCGCGTCGCTGACGCTGTGCGACGAGCTGCTCGCGACGCTGCCCGCCGGAGCGCTGTTCGAGCCGCTGGCGGCGGTGGCCGAGCCGGCGTTGGGGCTGGGGCTGGTCGAAGGCTGGCGCGGCCCGGTGCTGGTCGCACTGCACGCGGCGGGTGGCGATCGCATCGCGCGCTGCCATGTGCACGACCCGTCGTGGCAGAACTGGCCAGCGCTCGAATGGGCGGTAATCCACGACATCGTGCCCGATTTTCCGCTGATCAACAAATCGTTCAACCTGGCCTATTCGGGGCACGACGGCTGAAGGCTTGCGCATATGTGGCAGACCCTGAAACAGATCGCCCGCGTCGGCCGCATCAGCGAGCCGGCGCCGGCCGACAGCGCGAATGCGACGCGCGGCGACGCCGCGCCGCTGGGCGACGAGCTGGCACGGCTGCTGGGGCGCGCGCTGGCGGTGCGCGTCGTCGACAGCGGCTCGTGCAACGGCTGCGAGCTCGAGATCAACGCGCTGGGCAACCCCTACTACAACCTCGAAGGGCTGGGCGTGCACTTCGTCGCCAGCCCCCGGCACGCCGACCTGCTGCTCGTCAGCGGCCCGGTGTCGCGCCATATGGAGCAGGCGCTGCGACGCACCTGGGAGGCGATGCCCGAGCCGCGGCTGCTGGTCGCGGTCGGCGACTGCGCGCGCGACGGCGGTGTGTTCGGCTGCAGCTACGCCTGCCGCGGCGGTGTGGCCGGCCTGCTGCCGGTCGACGTCTACGTTGCTGGCTGCCCGCCGACGCCGCGCGACCTGCTCGCGGCGATGCTGCAGGCGGTTCGCGCGCGTCGCTGAAGCCTCAGCGCCGCCGTCGCGGCAGCGCGCCGAAGGCCTGGCGCAAGGTCTGCGGCGTCGAGTCGTCGGCCGTGCTGTAGCCGGGCAGCGCGTCGAGCCGCGCGCGCAGCTCGGGGTCGGCCAGCCGCTGCAGCAGTTTGCGCAGCGCCGGCGCGTCGAGCGCGTCGCTGCGACAGAGCAGGAAATAGCGCTCGGCGGCCAGCGGCAGGAAATCGAGGCCGAACTGGCGCGCCGGCGTCTCGACGCCGACGCCGACGTCGGCCATGCCGCTGGCGACGAAGGCGGCGACCGCGGCGTGGGTGAACTCGCCGTGCTCGAAGCCCTGGATGCGCGACGCGTCGAGCTTCTCGTCACGCAGCATGCACTCGAGCAGCAGCCGGGTGCCGGCGCCGCGCTGGCGGTTGATGAAGCGCACGTCGGGGCGCAGCAGGTCGGCCAGGCCGTAGATCTTGCGCGGATTGCCGGGCGCGACCATCAGCCCCTGGCGGCGCTTGGCGAGCAGGATCACGCGGTGCTCGCGCGCGTCGAGCCAGCCGGCGTAGGCGTCGAGCACTTCGCGCTCGTAGCGCCCGAGCGGGATGTGGAAGCCGGCCAGTTCGCACTGGCCGTCGCGCAGCGCGGCCAGCGCCTCCTGCGTGCCGACGTATTTGCGCTCGAGCGCGACGTCGGCGCGCTGCAGCGCGTCCATCAATTGCTCGATGGCGAAGCCGTGGCTGGCGTGGATGCGCAAGGGGCTGGCCGCACCGCTCGACACGCTGCGCAACTCGGTTTCGAGCTCGGAGGCCAGCGTGTCGAGCATCGGCGCCAGTCGGGCGTGAATGCGGCGCTCGGCCCATATCAGGCGCTCGCCCAGCGGGCTCAGCCGCGAGCCCTTGCCACGCGCCATCGTCAGCAGCGGCGCGCCGAACAGCGCGTCGCCCTGGCGCACCATGTCCCAGGCATGGCGGTACGACAGCCCGAGCTGCGCGCTCGCCGCCGACAGGCTGCCCAGCTCGTGCACCTGCAGCAGCAACGCCAGCAGCCGCGCCGGCAGCACGCGGTCGTCGCTGCGTATGGTCCATTGCGGCTGGATCGAGATCGATGGCATGGCGCTGCGCAGCTCAATTTATGTCGTGAAATGCATATTAACCGGTGATTGACCGACAGCACCCCTGGGGATTCTCACCATATTGCAGGGCCGTCCGATGCGGCCTAGAGTACACGGAAGTCGTGCCGATTTGATTTATGTCAAGCGGCGCATATGGATGCGGCCCGGGGCGGTCCCGGGTGACGCTTCGACCGAGGAGAGCCCATGGATGCTTCCGACCCTGTCGGTGCGGCGCGGCGAGACGCGGCGATACGCGATGCGATCGCCGAGCACCGCTCGCGCGACGGTGCCTTGCTGCCGATGCTGCACGCGATCCAGGACGCGATCGGCTTTGTGCCCGGCGACGCCGTCGCCGCGGTGGCCGAGGCCTTGAACCTGTCGCTGGCCGACGTCCACGGCGTGCTCAGCTACTACCACCACTTCCGCCACGAGGCGCCGGCGCGGCATCGGGTCGCGCTGTGCCGCGCCGAGGCCTGCCTGGCCGCCGGCGGCGACGCGCTGCTTGAACATGCGCAAGCGACGCTGGGTTGCCAGCTCGGCGAGCGTCGCGCCGACGGTGCGCTCGAACTCGAGGCGGTCTATTGCCTGGGTTTGTGCGCGAATGCGCCGTCGGCGCTGGTCGACGGGCGCCCGCGCGCGCGCGTCGACGCCGACGCGCTGCAGCGCATCGCTACCGAATGCGGCGTCGGCGGCGCCAAGGAGCAACAGTCATGAGCAAGCGCGTGAAGGCCTATCTGCCGCGTGACGCCGCGGCGCGTGCGCTGGGCGCCGACGCCATCGCGGCGGCGCTGCAGGCCGCGGCGGCGCGGCGCGGCGTCGAGCTCGAACTGGTGCGCAACGGCAGTCGCGGGCTGTTCTGGCTCGAGCCGCTGCTCGAGGTCGAGACCGCCGTCGGTCGCATCGCCTACGGCCCGCTGCGCGAGTCCGACGTCGACGCGCTGCTCGACTCCGGTGCGCTCGACGGACACGGCGGCCACCCGCTGCACCTCGGGCCGATCGACGCGCTGCCCTACCTGGCGCGGCAGCAGCGCGTGACTTTCGCGCGCATGGGCGTGACCGACCCGCTGTCGCTGGACGACTACGCCGCGCACGGCGGCTGGGCCGGCGTGCAGCGTGCACGGCAGCTCGACGGCGACGCGCTGATCGCGCAGCTGCAGGAGTCGGGGTTGCGCGGGCGCGGCGGCGCGGCGTTTCCGGCGGCGATCAAGTGGCGCACCGTGCGCGGCGCGCCGGGCGCGACCAAATACGTCGTGTGCAACGCCGACGAGGGCGATTCGGGCAGTTTCTCGGACCGCATGGTGCTCGAAGGCGACCCCTACATGCTGATCGAGGGCATGCTGATCGCCGGCCTCGCAGTGGGCGCCGCAACCGGCTACGTCTACATCCGCTCCGAATACCCGGACGCCTACGCGACCTTCGCCGAGGCGGTGCGACGCGCCGAGGCCGCCGGCTGGCTCGGCGCCGACGCCGCCGGCAGCGGTCGCGCATTCCGCATCGAGCCGCGGCTGGGCGCCGGCTCCTACGTCTGCGGCGAGGAGACCGCGCTGCTCGAAAGCCTCGAGGGCCACCGCGGCGTGGTGCGCGCGAAGCCGCCGCTGCCCGCGCTGCACGGCCTGTTCGACGCGCCGACGCTGGTGCACAACGTGATCACGCTGGCCGCGGTGCCGCGCATCGTCGCCGACGGGCCGCAGGCCTACGCCGAGTTCGGCGTCGGCCGCTCGCGCGGCACGCTGCCGTTCCAGCTCGCCGGCAACGTGCGCCGCGGCGGCCTGGTCGAAGTCCCGTTCGGCGTGACGCTGCGCCAACTGGTCGAGGACTGGGGTGGCGGCACGCGCAGCGGCCGCCCGATCAAGGCGATCCAGGTCGGCGGGCCGCTGGGCGCCTACGTCGCACCGCAGCACTGGGACCTGCCGCTGGACTACGAGGCCTACGCCGCGGTCGGCGCGGTGCTCGGCCACGGCGGCATCGTCGTGCACGACGACAGCGCCGACATGATGCGGCTGGCGCGCCACGCGATGGCGTTCTGTGCGCTGGAGTCGTGCGGCAAGTGCACGCCATGCCGCATCGGCTCGACGCGCGGGGTCGAGGTCATCGACCGCATCGGCGCCGGCGGCGGCCAGGAACAGCTGCAGCTGCTGCGCGAGCTGTGCGACACCATGGTGCACGGCAGCTTGTGCGCGATGGGCGGCATGACACCGTACCCGGTGTTGTCCGCGCTCGACCACTATCCGCAGGACTTCAAGGCCGCCGCGACGCGCGCGGCCTGACGCAGGAGACAGGCGATGAACCCGACGATGCACGAGATCGACTACGGCACCCCGAAGCGCGAAGCCGACGCGCAGGTCACGCTGCGCATCGACGGCGTCAGCGTCACGGTGCCGGCCGGCACCTCGCTGATGCGCGCAGCCGCGCAGGCCGGCATCCAGGTGCCCAAGCTGTGCGCCACCGACAGCCTCGAGCCGTGGGGCTCGTGCCGGCTGTGCCTGGTGCAGATCGAAGGCCGCAAGGGCTTCCCGGCGTCGTGCACGACGCCGGCCGAGGACGGCATGGTCGTGTGCACGCACAACGATCGCCTGCAGCAGCTGCGCCGCGGCGTGATGGAGCTGTACATCTCGGACCACCCGCTCGACTGCCTGACCTGCAGCGCCAACGGCGATTGCGAGCTGCAGGACATGGCCGGCGTGACCGGGCTGCGCAACGTGCGCTACGGCACGCCGGGCACGGCGCCCGTCGGCGTCGCCGGCGCACACCACGTCGGCGGGCCGATCGACGTGTCGAACCCGTACTTCGCGTTCGATTCGAGCAAGTGCATCGTCTGCAGCCGCTGCGTTCGTGCCTGCGCCGAAGTGCAGGGCACCTTCGCGCTGACCATCGCCGGGCGCGGCTTCGACAGCCACGTCGCGGCCGGCCAGGACGGCGCCTTCATGGACAGCGAGTGCGTCAGCTGCGGCGCCTGCGTGCAGGCCTGCCCGACCGCCACGCTGCAGGAGAAGAGCGTGATCGAGCACGGCCTGCCCGAGCATTCGGTGCTGACCACCTGCGCCTACTGCGGCGTCGGCTGCGGCTTCAAGGCCGAGATGCAGGGCGACCGCGTCGTGCGCATGGTGCCGTGGAAGGACGGCGGCGCCAACGAAGGGCACTCGTGCGTGAAGGGGCGTTTCGCCTGGGGTTACGCCACGCACAAGGACCGCATCACGCGGCCGATGATCCGGCGCTCGATCGACGAGCCGTGGACCGAGGTCAGCTGGGAGCAGGCCATCGCCCACGCCGCGTCGGAGTTCCGCCGCATCCAGGCCAAGTACGGCCGCGGCGCCATCGGCGGCATCACCTCGTCGCGCTGCACCAACGAGGAAACCTATCTGGTGCAGAAGCTGGTGCGCGCGGCTTTCGGCAACAACAACGTCGACACCTGCGCGCGCGTGTGCCACTCGCCGACCGGCTACGGGCTGGGGCAGACCTTCGGCACTTCGGCCGGAACGCAGACCTTCGAATCGGTCGATCACGCCGACGTGATCCTGGTCATCGGCGCCAACCCGACCGACGCGCATCCGGTGTTCGCGTCGCGGCTGAAGAAGCGCCTGCGCGCCGGCGCCCGGCTGATCGTCGCCGACCCGCGCCGCATCGACCTGGTGCGCAGCGCCCACGTCAGCGCCACCCACCACCTGCAGCTGCGTCCGGGTACCAACGTCGCGCTGCTCAACGCGCTGGCCCACGTCGTCGTCAGCGAGGGGCTGGTGGCGCAGGACTACGTCGACCAGCGCTGCGAGCCCGAGGCCTTCGCGCGCTGGCGCGACTTCGCCGCGCTGCCCGAGAACGCTCCGGAAGCGCTGGAGGCGGTGACCGGCGTGCCGGCGGCCGAGGTGCGCGCGGCGGCACGGCTGTATGCCACCGGCGGCAACGCCGCGATCTACTACGGCCTGGGCGTCACCGAGCACGCGCAAGGCTCGACCGCGGTGATGGCGATCGCCAACCTGGCGATGGCCACCGGCAACGTCGGTCGCGCCGGCGTCGGCGTCAACCCCTTGCGCGGACAGAACAACGTGCAGGGCTCGTGCGACATGGGATCGTTCCCGCACGAGCTTCCCGGCTACCGCCACATCGGCGACAGCACCGTGCGCGGCGCGTTCGAACACGCGTGGGGCGTCACCCTCGATCCCGAACCGGGGCTGCGCATCCCGAACATGTTCGACGCCGCGGTCGCCGGCAGCTTCAAGGCGCTGTACTGCCAGGGCGAAGACATCGTGCAGTCCGACCCCGACACGCAGCACGTCGCGCGCGCGCTGCGTTCGATGGAATGCATCGTCGTGCAGGACATCTTCCTCAACGAGACCGCGAAGTACGCCCACGTGTTCCTGCCCGGGTCGTCGTTCCTCGAGAAGGACGGCACCTTCACCAACGCCGAGCGCCGCATCTCGCGCGTGCGCCGCGCGATCGCGCCGCTGGCCGGAATGGCCGACTGGGAAGTCACGGTGGCGCTGTCGCGCGCGCTGGGCTACCCGATGGACTATGCGAGCCCCGAGCAGATCATGCAGGAGATCGCCGCGCTGACGCCGACCTTCGCCGGCGTCAGCTACGACAAGATCGACCGCCTGGGCAGCGTGCAGTGGCCGTGCAACGCCGATACCCCGGACGCGGGTACCGCGATCATGCACGAAGGCGGCTTCGTGCGTGGTCGCGGCCGCTTCGTGCTGACGCGCTTCGTGCCGACCGACGAGAAGGTCAACGCACGCTACCCGCTGCTGCTGACCACCGGACGCATCCTCAGCCAGTACAACGTCGGCGCGCAGACGCGGCGTACCGACAACACGCGCTGGCACGACGAGGACCGCCTGGAGATCCATCCGCAGGACGCGCTCGACCGCGGCATCCGCGACGGCGACTGGGTGTCGATCAGCAGTCGCGCCGGCGAGACCGCGCAGCGTGCCAAGGTCACCGAACGCGTCGCCCCCGGCGTCGTCTACACGACCTTCCACCACCCTGAGTCCGGCGCCAACGTGATCACCACCGACAGCTCCGACTGGGCGACCAACTGCCCCGAGTACAAAGTGACCGCGGTGCAGGTGCGCGCGGTGATCGAGCGCTCGGCGTGGCAGCAGCAGTTCGACGCCTTCGACGCGCGCCAGCAGGCGTTGCTGCGCGGCCGAGCCGAGGAGCGTGTCGAATGAACCTGGCCGAGCTGCCCGCGGGTCCGGCCGGCGCTGCGCCGGTCGCGGTGCTGCGCTGGCGCGGCGGGCGGCGCAGCACGTTGACCGACCTGGTCGCCGACGAGGTCGCCATCGCCTTCGAGTACAACGGCGTCGGCCACGCGGTGATGATGGCCACGCCGACCGATCTCGACGATTTCGCGCTGGGCTTCAGCCTGGCCGAAGGCATCGTCGAGCGCGCCGACGAGCTCTACGATTGTGAAGCCGAGGCCGGCCGCCTGGGCATCACGTTGCACCTGGAAATCGCCGCGCGGCGCTACGCCGAGCTGCAGCAGCGCCGCCGCAATCTGATCGGCCGCACCGGCTGCGGGCTGTGCGGCGCCGCCGAACTGACGCAAGTGTGCCGCGTGCTGCCGCGCGCACCGTCCGCCGCGCCGCTGCGCGCGGCGGCGCTGAGCCGCGCGGTCGGCGCGCTGCGCGCGCAGCAGCGCCTCGGCCAGGCCACCGGCGCGACGCACGCGGCGGCGTGGTGCAGCGCCGC
>JAJZHH010000165.1 GCA_021804595.1 Pseudomonadota bacterium
AGCGCGCTGCTGCTGGCTGGCGCGCTGTGGCCGTGGCGCGGCCGGCGCCGCGACCCGTGGCGCGTGCTGTGGGCGCGCTTGCGCCGATTGCTGCGCCGGCTGCAGGTCGACGCCGCCGCCGGCGACGCCCCGACCGCGCTGCTGCCGCGTCTCGACCGGATCGCACCGGCACCGCGCGACGCGCTGAGCCGCTTGCTCATCGACCTCGAGCGCGCGCGCTACGCGCCGCGCGCCGCCGCCGACCTGCGCGAGCTGCGCCGCCGCATCGCGCGGCTCGAGCGCAGCGTGCGCTTCAGCCCAGGCGCCTGGCGCGCTCGTTCGGACTGACGATGTCGGTCAGCCGGATGCCGAACTTGTCGTTGACCAGCACGACTTCGCCGCGCGCGATCAGGAAGCCGTTGACCAGCACGTCCATCGGCTCGCCGGCCAGACGGTCGAGGTCGACCACCGAGCCCTGCGCCAGCTGCAGCAACTCGCGGATCTGGATCCTGGTGCGGCCGAGCTCGACCGACAGCGTGACCGGGATGTCCATCACCAGGTCGAGCTGTTCGTTGCCGGCGGCGACCGCCGGCTCCGGGTTGAGTTGCGGGAAGTTGGCACGCGGCGCTTCGGCCGCGGCCGGCCCGGGTGCCGGCGCCGTCGCCGGGTCGACGGCCTGCTCGGCCATCGCAGCCGCCCACTCGTCGTCGACGCTGGCGTCTTGCGTGGTGTCGGGATCGGAAGACATGTGGGGCAGCCTGGATTGAGTGGGGGTGAACGGCTTCAGCCCAGCCTGGGCTTGTTGCTGTGCGCGACGAAGCCGCTGTCGGGCAACAGCCGCTGGCGCACCTTGATCGCCATGTGCTCGTCGTGCTGACCGAATTCACCGGCGAGCACCGGGATGCCGTCGACGCGGCCGATCACGCTGTCGGGCAGATCGACCGGCAGCACGTCGCCGACGCGCAGCTGCAGCAGCTCGCGCACCAGCACCGGACGCTGCAGCAGCTCGACGCGCAGCTCGACTTCGGCCTCGCGCATCTCGCTTTGCAGCGCCTGCATCCAGCGTTGGTCGACCTCGTTGCGGTCGGTGGTCATGCCGGTGGTCATCTGGTCGCGGATCGGCTCGATCATGCTGTACGGAATGCACACGTGCAGCGTGCCGCCGCCGCCCTCGATCTCGACGTCGAAGGTCGAGACGATGACGACTTCGGTCGGCGTCGCGATGTTGACGAACTGCGGGTTGACTTCGGAACGCGTGACCTCGATGTCGAGCTTGAGCACCGGGGTCCACGCGGTGCGGTATTCCTTGAACACCATGTCGAGCATGCGGTTGATGATGCGCTGCTCGAGCAGGGTGAAGTCGCGGCCCTCGATGCGCGCGTGGAAGCGCCCGTCGCCGCCGAAGTAGTTGTCGACCACGCTGAACACCAGCCGCGGGTCGAAGATGAACAGCGAGGTGCCGCGCAGCGGCTTGAGCTGGACCAGGTTGAGGTTGCTCGGCACGACCAGGGTGCGAATGAACTCGCTGTACTTCATCAGCCGCACCGAAGCGACCGAGATCTCCGACGAGCGGCGCAGGAAGTTGAACAGGCCGACCCGCCACAGGCGCGCAAAACGCTCGTTGATCACTTCGAGCGTCGGCATGCGACCGCGGACGATGCGGTCCTGGTTGGCCAGGTCGTAGGGACGCACGCCGCCTTCGTCGCCACCCTCCGCTTCGGGCGCGGCGGCTTCCTCGCCGCTCAGGCCCTGCAGCAGCGCGTCGACTTCGTCTTGCGACAGTACGTCCTTGACCATGTCACTGCACCACGAATCCGGTGAAATAAACCCCGGCGATCGGCCCCTTGCTCGCCGACGCGTCGGCCGCGTGCGCCAGTGCCGCGGCCTGCGCCTGCTGCGCGGCGGCGCGCGCCTGCGACGACGCGCTGGCCGGCAGCGCCGGTGCGGCCGGCAGCGCCGCGACGCCGCTGCCGGAGCCGTCGGAGTTCAGCACCTGGTTGATCGCGAGCAGGATCTGCTCGCGCAGCTGCTCGCGCACCGCCACCGTGGTCACCTTCTCGGCCTGCTGCGCGGCGAGGATGCGCAGCACCGAGTTGCGGATCTCCGGCGTCATGTTCGTGACCTCTTCGTCGACTTTCGGGTCGAACACCTTCAGGTCGAGCTTGACCTGCAGGTAATGGGTGTTGCCGTCCTGACTGATCACGTTGGTCACGAAAGGATCGAGCGTGATGAAGTGTGCCTTCTGCGCCGGCCTGGCTTCTGCGACGTGCTTGCCGGCGGCCGCTTTGGGCCGCAGCAGGAACCACCACGCGGCGCCACCGCCGCCGGCCAGCAATACCAGCACGACGACGCCGATGATCACCAGCTTGCCTTTGCCCGACCCTGACTTGGCCTCTTTTTCTGCCATCTGTTACTCCGGAATACGCGACGATTCCGTTACTTTAAACGGCACGCAGGCCGCAGAACTGAAATCGGCTCGAAGCGCACGCGCTGACGGCGCTCATACATAGGTGTTGACCAGGCCGTTGGCGCTGCGCACGCGCAGCTCCGGCGTCGCCCCCGCGGCGTCGTCGACCGCACCGATCGCGCCGGCTGCGCCCGTCGACGACCTCGACTGACGCTGGAACAGATTGCGCTCGCCGCGGCCGCCGCCCGAATTGACCGAGGCCTGCGCCAAGCTCATGCCGGCGTTGCTGAACATGTCGTGCAACTGGGGCATCGCGCTTTCCAGCGCCTGCCGCACCGCCTGGTGCGGCGACACGAACTGCGCGTTGATCTGGCCGTTGTCGAGTTGCAGGTGGACTTCCAGCGGGCCGAGCTGCGGCGGATTGAGTTTCAGGCTGGCCAGCTGCTGCTGCGAGCCGACCGCGAACAGCATCTGCTGGCCGAGCTCCTGGCCCCAGCCCGACGAGCCGACCGGCTGCTGCAGCGTCGCGCTGCTGCTCGTGGCGGCCGGCGCGACGTTGACCCCGTTCGGTGTCGATGCGCCGGACAGTGCCGCGTTGGCCTGTGCCAGCTGCTGCACCGCGGTCGCGTCGGCCTGGTGCGCGTGCGCCGCGGCGTGCGCTGTGGTCGCCGCCGTGGCCACGGCTGGCGTCTCGAGCGCTGCCTGCAACGCCGGCGGCACGGCCGGATTCGCGGCCTTTGCCAACGCCGCCGCAGGCGGCGTGCTGCCCGGGTGCGTGCCACCACCCGCTGCCGCAGTCGCGTCGCCGAGCACCGGCGCCGCATCGCTTGCCGCAGGCGGCAAGTTCTTGCCGCCCTGAACCGCCACCGCCATGCCGGCGGCCGCGACCGCAGCGGCGGCGGCGCCCGCATGATCGACCGCGATCTGACCCGATGCGCCCATTCCGGATGCCGCCTGCGCCGACGCCGCCGCCTGCACACTGCCCGAAGCCGCCTGCGCCAGCGACGTGCCCGGCGCGGCAGCACCGTGCGCGAGCGCGGCAACCTGCGCGGCCAGCGTCGCGCCATCGCCGCCGAGCTGCGCCGCAAGCAACTGCGCCGCTGCCGCTTTCGCGCTCGCGTCGCCGCGGGCGGTCTGCCCGCGCTGTGCCGCGCCGCCGGGGGCTGCTTCCTGCGCCGTGCCGCCCTGCGCCGTAGCACCCTGCGCCGTAGCACCCTGCGCCGTAGCACCCTGCGCCGTAGCACCCTGCGCCGTGCCACCCTGCGCCGTGCCACCCTGCGCCGTGCCGCCCTGCGCCGCAGCACCCTGCGCCGACGGCTTGGCTGCGGCGGCCGCGTTGGTGGGCTGCGACGTGCTGCCTTGCGCACCCGAGGGCGTCGCCGGCGTCGAATTGTCGGCGCCACGCGCCTTGGCCAGCGCGGCGCCGAAACCGTCGCCGCCGCTGCTCGGCGGGCTCGCCTGGGGGTCGGTTGCGGGC
>JAJZHH010000076.1:0-10952 GCA_021804595.1 Pseudomonadota bacterium
CCAACACGCTGAGCACCGAAGTGCAGGTCGAGAACGGCGGCACCGTCGTGCTCGGCGGCATCTATTCGTCGCAGGAGCAGAACCAGACCGACAAGGTGCCTTTGCTCGGCGACATTCCGGTGCTTGGTTACCTGTTCAAGACCAACAGCAAGAGCATGCAGAAGGACGAGCTGCTGGTTTTCCTGACGCCGCACATCGTCACGCGGTCCGAAGTCGACCGCTGAACTGTTTCACGACGACAAAGCCAAGAATCATGAAAATGCCACTCGCCCGTTCCCTGCGTCTCCTGTTCCCGTTGCTGCTGCTCGTCTTGCTGGGGGGCTGTGGTGGCGGAGGCAACAGCAGCGGCACCTCGCTGCTGGGCGGCGGCAGCAGCGCAGGCAGCACAACGGGCACATCGAGCACGTCGAGCAGTTCGACCAGTGCCTACCAGGTTACGCTGGCGACGTCGTCGGCCGCGGTGGCGACCGGAGGTATCGCGACCGAGACGGCGACGGTCATGGACGCGAAGGGGGCGCCTCAGGCCGGCGTCACCGTCACATTTCTGGTCGGCTCCAACAGCAGCGGCGCCACGCTCAGTTCGGGCGCGTCGTCAGCCGCGTCGGTCACCGCGATCACCAACGCCAGCGGCCAGGCGTGGGTGACTTATACGGCGGGATCGAGTTCGGGCACCGACGCAGTCATCGCGCAGGCGACGCCGACGACCAGCGGAGCGGCGACAGCCTATGGCTCGGTGTCGATTACGGTCAGCCCTGGAACGGCCAGCACCAATTCGGAGACGATTCAGTTCGTCCCCGGTACGACGGTGACGGTCGCGCCCGGCGTGCAGGATGAGTTCGAAGTGAAGGTGCTCAGCGGCGGCACTACGCCGGTGGTCGGCGCCACCGTGGCATTCACGTTGGCGTCGAACAGTTCCGGCGCAACGCTGAATGGCGCCACCTCGACCGTCAATGTGACCACGGCGGCCGACGGAACCGCCTACGTGAAATATCAGGCTGGCGGCTCGTCGGGTACAACCGATACCGTTTCCGCCAGCGTGCTCAATGGCAGTTCGGTGGCGCTGGCGACGGCGACGCAGCAGGTCACGATTTCAGCCAGCGGCAGTTCGAAGTATTTTCTGGCGTTGACCGGAACGACCTTGCTGACGCCTACTGAAGTCGTCAGCATCTGTGCGTCGGCGAATAATTCCAACGGCAACTCCCTGGTCTGCTCTGGTCTGGCGACCAACGTGATGGATCCGAACGCAGCGGTGCAAACGATTAGCAATGGTGTGACGCTGACCGGCGTGGTCACCGATAGCAACGGCAATCCGGTGCGCAACATGGCGGTGATCTTCTCGTTCGGCAGCGCAACGACAGGCGGCTACATCCCGTATTGCAACCTCACCAACGCCAGCGGCACGCCGTCGTGTACTGATGGTGGCAAGACTGGAACGTCGGCGACTGGCCAGGTGCAGCCCGGGTTCATCAATTCCGGCGGTGCGCTTCAAAACAGTTGCATCGCCGCTGAAACCGACAACAACGGCTACGTCGCGGTGCGTTACGCAGCCGGCGGTGCCACAGGCGTCGATACGGTGATCGCGTCGGTCACGCCGGGCAGCGCGATCAATCCGAATTCGCCACAGACTTGCCCTTCGTCGCTGTCGACCATCTACGTCACCCAATCGGCGTCGATGAACGTCTCGTTGACGACGCCGCAACCCTGACGCAAGCTGCAGCCTCGAAGCGCCCATCGTCTTGTCCTCCGCGAAAATCTTCCTCGTCGGCCTGATGGGCGCCGGCAAGACCACGGTCGGCCGCGCGCTGGCGCAGCGCTGCGGGCTGCGTTTCGTCGACAGCGACCATGAGATCGAGCGGCGCGAAGGCTGCACGATCGCCGAGCTGTTCGCGCGCGATGGCGAGGCGGCGTTCCGCGATCGCGAAGCCGCGGTGATCGACGAGCTGACGCAGCTCGACGGCATCGTGCTGGCCACCGGCGGCGGCGCGGTGCTGCGCGAGGCCAGCCGTGCCGCGCTGCACAGCCGCGGCAGCGTCGTCTATCTGCGCGCCAACCCCGACGAGCTGGCCAACCGCACTCGCCACGACCGCAGCCGGCCGCTGCTGCAGGGCGTCGACGCGCGCGCGCGGCTGCGCGAGCTGTTTCGCGCGCGCGATCCGCTGTACCGCGAAGTGGCGCACTTCGTGATCGATACCGGGCGGCCGTCGCCGGCGATGCTGACCCAGCTGGTGCTGACCCAGCTCGAGCTTGGCGGCGTGCTCGACGCGGCGCGCAAACGTTGAGCGGTGGCGCGCGGCGGCTGCGCACCGCGCAGGGTTTTCGCGCCGTTTCCTACAATGGCCGCATGAACCGGCCTATCCGCTACGCCCGATGAGCACCGTCCGCGTCGAACTCGGCGACCGCGCCTACGACATCCTGATCGCCGCCGGCGCGTTGTGCGAGCCAGCCCGTTTCGCGGCCTGCGCGAACCCCCGCGGCAACGCGCTGATCGTCAGCAACACCGTCGTCGCGCCGCTTTATGCCGACGCGCTCGAGGCGGCGCTGCGGCCGCATTTCGCGCGCGTGCTGCGTTGCGTGCTGCCCGACGGCGAAGCGCACAAGGACTGGGACACGCTGAACCAGGTGTTCGACACGCTGCTCGGCGCGCACTGCGACCGGCGCACGACGCTGGTCGCCCTCGGCGGCGGCGTGATCGGCGACATGACCGGCTTCGCCGCGGCCTGCTATATGCGCGGCGTGCCCTTCGTGCAGGTGCCGACGACGCTGCTGGCGCAAGTCGACTCGTCGGTCGGCGGCAAGACCGCGATCAACCACCCGTTGGGCAAGAACATGATCGGCGCGTTCTACCAGCCGCGGCTGGTCGTCGCCGACGTCGACGCGCTGCGCACGCTGCCCGCGCGCGAAATCGCCGCCGGCTTGGCCGAAGTGATCAAGCACGGCGCGATCGCCGACGCCGATTTCTTCGCCTGGCTCGAGCAACACATCGACGCGCTGCGCGCGCTCGACTCCGGCGCGCTGGCCGAAGCGGTGCGGCGCTGCTGCGAGATCAAGGCCGCGGTCGTCGCGCAGGACGAGACCGAGAGCGGGCTGCGCGCGATGCTGAACTTCGGCCACACCTTCGGCCACGCGATCGAGGCCGGCATGGGCTATGGCGCGTGGCTGCACGGCGAGGCGGTCGGCGCCGGCATGGTCGTCGCCGCCGACGTGTCGGTGCGGCTGGGCCTGCTCGATGCGGCGCAGGCGCAGCGGCTGGCCGAGCTGGTGCGCCGCGCCGGCCTGCCGCTGCGCTTGCCCGAGCTGCCGGCGGCGCGCTATTTCGAGCTGATGCAGGTCGACAAGAAGAACGAGGCCGGCGAGATCCGCTACGTGCTGCTCGACGGCGTCGGTCACGCGCTGCTGCGCAGCGCACCGGCCGAGGTCGTCGGCGCCGCGTTGCGCGCGCACGGCGCCACCGGCTGAGCGCGGGAGCGGGCGATGCGCAGCGCCAGCGACCACGAAGCCGGGATGCAATTGGCGAGCTATGCGTGCCGCGCGTCGAACTCGCGCGGCCGTGCGGTGGCCGAGCCGCCGCCGCGCGACCGCAGCGACTATCAGCGCGACCGCGATCGCATCGTCCACTGCGGCGCGTTCCGCCGGCTCGAGTACAAGACCCAGGTGTTCCTGAACCACGAGGGCGACCTGTTCCGCACGCGGCTGACGCACAGCCTCGAAGTGGCGCAGATCGCGCGCTCGATCGCTCGCGGGCTGCGCCTGAACGAGGACCTGATCGAGAGCATTGCGCTGGCGCACGACCTCGGCCACACGCCGTTCGGTCACGCCGGCCAGGACGCGCTGGCCGCGTGCATGCGCGCGCGCGACGCCGACGGCGGCGGCTTCGAACACAACCTGCAGTCCTTGCGCGTGGTCGACCGCCTCGAGGAGCGCTACGCCGCGTTCGACGGGCTGAACCTGACCTTCGAGACTCGCGAGGGCATTCTCAAGCACTGCTCGCGGCGCAACGCGCAACGCCTGGGTGACGTCGCGGCGCGCTTCCTGCAAGGCGGCCAGCCGAGCCTGGAGGCGCAGATCACCAACCTGGCCGACGAGATCGCCTACAACAACCACGACATCGACGACGGTCTGCGCTCCGGCTTGCTCGAGCTCGACGAGCTCGAGGCGGTGCCGTTCTTCGGCGGCCACCTGCACGCGGTACGCGCCGCGTTTCCGAAGCTGGCGCCCAAGCGCGTCGTTGCCGAAACGATACGGCGCATGATCGCGGCGCTGATCGCCGACCTGATCGGCGCCACCGAGGCGCGCATCGCCGACGCCGGCGTGGCCAGCCTCGACGACGTGCGCGCGGCGCCGCCGCTGGCCGCGTTCAGCGCGCCGGTGCGCGAGCAGCTCAGCGCCCTGCAGCGCTTGCTGCGCGCGCAGCTGTATCGCCATCCGCAAGTCGTGCGTTCGACGACGAAAGCCGCGCGCGTGCTGCGCGAGCTGTTCGACGCCTACGCCGACGATCCGCGGCTGCTGCCGCGCGAGCACCAGGCGGTGGACGGACGCTCGCGCTGGCGCGGCGTCGCCGATTACGTCGCCGGCATGACCGATCGCTACGCGATCCGCGAACACCGCAAGCTGTTTTCCGTGCAGGACTGGTAAGCGGCGCCCCGGCGCGCCAAAGACCATACTAGTAGCACGGGTATCTATTTGCAACGGCAATGTTTGCCTAGACAAGTAAAATGGCGAACATGGAAAACCCGCAGAACCCGCGCACCGGCGCGAACTTCTACGACGCCCGGCGCTTCGACAGCAAGTGCTCGGTCGGTTACTGGATCAAGCAGGCCTACCACGCGCTGCAACGCAGCCTCGATGCGCGCATGCACGAGCTCGACCTGACCGGCATGCAGTGGGGGCCGCTGTGGCTGATCGCGCACCGCGGCGCCGACACCGTCGCGGCGTGCGCGCGCGAAGCCGGCATCGACGCCGGCGCGATGACGCGCATGCTCGATCGTCTCGAAGCCAAGGGACTGCTGACGCGCTGCCGCGGCACCGAGGACCGCCGCGTCGTCCACCTCGCGCTGACCGAGCGCGGGCGCGAGGTCGTGGCGCAGATCCCGCCGATTCTCGCCGAGGTGCTGAACTGGCATTTGCGCGACTTCAGCGCCGACGAGGTGGTGCAACTGCTCGACTTGCTGCAACGTTTCACTCGCAACGAACACAGCGGCGACGCCTGAGTCGCCGCCCCCTGACCCCCGTCCACCACGACATTCCGTTCACGATGAATCCGAAACTTCTCGCCGCGGTCGGCGTCGCAGCGCTGCTCGCCGGCTGCGCCGGCACCGGCACGCTGCATCCGCCGGCCACGCTGATCAAGCCCGCCGCGCTGGGCCTGCAGTCCGGCGCCACCGCTTTCCCGCGCAGCGACTGGTGGACGCGCTACCGCGACCCGCAACTCGACGCGCTGGAAACGCAGGCGCTGGCCGGCAACCCCGACCTGCAGGAGGCGGCCGCGCGCGTGCGCGAAGCCGCCGCCGGCCGCGCCGCGGCGCACGCCGCGCTGCTGCCGTCGCTCGGCGCGCAGGTGTCATCGACGCGCGAACTGTTCAGCGCCAACGACATCTACGGGCCCTATGGCGGCTCGGTGTTCGGCGTCAACCAGGCGATGCTGCAAGGCAGCTGGTCGCTCGACCTGTTCGGTCGCAACCACGCCGCGCTGGCTGCCGCGGTCGGCCATGCACGCGCCGCCGAGGCCGCAGCGCAGGCTGTGCGCGTCGTGCTCGCGGCGCAGGTGGCGCAGACCTATTTCGCGCTGGCGCGGCTCGACGCGCAGCGCACGCTGCTGCGCGACACGCTGCAGCAGCGCCGCCGCATCGTCAAGCTGGTGCACGAGCGCGTCAGCGCCGGACTGCAGCCGCAGCTGCAATTGCGTCCGTTGCAAGTCGAGATCCCACAGATCGAACTCGAGCTCGAGCGCAATGCACAAGCCGCCGACGAACTGCGCCATGCGCTGGCCGCGCTGCTCGGCGCCGGCCCGGCGCGTACCGCCGGCCTGGCGCCGACGCTGCAGGCGCTGCCGGGTCCGGCGCCGGCCGCCGAGCTGCCGGCCGCGCTGCTTGGCCGCCGCGCCGACGTCGTCGCCGCGCGCTGGCAGGTGCGCGCCGCGCTGGCCGGCGTGCGCGAGGCGCGTGCCGAGTTCTACCCGAACATCAACCTGGCCGCTTTCGTCGGCCTGGATTCGATCACCTACGCCAGCTTCCTGCACGCCGGCAGCCAGACCTGGGGTGCCGGCCCGGCGCTGACGCTGCCCATCTTCGAAGGCGGTGCGCTGCGCGCCAACCTGCACGGCGCCCAGGCTGGAGCCGACGTGGCCATCGAACACTACAACGCAACGGTGATCGGTGCCGTGCGTGAAGTCGCCGACGCGCTGACCCGCCGCGCCTCGGTCGAGCGCCAGCAGGCGCAGCAGCGCGACGCGCTACGCCTGGCGCGCGACGCGATGCGGCTGGCGCGCCAGCGCTACGACGCCGGACTGGGCAACGAGCTCGGCGTGCTCGACGCGCAAGGCGCGGTGCTCAAGCTGCAGCTGGCCGGAGTCGATCTGAAAGCGCAGGCGCTGATCGACGACGTCGCGCTGACGCAGGCGCTCGGCGGCGGCTACGACGCGGTCGACCGCGAGCACGTCGCGCAGCCTTGAAGAACACCATCCAGAACCGAACCGAACGCACACGGAGCTTCGCATGAGCGCCAACCCGCAGAACACCAACCCCAATCAGGCCGATCGTTCGGCCACGCGCCGCCGGCTGATGCTCGGCGCGATCACGCTGTTCCTCATCGCCGGCGCCGCCGACCTCGGCTACACCTACTGGCGCAGCCTGCGCGAAGTCAGCACCGACGACGCCTACGTCGGCGGCAACCTGGTGCAGATCACACCCCAGGTCGGCGGCACCGTGGTTGAAATCGCCGCCGACGACACCCAGCGCGTGCGCGCCGGCCAGCCGCTGGTGCGGCTCGACGGCGCCGACACCCACGTCGCGCTGCAGCAGGCCGAGGCCGAGCTCGGTCGCGCGGTGCGCGCGGTGCGCGTGACCTATGCCCAGACCGCGGCGCTGCGCGCCCAGGTCGCGGTGCACGAAGCCGAAGTCGCCACCGCGCGGGCCGCGCTGGCGCGCGCCGACGACGCCATGCGTCGGCGCGAGAAGCTCGCCGGCAGCGGCGCGGTCGGCGCCGAGGAAGTGCGCCAGGCGCAATTGCAGGCGCAGTCGGCCGCGACCGCGCTGCAAACCGCGCGCAGCGCGGTCACCGCGGCGCGCGCCGCGGTCGCCGCCAACGAGGCGCAGACCGCAGGTGTGACGCTGGCGCACAACCCGGCGGTGCGGCTGGCCGCGGCGCGCGTGCGCGAGGCCTATCTGGCGTGGGCGCGCACGGTGATCCCGGCGCCGGTCGACGGCGTCGTCGCCCGCCGCAGCGTGCAGCTCGGCCAGCGCGTCGCCCCGGGCATGCCGCTGATGAGCGTGGTGCCGCTGAACGAGCTGTGGGTCGACGCCAACTTCAAGGAAACCCAGCTGCGCGAGCTGCGCATCGGCCAGCCGGCCAAGGTCGTCGCCGACATCTACGGCTCCAAAGTCACCTATGACGGCAAGGTCGTCGGCATCTCGGCCGGCTCCGGCGCGGCGTTCGCGCTGCTGCCGGCGCAGAACGCCACCGGCAACTGGATCAAGGTCGTGCAGCGCGTTCCGGTGCGCATCTCGCTCGACCCGGCGCAGCTGGCGCGCCACCCGCTGCGCGTGGGCCTGTCGACCGAAGTCGAGGTCGACATCGCCGACCACAGCGGCGCGCCGGTGATCGCGCTGGCGCCGACGCAGCCGGCGGCGCAGACCACGCTGTACCGCGCCAACTGGTCCAGGGCCGACGCCGAAGTCGCGCGCATCATCGAGGCCAACGCCGCCGGCCTGCCGCGCCACGAGCTCGGCATCGCGGCGGCCGCGAAGCCCGTCGCCGGCAGCCGCGGAGCCGCGCAATGACCGACCTGACGACGGTCGAGGAGGCCGCCGCCGGCGCCACCCCCGACCCCAGCGAGCACCATCCGGCGCATCTGCGCCCGCTGGCAGGCAGCGCGCTGGTGCTGGGCACGGTGGCGCTGAGCCTGGCCACGTTCATGAACGTGCTCGACACGTCGATCGCCAACGTGTCGATCCCGGCCATCGCCGGCGACCTCGGCGTCAGCTCGTCGCAGGGCACCTGGGTCATCACCTCGTTCGGCGTGGCCAACGCGATCGCGGTGCCGCTGACCGGCTTCCTGACCCAGCGCTTCGGCGCGGTGCGCGTGTTCCTGTCCAGCATTCTGCTGTTCACGCTGTTCTCCTTCCTGTGCGGGCAGGCGCCGAGCCTGGCGGTGCTGATCCTGTTCCGCGTGCTGCAGGGCGCGTCGGCCGGCCCGATGATTCCGCTGTCGCAGACGCTGCTGCTGTCGAGCTACCCGCCGCAGCGCTCCGGCATGGCGATCGCGATGTGGTCGATGACCACGCTGGTGGCGCCGATCACCGGCCCGCTGCTCGGCGGCTGGATCACCGACAACATTTCGTGGCCGTGGATCTTCTACATCAACGTGCCGGTCGGCATCGTCTGCGCGATGGTCACGCTGTCGATCTACCGCGACCGCGAGACGCCGACGCGCAAGCTGCCGATCGACTGGACCGGGCTGTCGCTGCTGGTGGTCTGGGTCGGGTCGCTGCAGGTCATGCTCGACAAGGGGCAGGAGCTCGACTGGTTCTCGTCGCCGACCGTCGTCGCGCTGGCGGTGGCCGCGGTCGTCGGCTTCGTGCTGTTCCTGATCTGGGAGATCTACGACGAGCACCCGGTGGTCGACCTGACGCTGTTCAAGATTCCGAACTTCACCATCGGCACGATCATGCTCGCGGTGGCCTACGGCATGTTCTTCGGCAGCCTGGTGCTGCTGCCGCTGTGGCTGCAGGAATTCATCGGCTACACCGCGACCGACGCCGGCGAGGTGCTGGCCTGGGTCGGGCTGTTCGCGCTGATGCTGTCGCCGCTGCTCGGGCGCTACATGCACCTGGTCGACACGCGCTGGATCACGACCTTCTCGTTCCTCAGCTTCGCGCTGGTGTTCTGGATGCGTTCGCGCTTCACCACCGGCGACGGCTATTGGGACTACACGATTCCGACCATCGTGCAGGGCATCTCGACCGCGACCTTCTTCATCCCGCTGCTGGGCATCGTGCTCGGCGGGCTGCCGCCGCAGCGCATCGCCGCGGCGTCGGGGCTGTCGAACTTCGCGCGCATCACCGCAGGCTCGTTCGGCACGTCGATCTACACCACCTGGTGGATCGACCGCGCGTCGATGCACCACGAGCGGCTGGCCAGCCACATCTGGGCCGGCAACCCGATCTCGACCCCGGTGCTGCAGGGCATGCAGCAAGGCGGCTTCAGCCACGAGCAGGCGCTGGGGCTGATCGATCGCCTGATCACGCAGCAGGCGTACACGATTTCGGTCGACGAAATGTTCCGCCTCAGCGCGTGGCTGTTCGTCGCGCTGACGCTGCTGGTCTGGTTCGTGCGGCCGGTGCGCGGCGGCACGGTCGACGCCGGCGGCGCGCATTGAACGCTCGGCTGCGGGCGCTGCGTGCGCGCCCGCAGCCGCTTGCGATTACGATGCCGCGATGATCGAGCCCACGCTGCTGCTGCTGATTCGCCACGGCGAAACCGCCTGGAACGCCGACGCGCGCATCCAGGGCCATACCGACATCGAGCTGAACGCGCGCGGCCATGCGCAGGCGCAGGCGCTGGCCGGCGCGCTGGCCGACGCCGAGCTCGACGCGATCTACTGCAGCGACCTGACTCGTGCGCGACAGACCGCGGCCCCGCTGGCGCAGCGCCTGGGGATCGAGCCGCGGCTCGACGCCGCGCTGCGCGAGCGCGCGTTCGGCGCTTTCGAGGGTTCGAGCTTCGTCGAACTCGAGCGCGAGCATCCGCAGGCCTGTGCGCGCTGGCGCGCGCGCGACCCGGAGTTCGCGGCCCCAGGCGGCGAGCGTCTCGACGCGTTCTACGCGCGCGTCACCGACGCGGCGCTGCGCATCGCCGCGGCCCACGCCGGCGGGCGCGTCGCGCTGATCAGCCACGGCGGCGCGCTCGACTGCCTGTACCGCCACGCCAGCGGCCAGTCGCTGGCCGCGCCGCGCAGCTGGGAGCTGCGCAACGCGGCGATCAACCGGGTGCTGGTCGCCGAAGGCCGCATGACCCTGGTCGGCTGGAACGACTCCGCGCACCTCGACGCGGTACTCGACGAAGTTTCGCCGTAACGCGTTCACGCGTTCCCGAAGCGGCAACGCAGCGATCGTTTCGCGCCGCGTTCACGGCAGGCTCGCAGAAACTCAACAGATGTAAACAAACGCAACTATTACGCTGTTCCCTCGGCTCGTGGTCGATCACCTCGAGCGCCATTCACCAGCGGGGTTACAGATGATTCAGGTCCAGGAAGTTTTGTCGAGCGCGCGGACAAGGCAGGCGTTGGCGGTGGGAATGGCCGTCGCCTTGCTGTTCGGCGGCTGCGGCGGCGGCTCGCCGACGCGCGACCCGACCCCCCGATCCGGCGACGAACCGCGAGTTGACGACGACCGCGTGTCGTCCACCCCCGGCGACGCGGGCACCCATGGTGCCACCGGCGATGGCGCGGTGCCGGAGGTCGTCGTCGCGCCCGCCGCTGTGCCCCCGCCGCAGGTGGCGGCACCTGCGGTCCAGCCCCCGGTCCAGTCCCCGGTCCAGTCCCCGGTCCAGTCCCCGGTCCAGTCCCCGGTCCAGTCCCCGGTCCAGTCCCCGGTCCAGTCCCCGGTCCAGTCCCCGGTCCAGCCCCCGGTCCAGCCCCAGGTCCAGCCCCAGGTCCAGCCCCCGGCGTCGGCGCCGGTACAGAACCCGGTCGAGGTCCTGCTCCAGAACTGGAGCCAGGGCTCGGAAACGAACCCCAA
>JAJZHH010000076.1:11052-15228 GCA_021804595.1 Pseudomonadota bacterium
CCCCGGTCCAGCCCCCGGTCCAGCCCCAGGTCCAGCCCCAGGTCCAGCCCCCGGCGTCGGCGCCGGTACAGAACCCGGTCGAGGTCCTGCTCCAGAACTGGAGCCAGGGCTCGGAAACGAACCCCAAAGGCAGTTCGACGAAGTGGAAGCAGAAGTTTCGGCAAAAGCGGGCGCAGCAAATCCAGCGGCAGATGCGTTCTCAACACGAGAGCAAGCAGCAGGCCCTGTCCCTGTATGCGACCTCGGGCTGCATGAATCAAGGAGTGCCCGTCAGCATCTTTCACAAGGCGCCTTCGGCGATGAACTCGGGATCCGACTCGGGCGGGGGCGAGCAGGTATTCAACTCGCCACCGCCGGTCGGCACAGCTCACGACGGTCACCCGCAGAACCCGGGCCTGCTGGGCAAGCCGATGGACGGCACGCGCCTGTCGCCAAGCAAGCCCGGGCAACGCGTCGCCAACGGCGTGGTGCTGGATCAGGATCCGCATTCTGCGTTCACGGCGCAGCTGCGCACCGCGATGAGAAGTGAGTTCATCAAAGCACTGGCAGCCGATGGCTTATGCGATGCCCCGCATCAGAACCCGCTCGTGAATTCACGGGCGCAGCAGCAAGACTCCGGATCGTCTCACGCCAGCGACGCAGAAAGTTCGGGCAGCGGCGGGCATTTCACAGCGCATGGCAGCGTGCAGTCTGTCGAGATGGCGGCAGATGTGATCGAGGAAGAAAGCTGGCTGAGCGAAGGAGTGGGCAGCAGGTCCTCAAATGACTCCTGCATTTACAAAAGCGCCTTGGACGCGTTCCATGGCCCATCGCCGAGCGATTCAGCGGGAAACGATGTTTCCGTCGAAGGGCAATACTCCGCGGACTCGGAAGACGATACGGTCGACTTGCCGGTCGACTTCGTCGGCGCCGCGCCGACGGTGACGCTGCGCGTATGCACCGCGCCGCCCGGCTCGGAAGGCGCGCACTGTACCGTACCGCTGCGCCTGCTGGTCGATCCGTCGAGTGTCGGCGTGCGCGTTTTCTCTCACATGATCGAGTCGCTGAACCTGCGCCATGCGCAGCGTGATGGTGCGGGTGCGCGCGAATCGAGTCTGGCGACTTGCAGCCAGGCCGTCGGCATCAAACTATGGGGGCCGGTCGTGCGGGCTTACGTCGACCTGGGCAAGGCCTGGACGGAGCACGACATTGCGCTGCAGGTACTGGGCCAAGGTTCGCTTTGGTCGGCGCCGCCGGAATGCATGAAAAGCGAAGTGCAATCCCTGTACAAGTTCGCAAACCGATACGAAATCGACGGCATCATCGGCATCGGGCCCGCGCGCTACGAAGCTGCGTTCAGCGAGCTCGGCCGTTCTCGCTATCACGCGTGTTCCGGCATGGACTGCATCGCGCTCGAAGACGGTGAGCTCCCGCGCGATCGGCGACTGAGCAACGTCGCCGGCGCGCTGCCGCAGACGCCAAAACGGGTGGCCGCCAGCGTCCTGCGGCTGCCGCCGAGGAACTCCAAGGGGCCTTGCCGCGCAACGCTGCGCTTCGGCGTGTCAGCCGGAACCGTCGACCTGCTCGCGCAGCAGGGACTGCTCATGCCGTTCGACGGCACCCGCACGATCGAGCAGCAACTGAGCCAGGCCATGCCGGGGTGGAAAGCCCCAAGCGATGGGTTCGCCGATGAGAGCCAAAGTCGGTGGCCGCATGGCGGTGCCACGCTCGGCATCATCGTGGAGGATGAGAATCACAAGTTCGGCGCGTATTTTGCCGGCAAGCACGACGCTGCGTGGCTGGACGACGATGGGGTGCTGCCGCTGATGGCGGAGCTCGGTGCGCCGTCGGACTCCGACGACGAGCCTGGCTGATCCGTCGCCGACAGCGTTCAGCTGGGCAACGGTCCGCCGCGTGGCGCCGCCAGTGCGCGGCGCGCTCTACTGCAGCGCCCTGGCGCGCGCGCGACCCCGGCGTTCGCCGCCCCCGGCGGCGAGCGCCTCGACGCGTTCTACGCGCGCGTCACCGCCGCGGCGCTGGACGAAGTTTCGCATCCATTTCGCATTCGGTTGGCCGCACTCTGCCGAACGCGCAGCTCAAAAGTCCTTGCTCAAGGACATCACCCGGCGCTCGCAGCGATCAAACGCATGTAATAGAAGGTAACAATTAAGCTTTGCCCCTGGGTTCGAGGTCGATCACCTCGAGTGCATTCCACGATCAGGGGGTAGGTATGGCTCATCTCAAGGAACGTTTGCCGACGGCGCCGACGAAGCTGGCTCTAGGGGTCGGCATGGCCGTGGCTTTGCTGCTCGGCGGGTGTGGTGACGCCTCGTCCACGCGGGGCGCGACTGAGTGGTCGAGCGACGAGCCGCGACTGGATGACGACCGTTCGCCGGGCGCATCCGGCACCGCCGGCATCGACGCCGCTGACGGCGGGCCAGAAGTGCCGGGCCCTGTCTTCACCCTCCCGAACGCAGTTCCTCCCCCGGACCAGCCTCAGCTGCAGAACCTGATCCGGCCCCCGGCCCCGAATCCAGTCGAGCTCAGCATCGATCGCGCCGCAGAGATCCAGATCCATAAGCCGGCCGGGAACGCGGCCCCCCTCAGCGTGATTGGCGCCGGCCGGATCGAAATCCAGAACCAGGCTGGGAACGCGGCCTCGCTCAGCGTGAATCACATCGCCTCGATGCAGATCCAGGGCTCGAATCAAGGCGCCAAGCTGGAATATGCGCCGCAGGTGCTCGCGAATTCAATCCCGGGGCCTTCCGGCAAATACTCCGGTTCTGCTGGCGTGGCGAATTCATATAGCCAGAATGTGCTGCAGCAGCCGCCGACGAGCCAGCAGCAGATCGTGCGGCAGTCCATTATGAATTCAACGGGGTCGAGCAACGCAAAGGGCGGCATGCTGCCGGGCATGGGGCATCTGAGCAGCGGTGCGGATAATGATAATCAAGATGCCGGCGCTGGATCTTTCGGCCAAAATGGTCATTCCCAGGGGATTGCAAAAGACGGCGCCAACGATGCGTCAGGTCAGGCCCAGGTCCATGCTCTGAGTGGTAAGCAGGTCCCGGGTCAGATGGTTTTGGAAAACAATGTTGTTGTCCAGCAACTCGCTCCGTCTGGGGTGCCGCAGCAGCAGACCTCGCTGCAGGCGCAACAGCCAGTGGCAAATCAAACGCTGAAAAGTCAGGCACAGCAGCTGCAGAGGCAGAAGACGATCCGCGCGAAGAGTTCGAACGATTTGTCGGAATACCTCGAAGAAAATAAATCGGAGTCTTCCGTGCCGAACGCCGGCGCCGATAAGATAATGACTTATATAAATTACCAAAAAAATAAGACATCGAATTATCAAAGTAATTCTGGGTCGCCGGGTGAGGCCCCGTTGAATTTGGTCTACAGCTCGGGCCAAGGCCAGATTCAGGGGTTCTATGGTGGGCAGCAAACGTCGAGCGATCGCAGTGAAAGTTCTTATTCTTATAGCGACTCACTGAATTCGAGCGAACACCAAAACAGCTCGTCGAATTTGATGCATGATCATCATAAATATGACGAGAGTGGAGGTTTCCGATCCAGTAATTTCCACACGGCATATGGTGGGGGTGCTTTAACTTACACCAACGGGGCGAATGGAAAGAAAGTGCGTGATTCCTTAATGTTTGAGTTGGATGGAGTTGAATCCGAGCAGGCGGCGAGCCGGGAGTTTGACAGTCGTAATTTCAACGGCAGGGCTTTTAGCGGTTATGGCGGCGGTCAGTCGACATTTAAGCGTGGCGACTTTGATGAGTCGGATGAATGCTCGCCGCAGCCGTATAGGAACTCGTCTCAGCAGTATGAAAAGCAGCCGCGCAAACCGGTTTTGGATCAGTTTTCGCAGCAGGAATCGATGGGCGACGATGATTCCGAGCTGAGTGATCAGCAGGAGGCGCCGAAGGCCCACGGGATCGTTCTGCCGCTCGAACCCAAATACGCATTCCCGACCATAACGCTGAAGGTCTGCACGGCGCCGGACGGCATGCCCGGATCCGTATGCACGAAGGAACTGCGTCTGCTGGTCGATCCGTCGAGTGTGGGCATACGCGTCTTCAACAGTGCGATCGCCTCGCTGGGGCTGGAGCACGCGCTGACGGTCCGGAACGGCGACAAGGGTCTGGCGAGTCTGGCGACTTGCAGTCGGGTGCGCGGCGCGGCGCTATGGGG
>JAJZHH010000077.1 GCA_021804595.1 Pseudomonadota bacterium
CCGCGTTCGGCGCTGGCGCCGGCACCGCGGCCGCCGGGGGCTGCGCGACGGCGCCGGGCGCGCCGAGGTCGGCAGCCCCGATCGTGTCGCTGGCCGCCAGCGCCGCGGCGCGGTGCAGCACGTTCTCCAGCTCGCGCACATTGCCGCTGAACGTGCGGCGCGCGAGCAGTTCGAGCGCGTCGTCGCCCAGGCGCAACGCCGGACGCTGCTGTTCGCGACGGATGCGCGCGAGCAGGGCGTCGGCCAGCTGCGGCAGATCGTCGAGGCGTTCGCGCAGCGCCGGCAGCGTCACGTCGATGACGTTGATGCGGTAATAGAGGTCCTGGCGGAACGAGCCGTCGGCGACGCAGCGCGCCAGGTCGCGGTGGGTGGCGCTGACCAGACGCACGTCGACCGGCGTCTCGGCGGTTTCGCCGATCGCGCGCACGCGGCGCTCCTGCACCGCGCGCAGCAGCTTGGCCTGCATCGCCAGCGGCAGCTCGCCGATCTCGTCGAGGAACAGCGTGCCGGCGGCGGCGGCGGCAAAGAAGCCGGCGTGCGCGTCGAGCGCACCGGTGAAGGCGCCCTTGCGGTAGCCGAAGAACTCGGCCTCGAGCAGATGCTCGGGGATCGCGCTGCAGTTGACCGGGACGAACGGCCCCGACGCGCGGTTGCTCAGCTCGTGCAAGGCGCGTGCGGCGAGCTCCTTGCCGGTTCCCGACTCGCCCTGGATCAGCACCGGCGCCATGCTGCGCGCGGCGCGGCGCAGCGCTTCCTTGACCGCGCGCATCGGCACCGAATCGCCGACCATGGCCTGCAGCGCCGGCGCCGGCGCCGGGTCGGCGGCCGCCGACCCGAGCGCCAGCGCCGAGCGCACGACCTGGCGCAACTGGCGCAGGTCGACCGGCTTGGTCAGGTAGTCGAACGCGCCGGTCTTCAGCGCCTGCACCGCGGTGGCCGCGTTGCCGTAGGCGGTGGCGACGATCACGCGCTCGCCGCGACGCCGCGCGGCCAGCCAGTCGAGCAGGTCCAGTCCGGCGCCGTCGGGCAGGCGCATGTCGACGATGGCGACGTCGAAGGTCTGCTGCTCGAGCTGCGCCCGGGCTTCGCCGACGCTGGCCGCCGCGGCCACTTCCCAGCCTTCGCGGATCAGCGTCAGCGCGTAGATTTCGCGCAGGTCGGGCTCGTCGTCGACGACGAGGATGCGTATCGGTTTCGTCGTATCGTGCATGGTCAGGCGCGCGCTGGCTGGCGGATCACGAACTCGCCGAAGGCGCCCTCGGTTCCGGCGTCGCGGACGCGGTACTCGATGCTGGCGCCGTAGCGCGCGCACAGTTCCTGGCAAATATACAGGCCCAGCCCGGTGCCGCGGCTGTCGGTGGTGAAGAACGGCTCGAACAGCTGCGCACGCAGCTCGGGTGCGACCAGCGGGCCGTCATTGGCCAAGCCGAGCTCGATGACTTGTGGCGAGCCGCGCAGGCGCACCCGGATCGCGCCGTCCCTGGCGCTGGCGTAGCGCCTCGCGTTGCCCAGCAGGTTGACGAGCACGCGGCGCAGGTGCTGCGAGTCGAAGTTCAGCGTCGCCGCCGGATCGTCGGCGTGCAGCGCGATGCGCGCGCCGTCGTCGGCTTCGGCCTGCAGCTCGAGCAGCAGGCGCAGCGGCTGCAGCTCGATGCCGGTGTGCGCGCTGCCGCGGCCGAGGTCGAGCACGTCCTCGACGATGCGGTTCAGCCGTTCGACGTTCTGCTCGATCAGCTCGTGCATGCGCGAGCGTTGCGCGTCACTGAGGCCGGGCTCGGCGCCGAGCTGGTTGGCCTGGCCGATCGCGCCCAGCGGGTTGCGGATCTCGTGCGCCACCGCGGCCACCAGCCGGCCCAGCGCGGCCAGCTTCTCCTGCTGCAGCTGCTCGCCGATCGCTCGCAGATCCTGCACGAACACCAGGAAGGCCGGTCCGCCGGGCAATTGACGCAAGGGCTGCACTCGTGCCTGCAGGCGCAGTCCGTCGGGGCCGTCGAAGGTCAGCGCGTGCGGCGGCGCCGCGCCGGGTCGGCGCAGCGCCGCGGCGAGTTCAGCGGCGCCGGGATAGGTGGCCAGCGCGTGACTTTCGCCGAGTTCCCAATCGCGCAGTCCGAGCAGGCGTCCGGCGGCCGGGTTCGCGCTCTCGACGCGCAGCGCCGCGTCGAGCACGAGCACGCCGTCGGGGTGCTCGAGCAGCACGTGGCGGTTGATCGCCAGCTGGCGCGCGGCGCGGTCCTCGCTGAGGCGCGCGCTTTCCTCCTGGCGCGCCAGCCGCTGCGCCAGCGCCTGCGCCAGCAGTCCGATGGCGACGTAGGCAGCGCCGACCACCGCGGCGGCCAGCAGCGGGTCGCTGCCGCGCCCCTGGTGGGTCCATGCCGCCTGTGCCAGCAGCAGCAGCGCGACGCCGCCCGAGCTGGCCAACGCGAAGCGCAGCGTGCCGTAAAGCCCGGCGGCCAGCACCGGCAGCGCATAGCACAGCACGAACTCGCGCGCCGCGTCGCCGGCTGCGAACTGCATCGCGCCGAAGCCGACGAGGTCGACGAGGACGACGCCGAGCATCTGCCAGGCGAAACCGCGGCGGCTGCGCAGCGCCAGCAGCAGTTGCGCGGCGGCCAGCACGACGTAGCCCATGCCGAGCAGCACGCCGACGCGCGCTGGGGGCGTGCGCAGCGCGAACCAGCCGGTCAGCAGGGCGCCCAGCGCCAGCCGCGACCAGCACAGCAGCCGATAGGCGCGCAGGCGCTCGCGGCTGAGCCGCGAATCTCCGACCACGCGCTGTCGCAGCCGGCGGCTGACGCCGGCGTCGACCAGGGCTTCAACCCAGCCGGGCATGCTCCGTACTGCAGTACGGCTCACCGTCGCGCCACACGCAGCGGCTGGCCGGAACGTGAACGCCGCAATGGCGGCAGGGATGCATCGGTTCCGGGGCGCCGCCGCGCGGCGCGCCAGCGTCGCGGCCGCGCTGCCGCTGGCCGCGCTTGAGCAGCAGCAGCGCGGCGATGGCCACGGCGAAGACGATCAGGTACTTCAACGGTGCAGGATGACCTGGAGCACGAAACGCGAACCGACGTAGCTCAGCAGCAGCAGTGCCGAGCCGGTGAACAGCCAGCGCAGCGCGCGGCGTCCGCGCCAGCCGAGCAGGCCGCGGCCGAGCAGCAGCGCGGCGAACAGCAGCCACGACGCGACCGCGAACACGGTCTGGTGATTGAATTCGAACGGGCGGCCGAACAGCCGCGTGCTGAACAGCATCGCGAACACCAGCGACGCGCTGAGGAAGACGAAGCCCAGCGCAACGAGGCGGTAGGTGAGTTTTTCCAGCGTCAGCAGCGGCAGCTCCGGGCCCAGCCCGGCGATGCGCGCCTTGCGCCGGTGCAGCGCGCGCTCGGCCGAACGCAGCATCAGCCCGTGCAGCACCGCGGCGCCGAACAGCCCGTAGGCGGCGATGCCCAGCGCCCAGTGCAGCGAGAACTCGATGCCGGCGCCGTGCGGTGCCAGCCGGTCGGGCGGGAAGAACCAGGTCAGCAGCAGGGAGATCGCCGCCAGCAGGCAGATCCACGCGCGCAGCCCCTGCAGCGGGTAGTACAGGCTCTCGACCCAGTACACCGCGGCGACCAGCCAGAAGGTCAGCGACAGCGCCGGGGCGAAGCCGAAATCAGGGTCGTGCAGGCCTTCGAAGACGAGCAGGAAGCTGCCCGCGTGCGCGAGCCACGCCAGCAGCATCGCCAGCGTCGCCGCGTCGCGTGTTCCCGGCATCGCGGCGCCGTGCGGCGCCGGCGCGAGCCGCGGGCGCGCGAGGAAGGACGCGAGCAGGTAGAAGGTGAAGGCCGTGCCGTTGACTAAAATCCACATGATTTCAGTGTAACCGAGGCCCGTGCCGCTGCCCCGAGCAGCGCCCCCACCATGCTCAACAATCTGACCCAGCGGCTTTCCCGCGTCGTGAAGACGATGCGCGGCGAGGCACGCATTACCGAGTCCAACATCGCCGACATGTTGCGCGAGGTTCGCCTGGCGCTGCTCGAGGCCGACGTTGCGCTGCCGGTCGTTCGCGAGTTCACGCAGCGCGTCAAGGAACGCGCGCTGGGGCAGGAAGTCGTCGGCTCGCTGTCGCCGGGGCAGGCGCTGGTCGGCGTCGTGCACCGCGAGCTCGCCGCGTTGATGGGCGAGGGCGTGTCGGCGCTGAATCTGGCGGTGCAGCCGCCGGCGATCGTGCTGATGGCCGGCCTGCAGGGCGCGGGCAAGACGACGACGACCGCGAAGCTGGCCAAGTGGCTGGTCGAGCGCCAGCGCAAGAAGGTGCTGACGGTGTCGTGCGACGTTTACCGCCCGGCCGCGATCGCGCAGCTGCAGACCGTCACCGCGCAGGCCGGCGCCGAGTTCCTGCCGTCGACCCCCGACGAGCGGCCGCTGGACATCGCGCGGCGCGCTGTCGAATACGCGCGCAGCCACCACGTCGACGTGCTGCTCGTCGACACCGCCGGGCGCGTCACCGTCGACGCCGAGATGATGCGCGAGATCGCCGAGCTGCACGCCACGCTGCAGCCGGTGGAGACGCTGTTCGTGGTCGACGCGATGCAGGGCCAGGACGCGCTGGCCACCGCGCGCGCGTTCCACGACGCGCTGCCGCTGACCGGCATCGTGCTGACCAAGCTCGACGGCGACGCGCGCGGCGGCGCCGCGCTGTCGGTGCATCATGTCACCGGCGCGCCGGTCAAGTTCGCCGGCGTGTCGGAGAAGATCGACGGCCTCGAGGCTTTCGATCCGTCGCGCATGGCCGACCGCATCCTCGGCATGGGCGACGTGCTCGCGCTGGTCGAGCAGGCCCAGCGCAACGTCGACGTGCAGGCCGCGCAGCAGCTCGCGCAGAAGGTCAAGGCCGGCGTGCAGTTCGACCTCAACGACTTCCTCACGCAGTTGCAGCAGATGAACCGCATGGGTGGGCTGCAGGGCCTGATGGACAAGCTGCCGGCCGAGCTGCAGGCGCGCGCCGGCCAGGCCGACATGGATCGCGCCGAGCGCGAGACGCGGCGCATGCAGGGCATCATCTGCTCGATGACGCCGCAGGAGCGCAGCAAGCCCGATCTGATCAAGGCCGCGCGCAAACGCCGCATCGCCGCCGGTGCCGGAGTTCAGGTGCAGGACGTCAACCGCATGCTCGGTCAATACGAGCAGATGCGCGACATGATGAAGAAAATGAAAGGCGGCAAGATGTTCAAGATGATGCAGCGCCTCGGCGGCTCGGGACTGATGCGTCGTTGATGCGCCGCTGCTGCGCGGCGGGCCTCGACGGCCCGCTCAGCGTCCGGCCAGCTGCAGCTCACGTGGCGGAACTTCCCAGTGGCGCCGCGCCGCCAGCACCGCGTCGGGGTAGGCGGCCTGGCCGCGCGAGCCGTTGTAGCGGCCCAGCGCGAAGAACAGGTTGCCGTGCTCCTGGTCGAGGTAGTGACGCAGGATCACGCAACCGTAGCGCAGGTTCACGCGCATGCGCAGCAGCTGCGTCGGGTTGCCGTTGCCGAGCAATCGGGTCCAGAACGGCATCACCTGCATCAGCCCGATCGCGCCGGCGCCGGAAATGGCGTATTTGTTGAAGCCGCTCTCGACCTGGATCAGTCCGAGCACCAGCGCCGGCTCGAGGCCGGCGCGCGTGGCCTCGTACCAGATCGTCTGCAGCAGGTTCTCGCGCACCAGGCGGTCGGGAATGCGCGAGCGCAGCCGCGTCGATTCGTCGGCCACCCACAGCAGGTAGCCGACCAGTTGCTCCGGGTCGGCGAACTGCGGCGTGTGCGCCAGACCCTCGGCGATCTGCCCCGACAACGCCGCGCGCATCGCCGGCGACAGATCGGGCTCGCGCTGCGCGCCGGCATGGGCGCTGGCGCAGGTCAGCAGCAGCCAGGCGCCGAGCAGCAGCGCACGCCTCATCGTCGCGCTCCGGCGCTCCGCCGGCGTCAGCCGCGGCGCTCGCGCAGCGCCGCGACCGCGGCGTCGCGCTGCAGCGCGGTGGCCGCGATGTCGCGGCGGTGCTGGTACTCGACGGTGCCCGCCTTCAGCCCGCGCTCGGAAACGACCAGACGGTGCGGCACGCCGATCAGCTCCCAGTCGGCGAACATCGCGCCGGGGCGCTCGCCCCGGTCGTCGAGCACGGCGTCGAAGCCCGCGGCGAGCAGCTCGTCGAGCAGCGCGTCGGCAGCCTCGCGCACCGCGTCGACGCGGTCGTAGCCGATCGGGCAGACGACAACCTCGAACGGCGCGATCGCCTCGGGCCAGACCATGCCGCGCGCGTCATGGTTCTGCTCGATGCAGGCGCCGAGGATGCGGCTGATGCCGATGCCGTAGCAACCCATTTCGAGCACCTGGCTGCGTCCGGCGTCGTCGAGGTAGGTCGCGCCCATCGCGTCCGAGTACTTGGTGCCGAGGTAGAACACATGGCCGACTTCGATGCCGCGGCAGATCGACAGCACGCCGCGGCCGTCCGGGCTGGGGTCGCCGGCGACGACTTCGCGCAGGTCGGCGACTTCAGGCTCGGGCAGGTCGCGGCCCCAGTTGACCCCGGTGTAGTGGAAATCCTCGGCGTTGGCGCCGACGACGAAATCGGCCATGCGCGCGACCGTGCGGTCGGCGATCACGCGCAGCGGGCGCTGCGTGCCCAGCGGCCCCAGGTAACCGGGGCGGCAGCCGAACCACTCGACGATCTCGGCCTCGGTGGCCATGCGCGCGTCGGCCAGTCCGGGCAGCTTGGCGACCTTGACCTCGTTGAGCGCGTGATCGCCGCGCACCAGCAGCAGCACCAGCTCGGTGGCGGCCGCCGCGCCGGCGGCGTGCGCGCGGTCGACGGCCATCACCACCGACTTGACGGTGCGCTGCAGCGGCAGCCCGAGCTGCGCGGCGACCTGCTCGCACTTGGCCGCGCCCGGCGTCGGCGTGCGCTCCAGCGCCTGCGCGGCCGGCGCGCGCGCGTCGAGCAGCGGCAGCGCCTCGGCCAGCTCGACGTTGGCCGCGTAATCCGAACCGGCGCAGTAGGCGATGGCGTCCTCGCCGGTGTCGGCGATGACGTGGAACTCGTGGCTCATCGAGCCGCCGATCTGGCCGGTGTCGGCGGCCACCGCGCGGAACTCGAAACCGAAGCGCTCGAAGATGCGCTGGTAGGCCTGGTACATCGCCTGGTAGCTGCGCTGCGCGCCGGCGTAGTCGCGGTCGAAGGAGTAGGCGTCCTTCATCGTGAACTCACGCGCGCGCATCACGCCGAAGCGCGGGCGGCGTTCGTCGCGGAACTTGGTCTGGATGTGGTAGAAGTTCAGCGGCAGCTGGCGCCACGAGCTGATCTCGCCGCGCGCGATGTCGGTGACGACCTCTTCGGAAGTCGGCTGCACGACGAAGTCGCGCTGGTGGCGATCCTTGATGCGCATCAGCTCGGGACCGTATTTCTCCCAGCGTCCGGTTTCCTGCCACAGCTCGGCCGGCTGCACGACCGGCATCAGCAGCTCGATCGCTCCGGCGCGGTTCATTTCCTCGCGCACGATCGCTTCGACCTTGCGCAGGCTGCGCAGTCCCAGCGGCATGTAGGTGTACAGCCCGGCGGCGAGCTTGCGGATCATGCCGGCGCGCAGCATCAGCGCCTGGCTGGCGACGTCGGCATCGGCCGGCGCCTCTTTCTGGGTGGAGATGAAGAATCTGGAAACGCGCATCTACGGCTCGGTAAAGGGGACGGGCAGCTCGCCGCTGCGGCGGATACCTATAATTGTCCGCAGATTCTAAAAGATGAAGGACAGGCGCCATGTTGGACCGCGAAGGCTATCGTCCCAACGTCGGCATCATCCTGCTCAACGGCAGGAACCAGGTGTTCTGGGGCAAACGGATCAGCGCGCACTCGTGGCAGTTCCCGCAGGGCGGCATCCATGCCGGAGAGAACCCCGAGCAGGCGATGTATCGGGAGCTGTATGAGGAAGTGGGCCTCAGGCCCGGCCACGTGCACATCCTCGGGCGCACGCGCAACTGGCTGCGCTACGACGTGCCGCAGCAATACCTGCGGCGCGACAGCCGCGGCTTCTACAAAGGCCAGAAGCAGATCTGGTTTCTGCTCAAGCTGACCGGACGCGACAGCGATGTGTGCCTGCGCGCGACCGACCACCCGGAGTTCGATGCGTGGCGATGGAACGACTACTGGATCCCGCTCGACAGCGTGATCGAATTCAAGCGCGCGGTGTACCAGCAGGCGCTCAGCGAGCTGGCGCACCTGCTGCCGCGCATCGAGGCGCGCACGCGCTATCTGCGCGGCAATCTGCGCCAGAGCAGGCGCGCGCCGGCGGCGAATGCCGACGCGGCAGCCGGCGTGAGCATCGACGCGGGGGGCGAATGACGACGCTTCGCCGCGGCGGGCTCGCGCTCGTCGCGCTGCTGCTGGGCACCGGCGCGGCCGCCGCCCAGGGGGCCCAGGACGCGCAAGGCCTGGCCGGCTTGCTGCCGCCGCCGCCGAAGCCTGCGGCAGCGCTGCAGCTGCCGGCGGCGCCGAAGCCGGAGGCACTGCTGCGCGTGCCGATGAGCGCCGACGACGAGATGCGGTTTTTCATCGACGCGGCCAGCGTGCGCCGCATCGACTCGCATCAGCTGCGCTACACGCTGGTCGCGCGCAGCCGGCAGGGCGCCGACAACGTCGACTACGAGACCTTCGATTGCGCGCGCGCGGCGTGGAAGGTCGAGGCGCTGTGGCAGGGCGGACGCTGGGTCGAGCAGCCGGGCAGCGAGTGGCTCGCGGTCGACCCGGGGCTGGCCGGTGTGCACGGCACCTTGTACCAGGACTATCTGTGCAGTGACAACGAAGTCGACGGCGATGCCGCGGCGGTCGTCGCTCGACTGCGCCGCGGCATCCGAATGGCGCCGTCGATGCGCTGAAGCGCCAACGGCGCGGCTTCAGCCGCGCGTCAGTACCATATTGTCGCGGTGGATCAGCTCGGGTTCCTCGATGAAGCCGAGGATGGTCTCGATCTGCGTGGTCGGAGTGCGGCGGATCAGGCGCGCTTCGGCGGCCGCGTAATTGCTCAGTCCGCGCGCGATCTCGGTGCCGGCGGCGTCGAGCACCGCGATCACGTCGCCGCGCTCGAACTCGCCGCCGACTTCGGTGACGCCGACCGGCAGCAGGCTGGCGCCGCCGTCGCGCAGCCGGCGCGCGGCGCCAGCGTCGACGGTGACGCGGCCGGCGAGCTGCAACTGGTCGACCATCCACTGCTTGCGCGCGGCGAGCTTGGCCGCGCCGGCGCGCAGCTGGGTGCCGATCGCCTCGCCGGCGGCCAGCCGCAGCAGCACGTCGGGCTCGCGGCCGCTGGCGATCACCGTGTGCGCGCCGCTGCGCGCGGCGCGGCGTGCGGCCAGCACCTTGGTCAGCATGCCGCCCTTGCCGATGCTGCTGCCGGCGCCTCCGGCCATGCCGACCAGCGCCGGGTCGTCGGCCGCGGCGTCGCGGATCAGCGTGGCCAGCGCATCGCGCCTGGGGTCGGCCGAGTACAGGCCGTGCTGGTCGGTCAGGATGATGAGCGCGTCGGCCTCGACCAGATTGGTCACCAGGGCGCCCAGCGTGTCGTTGTCGCCGACCTTGATCTCGTCGGTGACGACGGTGTCGTTCTCGTTGATCACCGGTACCACGCCGTGCGCCAGCAGCGTCAGCAGGGTGCTGCGCGCGTTCAGGTAGCGGCGGCGGTGGGCAAGGTCGGCGTGCGTCAGCAGGATCTGCGCGCAGGGGCGCGCGTGCGCGCTGAACGCGCTCTCGTAGGCCTGCGCCAGCCCCATTTGCCCGACCGCGGCGGCGGCCTGCAGCTCGGGGATTTCGCGCGGCCGCTGGACCCAGCCGAGCCGCTTCATGCCTTCGGCGATCGCGCCGCTGGACACCAGGATGACTTCCTTGCCGAGTCCGTGCAGCGCGCTGATCTGGCCGACCCAGCGCGCCACCGCGGCGTGGTCGATGCCGCGTCCCTCGTCGGTGACCAGGCTGGAGCCGACCTTGACCACGACGCGGTGCGCCGCGGCGACCAGCGAGTGCAGCGCTTCAGCGCTCATCGCCTTCGTCCTCGGGGTGGCGGGCGAAGCGGGGGTCGTCGGCGTCGGGCGTGAAACCTGCGTCGGCGACGTCCGGCGCGGCTGGCGCGAAGCGCGGGGCGACGTCGGCGGCGGGCCCGGCCGGCGGGCGCGGCGTGTCGAGCACGGCCTGCGCGATGCGCTGCACCAGCGGCTCCAGCCCTTCGCGCGTCGCCGCCGAGACCGCGAACACCGGGCCCTTGTAGCGCAGCCGGCGAACGATCTCGGCCACGCGCGCTTCGCGCTCGTCGGCCGGCAGCAGGTCGATCTTGTTGATCAGCAGCCAGCGCGGCTTGGCGGCGAGTTCGGTGTCGTATTTCTTCAGTTCGGCGACGACCGCGCGCGCGTCGCGCACCGGGTCGGCGTCGGGGTCGGGTGGCGCCACGTCGATCAGGTGCAGCAGCAGCCGTGTGCGCTGCAGGTGGCGCAGGAACTGGTGGCCCAGCCCGGCGCCTTCGGCGGCACCTTCGATCAGCCCCGGAATGTCGGCGACGACGAAGCTGCGGCCTTGCGCTGCGCGCACGACGCCGAGCTGCGGATGCAGCGTGGTGAACGGATAGTCGGCGATTTTCGGTCGCGCGTTCGACACCGAGGCGATGAAGGTGCTCTTGCCGGCGTTGGGCAGGCCGAGCAGGCCGACGTCGGCCAGCACCTTGAGCTCGAGCTGCAGCCGACGATGCTCGCCGGCTTCGCCCGGCGTGCTCTGGCGCGGCGCGCGGTTGGTGCTCGACTTGAAGCGCAGATTGCCCATGCCGCCGGCGCCGCCGTGCGCGATGACGACGCGCTCGCCGTGCGCTGTGAGGTCGGCGACGGTCTCGCCGCTTTCGGCGTCGCGGATCAGCGTGCCGACCGGAACGCGCAGCAGCATGTCCTCGCCGCCGGCGCCGAAACAGTCGGCGCCACGCCCGTGCTCGCCGTTGCGCGCGCGGAAGATGCGCTGGTAGCGGAAGTCGATCAGCGTGTTCAGGTTGGTGTCGGCCTCGACCACGACGCTGCCGCCACGGCCACCGTCGCCGCCGTCGGGGCCGCCGAACGGAATGAACTTCTCACGCCGAAACGACATGCAGCCATTGCCGCCGTTGCCGGCATAGACCTCGATCTGCGCTTCGTCGAAGAATTTCACGGGATATATGGGTCAAGCGGACGCGAGCCCCGAACCGACGGCTGCCGGTGCGGGGCTCGCGAACGGGATGCGGCGCCGTCGGCGCCGCAAGGGGGTCAGCCCTGCTGCAGCGGGGTGACGACCACGAAGTGGCGGTCCATCGCGCCCTTGCGCATGAACTGCACGTGGCCGTCGACCAGCGCGTACAGCGTGTGGTCCTTGCCGGTGCCGACGCCGGCGCCGGCGTGGAAGCGCGTGCCACGCTGGCGCACGATGATCGAGCCGGCCGGAATCGCCTGGCCGCCGAACACCTTGACGCCGAGCCGTTTGGCTTCTGAGTCACGCCCGTTTCGCGTCGAGCCGCCGCCTTTTTTCTGTGCCATGTCGTTCGCTCCTCAAGCAGCGATGCTTTCGATGTGCAGCTCGGTGTAATTCTGCCGGTGGCCCTGGCGCTTCTGGTAGTGCTTGCGGCGCCGCATCTTGAAGATGTGCACCTTCTCGCCACGCCCATGCGCCACGACCTTGGCCTTCACCGCAGCACCCGCCAGCAGCGGGGTCCCGACCTTGACGTCAGCGCCGTCGAAAACGGCGAGCACCTGGTCGAGCACGATGTCCTGGCCAATGTCTGCGGCAATCTGTTCTACCTTGATCTTTTCGCCGGCGCTCACTTTGTATTGCTTGCCACCGGTTTTTATGACCGCGTACATAGACAACTCCTGGATCTGGAAATCGGCGACGCGTCGCGCCCAGGGTCTGGGAGGTCGGCGCCGCACTGCTCGCCTCGACGTTCCGCGCAGAAACCGCAAAAGCGACTCTGCAAGGCGCACCGAGGAACCCCGCATCATAGCACGATGCTGAAAAAAGCATCAGCCCGTGTCGCCGGGGCGGTGAAGTCCAGCGCCTGCGGCAGATTGTGCGGCGGCGGCGGTCGCGGCGCTCGATAGAATGCCGCGAAACGTTCAGTCGCATTCTTCCCACGCCCGTCGCCTTGCCGTGACCGCCCCCACGATCCAGACCATCCTCGCGCCCGTCGCCGCCGACATGCAACTCGTCGACGCGGCGATCCGCGACAACCTCGCCTCCGAGGTCTCGCTGATCAACTCGATCAGCGGCTACATCATCACCGCCGGCGGCAAGCGGCTGCGTCCGGCGCTGCTGCTGCTGATGGCGCAGGCCCACGGCCACGACGGCCCGCACCGCCACGCGCTGGCCGCGGTGGTCGAGCTGATCCACACCGCGACGCTGCTGCACGACGACGTCGTCGACGAGAGCGAGCTGCGCCGCGGCCGCAGCACGTCGAACGCGACCTGGGGCAACGCCGCCAGCGTGCTGTCGGGCGACTTCCTGTATTCGCGAGCGTTCCAGATGATGGTCGCCGCCGGCAATTTGCGCGTGCTGCGGATCCTGGCCGACGCGACCAATGTGATCGCCGAAGGCGAAGTGCTGCAGCTGCTCAACATGCACGACGCGGCGATCGACGTCGAGCGCTACATGCAGGTGATCCACTACAAGACCGCCGCGCTGTTCGAGGCCGCGGCGCGCATCGGCGCGGTGCTCGCCGGCTGCGAGGCGCCCGCCGAAGAAGCCGCGGCCGCGTACGGCCGCGCGCTGGGCATGGCGTTCCAGCTCGTCGACGACGCGCTCGACTACCGCGGCGACGCCGCCGAAATGGGCAAGAACGTCGGCGACGACCTGCGCGAAGGCAAGCCGACGCTGCCGCTGATCGTCGCCATGCAGCGCGCCGCGCCGGCTGACCGCGCGCTGATCGAGGACGCGGTGCGCAACGGCAGCGTCGAGCAGCTGCCGCGCATCGTGCAGATCGTGCGCGACTGCGACGCGCTCAGCGCGGTCGACGACGCCGCACAGCGCCAGCTCGACGTCGCGCGCGCGACGCTGGCCGCGCTGCCCGATTCGGCGGCGCGCGCCGCGCTCGACCAGCTGTGCGCCTATTCGCTGCAGCGCAGGTCGTGATTTTTCGTTCGCCGCAGCCAGGCACTAGCCAAGCGGCCGCGGCGACGTTATACTTGCCTGCTTCGGTCGCGTTCGAGCCTTGGTTCGACGGCGGATCAGATTTCGGGGTGTAGCTTAGCCTGGTAGAGCGCTACGTTCGGGACGTAGAGGCCGGAGGTTCGAATCCTCTCACCCCGACCAGAAATTATCCTGATAAATCAGGAGCATAGACAAAAGGGTCCAGTCGCGAGACTGGGCCCTTTTTGTTGCTTTTTCGCCATGGTTCGGTCCGGAATTGTCCGCCGAATTCCCGCGCTTACCCAATGGGATGGACGCCCCCACCCGCGACGGTGAGCAGGCGAGCGCCACCCCACATAAAAAACGGCCACCGGGGCCGCGCCCCGGCGGCCGAATTTGCTGCGCATGTCCTCTTGCCGACAAACCGTCAACCGACCCTTGGGGGTCGAATGCCACGCCGAGCGGCGGACGAACAAGACAAGGGGTGGGTGTTGCACAAGAAGTCTCTTCTGCTGCTGCCCGCGCTGGCACTGGCGCAAGCCGCGGCTGCGCAGGGCATGGACATCGTCCAGGCACAGAGCTCGGGCACCATGAGCCAGACCGTCGTGCGCCTGGAGCACGCCATCGTTGCGCGTCACCTGAAAATTCTGGCCGTGATCGATCACAGCGGCGCCGCGCGCCAGGCGGGCATGACCCTGCGGCCGACCAGGCTGGTGATCTTCGGCAACCCTGCCCTCGGCACCCGGATCATGCAAATGAACCAGGTTGCCGGTCTGGATTTACCGATCAAGATGCTGGTCTGGCAGGATGCGCAGCATCGGGTCTGGGTCGGCTACACCGCACCGCAAGCATTCGCCCGGCGCTATGCGCTGGGCATCGACGCCGGGCCTATCCGAGCCATGGGTGGCGCGCTCAGCGCGATCGCGGCGCAGGCCGCCGGACATTGAATGTGAATGGCAGGCGCGTCGACCGGGCGGTGCCGGAGCCGCCAACCCGAGGAGACCTTCATGGACATCGTCATGCTGATCATCCTCGCTGCGGCGGTCGCCGCGTTCGTCGTCATCCAGGCGACGCCATCGCGCTGGCCGCGCGCTTCGTCGCCATCGGCCGACGCGGCGACTGGGCCCACGTGGCCAGCCACAGCGACGCCGGCATCCCGCTGCTCGACGGCCCGCATTGCGGGCCGACCCTGGTGCGCGAACGCGACGACGGCGAAGGTCACGCGCTGTAGCGGGAGCCGGCGGCCGCGTTGCCGCTCAATCGCCGCCGTCGTCGCGATAGCCTCGCCACAGGTCGAGCGCACCGCGCATCGTGCGCACCTGCTGTTCGAAGCGCGGGCACGCCTGGCACATCATGAAGTGAACGCGAATCGCCAGCCGCTCGGGCCAGCTCAAGGCGCGGTCCTCGCGCGCGAGCACCAGGCTCGAAATGTCGCGACAGGAACGGATCGAAATGCGCTTCATGATGTGCTCGGGCTGAACCAGTGGGCCTGCAGACATTGGCGCAGGCGCAACCTCGCCCGCGACAGCATCTGCCAGACGTTGGTCGAGCTCAAGCCCAATTCCTGACAGATCTCGGCGGTGTCGAATTCGAGCCACTCGCGCATCAGGAACACGCGGCCGAGCTGTCCGGGCAGCGCGTCCATGCACGCTTCGAGCACTTTGATGAATTGCGACTGGCGCAGCGCCTGGTCGGGCAGTCCCCATTCCGCGGGCATCTCGCGGAAGTGCCCGTCGGGGGCGTAGATGGCCTGCTCGATGTCCTCGTCATCCGAAACCGCATAGGCGCACTCGCGCTGGTGCAGGCGCAGCTGGTCGAGGACCTTGTTCTTCAGGATGCCGACCACCCAGGTCTGCAGCTTGGACTGGTTGGCGAAGCGCGATAACCCCTCCATCGCCGCGAGCAGGGTCTCCGACACCGCATCCTCCGCCCAGGCCGGGTTGCGCAATTGCAGCAGCGCCAGACGCATCAGGGTCGGGCGCGTAGCCTCGATCTGCCGCAGGAGATCGTTC
>JAJZHH010000078.1 GCA_021804595.1 Pseudomonadota bacterium
ACGCCGGTGCGCGCGGTGCGCACCGCCTCGGCGAACTGCGAGCGCGGATCGGCCAGGTAGCGGCGACCGATGTGGTCGTGATCCTTCAGCAGCGGCAGCGTGGTCAGGATAGGCTGGCCCAGCCGCATGCCGACTTCCTCGGTGCTGCGCACCGTGGTGTCGAGGCGCTCGAGCAGCAGCGCCACGGCGATGCCGAGCAACATGCCGACGACGAGCGCCGACAGCACGATCTGCGTCTTGCGCGGCCGGATCGGAATCGACGGCGGCTCGGCGGTATCGACCACGCTGGCCACCGGCTTGGTCAGGTCGGTCGCCGCGCTGGTTTCCTTGAAGCGCTGCAGGAACATGTCGTAGACCTGCTGATTGGTCTGCACGTCGCGCTGCAGGTCGGCGAGCGCGAACTGCTTCTCGTTGGCCTGACGGATGCTGCCCTTGACTTCGGAGACCGCGCCCGACAGCGCCTGCACGTTGGCGCGCGCCTCGTTGTAAGTGTGCTCGATGCTCGAGACGACGATCGCGATCTGGTGCTTGAGATTGTCCTTGGCCTGTTGCAGCTCGGCCTGCGCCTGGATCATCGTGATGAACTTCGGCCCGTAGCGCTTCGACAGCTCGGAGACCTTCTGCTGCTTTTGCGCGACGACCTGCTCGAGCTGGGCGACCACCGGATCGCGCACGACCATCGGCAGCGCGTCGAGCGAAGTCCTGCTGGCTTGCGCGTTGCGGATCTGCTCGTAGGCGCTCGCCGCCTCGGCCAGCTTCATCCGCGCCGTGACGAGGTTGGTCACCAGCCCTTCGAGCTGGTTGCCGGATCCGCTCAGCGCGGCGCCGTTGACCTCGATGATGTTCTGCTGGTTGCGATAGGTCTGCAGGCGCTGCTCGGACGCTTCCAGCTTGGCCTTCAGTCCCGCCAGATGCTCGTTCAGCCAGCTGTTTGCCTGCTGCGTCATCCGGAACTTGCTTTCCATATCGTTGCGGATGTACTGCTCGGCGTAAGTGTTGGCGATCAGCGCAGCCATGCGCGGATCAGCCGACTCATAGCCGATCTGGATCAGGTCGCTGCCTCGCACCGGGGCGACTTCGACATGGCTCATCAGCTCGCCGACCGCCGCCGAAACACTCCCGGTGGTCGGCGGCCTGGCGATGCCCAGCTCGATCTTGGCCCGCGTCATCCACGACAGATTGTGGCGAGGATCGAATTCGGGGTTGTGCACGAGGTCGAGCTTGTTCGCGACCAGTTCGGCGATCGCACGCGAGCGCAGGATGTCGGCCTGGGTCTCGACGTGTTCGCTGCCTTGCGCCATGCTGGAATAGACCTGCTCGATCGACAACACCTTGGCCTTGTTGTCCTCGAGCTTGATCAACGCGGTGGCGCGATAGATCGGCGTCATCATGTAAACGACGACCGCCGTCAGCAAGGCCACCGCGAGCGACAGCCCGACGATGGTCAGCTTGTGCTTGACCAGCGTGCGCCAGTAGGTCAGCAGCTCGAAGGTTTCCTCGCGCAGCTGGCCGACACCCTGGATGGTGATGTGGCCGCTTTCGACCGGCTGTTGATCCATCAGAAAAAGCTCTCTTCAACCGTCAAGGTATCACCCGGAAGAACCTGGCCATTGAGCCCGATCTTGGTCGCAGCGTTCTTCGGATCGTTTTCGCGCACGATGTAGATCTTGTCCTGGTCGGCTCGCTCGGTGAAACCCCCGGCCAAGGTGATCGCCTTGCGCACGTTCAGTCCAGGCTGGAACGGATACCCGCCCGGCTTCTTAACTTCACCGTAAATGAAAAATGGCCGGTACTGGTCGATCACGACGGAAACGCGTGGATTGACCAGGTAGCCTTGCTTGAGCCCGTTCTCGATCGCCTCCTCGAGCTGGCTGGGCGTCGAACCGACGGCGTCGACGTTGCCGAACGGATAAGCGATGGTGCCGCTCGCCGACAGCTGGATCTTCGACCGCGTCAGTTCGGGTTCACCGTAGACGTAGATGTCGATCACGTCGCCCGGCCCCAGCCGATACGAATTCAGATCGGCCCAGGCGCGACGCTTCGCCGCAGCCGTACCCGGCGCCGGCGCCACCGGCGCCGACGCGGCCGCTGATGGCGAGGCCGACTGCGCATGCACTGCCGGCAGCCCTCCAACGCAGAGACACAGTCCCAAGCCAAGGGCGCGCAGCCCTCGCGCCCATGCGCGCATCATCGACGACCCCCGACTCAGAGCTGTACGCCCAGGCTCAGCAGCGTAATCGCTTCGTGGAAACTGAAGCCAGGCGTGTTCGACGAACGATCGAGCAGGATTTCCTGCAAACCCAGGTGGAAGATGTCCTGGTGACCAAATGCGTATTGAGCCTTCAACGAGACGCCACGGCGATTGTCGACCCGCCCCGAGCCGAGGAACTGGTCGCGATAGCCGAGCAGACCCGCGGTCGACTTGATACGGTAGGTCCAGTTCTGCGTCCACTCCAGCGTCGCCCCCTGGGTCAGAATATAGGCGTTGCTCGCGTTGGCCCATTCGGCGTACTCGCGCGAACCCTCGAGCTTGATCTGCGAGTAGCTGCGTGGCTTGTAGGTGATCGCCGCATCCCACGCCAGACCACTGTTGCTGCCGCCTCCGCTGCTCACGCTCTCGTGCATCATGCCGATCTTCGCGGTACCCGAGGTCTTCGCCGTCGCATCCCACTGCAAGCCTGCGGTGACCCGCTCCTGGGTTCCGTTCGATCCGGCGTAATTCGGATAGCGATCCTGCTGCGTGGCCACTTCGAGGATGCCGTGGGTCTTCGGGTGCAGGCGCAGAAAGAAGCGACCGACCAGCCTCGACTCGTCGATGTCGTACAGCTGCATCAACGGATCCTTGTAGCGCTGCTGCTTGTAGTCGCCCTCGAATTCGATCTGTCCCTTGCTCTCGGGCGTTCCGTAGTAGACCAACACCTGAGCGGTCGGGCTGGTCCAGCGCTCGATCGCATTGGTTGCGACGTAGGAGTTCGCCGCGTCGTGCCCCATCTGGTACTCGAGCTTGAACGACATGCGCAAGCGGTCGGTCAGCGCCTTGGCGCCGTCGACGCCGAAAAAGGAGTCGTTGTAGTCGTAGTTGCTCGCGCTCGAATACTTCGCGTAGCTGCCTTTGTAGTAGGCGTCGTAATGCTCGGTCGGGTTGAGCCTGCGGCTGAGGATCAGCTGCGGCTCGACCAGCGTGAAGCTCGAGCTCAGCTTGCTGGCGCCGCTCGACAGGTTGACGTTGCTGTCGTGGCCTTCGGACACCGTGACGCCCGGGTGCAGACGCGCCGGGCCGACCACGATGCCGGTACCGGTCACCGCGCCGGTGCTCGGCACGTAGACGCTGGGGCCGACGAAACTGCTTTGCGGCGTCTGGTAACCGCCGGCCGCGCCGAGGGACGGCACCAGCGAATCGGCGGCGTGGGCCTGCGCCGCGCCAAGGGCAAGCCCGAGGAGCGCAAATCTGAACGTTTTCATACGTTGACCACCCCGTGATCGTTGGAATCGGCGGGGAAAACCCGCACATCTATGTCGAATGATTATTGCAGAAGAGATGAAGTTATTCCTCCCCCGTTCTCGGCGTATGTTGACGCCGCAGCCGGCGCGAGACGATCCAGTGCGGCAGCGCGAGCAACCAGAGGAAAAGCGCGGCATTGGTCGGATTCTGCAGGTTGAAATCGACCGTGGCGTGAATCAGCAGTTCGGTCACGCCCATCACGGAAGCGAAAACGAGGCCGCGCTCGAAGCCGCTTGTGTCGCGCGCAAGCAACAAACGCCAACCCTGCCACTGACTCCAGAGCAGCATCGCGACCAGCGGCAGCGCGCCCAGCACCCCGGCCTCGACCAGGAACTCGACGTAGTCATCGTGCGCATGGGCGTAAAAACCGGTGACAGCCTGCGGACGATACGGCAGGAAGCCGAGAAAGAAGGTGCCGCCACCCGCGCCCAGCCAGGGGTGATCGCGCAGCATGCCCAACGCCGACATCCCTGGAGCGATACGTTGGTCGACCGACTGCTCGCGATGCCTCGGCCGCGTGCCCGGCAACCGCTTCGGGTTGCTCAAATGCGTCGACTCGATGCGCTGCATCACCTTGTCGACGCCGACCACGCCACCGATGATCACGATGTCGATGACCAGGATGCTGGCCATCAGCACACCGACCGCGAGCGCCGCGCGCCGCCCGCCGTGGGTGCGACGCAACGCCACCAGCGTCGCGCCGCCGACCAGCCAAAGCGCGCCGAAGAATGCTGCATTGCCCATGCGCGAGCGGCTCGCGATGAGGCCGACGACGAACACGACGAGCAGCGCGCGCAGCGGTGCCTTGCTGCTGGCCAGGAAACGCAGCGTGGCGTAAAGCCACGATACGACACCGTGGCGCAAGTCGGTGACGTGCTCGCGTCCGAGCAGCGCGACCATCCAGCCGATGCCCAGCGCCAGCATCAGCTCCATATAGCCGGCGAAATGGTTGTGGTAGACAAAGGTCCCGTTCGCTCGCAAGCCCTGGTAGACCGTCGTGAAGAACACACGGTAGGTGTCGGCGCTCGCGTATAGCACAATGCCGACCAGCGCCTCGAACGCGCCGACCGCCAACCACGCCCAGATCAGCCGCTCGATGCGCGGACGGTTGCCGAAACGACGCAGCAGCAACCATTGCAGCAGCAGCAGGACGACGGCCTTGCTCAGGTAGGCCGTCGTCGCATAGCGATCCAGGCTGAGCGGCGCCCAACCCGGAGCCGACGGCAGCGCCGGCGCCGCCGATCGCTGCAGCAAGTCGAGCAGCGGACTCGGCAGCGGCAGCAACTGCAAGGCGATGACCGCGACCCAGGCCAGCATCAGCGCCATGTGCAAGCGCAGCCCCCGCGACACGCCGGGGTTCCAGCCGCGCGCGAACAGGTCTCGGCTCCGCCAGATCTCGGCCAGCGCCAATGCCGTCAGCACCAGCAGCCAGCCCCCGATCGCCCAGACTCGGTTGCTCGCCAGTGGCAACGGCATCAGCCAGACGACCGTCAGCAGCGCGACCCCGCGCACGCCGATGGCCGTCGGACTGCGGCGGGCTTCAATAGGCATTCTTGCTCCGGAAGCCTTTGAAGATCGTCATCACGATGATGCGCAGATCGAGCAGGAACGACCAGTTGCGCATGTAATAGAGATCGAATTCGACGCGTTTGCGCATCTTCTCGACGGTATCGGTCTCGCCGCGCCAGCCGTTGACCTGGGCCCAGCCCGTGATACCGGGGCGTACTTTGTGACGCAGCATATACCCGTGGATCAGGCGCCGATACTGCTCGTTGTGCACGACGGCATGCGGACGCGGGCCAACGATCGACATGCGCCCTTGCAACACATTGAAGAATTGCGGCAGCTCGTCGAGCGAATGGCGACGCAGGAATGCGCCGAAGCGCGTGACGCGGAGGTCGCCGCGCGTGGCCTGCACCACATGGTCGCCGTCCTCGGTCACCGTCATCGTGCGAAATTTCCAGATCTCGACGATGTTGCCGTTCAAGCCGTAGCGCCGCTGCCGGAACAGCACCGGCCCCCTGGACGTGAGCTTGATGCCCAACGCGATACCCAGCATCAGCGGCAGGATCAGCAGCAGGATCAACGCGCCGAGCACGACGTCCTCGAGACGCTTGAAGGTCCCGTCAACGCCGAAGAACGGCGTGTCGTAAACGCTGATGACCGGGTGACCGGCGACTTCCGCCCAGGTCGCCTGCATCATCTCGAACAGGAACGCGTCCGGCACGACGTAGACCGACGCGGTCGTGTCGGCCAACGCGTTGACGATTTCGACGATGCGTTTCTGCGCGTGCATCGGCAACGTGACATAGACGTGATCAAGCCGACCTTCGCGTGCATCGCGCAGCAGATCGGCCGTGTTGCCGAGCAGGGGCAACTTTTCGAGCGACAAACGCTGCAAGTCACGATCGTCGTAGACACCGGCGATACGCAGGCCCATCCACGACGATGCGGACAGATGCTCGGCCATGCGCCGCGCGATCGAGCCAGCGCCGACAAAGGCGGCGATGCGCAGCTTGCCTCCGCGCAACGCCTCGCGCCGCATGCTCCAGCGCAGCAGCACACGCCATGCCGCCATGCAGCCGGGCGCGACCAAGGCCCAGCTGCCGACCAGCAGACGTGAATAGCGCGCCGAGACCTTGAATGAAAACGCGGCGATGACCAGGATCGCGAACATCATCGCCCACACCATCGACAGCCGGCGGATATCGGCGCCGAGGCTGCGCGCATGGGGTGGCGCGTACAGCCGCGCGGCTTGCGCCAGGCCGATGAACACCAGGATCGAACTGGTCTCGAGCAACAGCACGTTTTCATTGATCGGCTGACCCAGCGCCACGCCAAGCACCGGGATCGTCCCGACCAGCAGCAACAGATCGACCAGCCTCAGCTCGACGCCGGCGGCGCCATGGGCATCACGCGGATCGGCACGACGCGTCATGTCGTCCTCCCGCCCGCAAGCTGCGCCTCGAAGCGCTGAAGGATCGCGTCGCGGTCGAGCTCGCGCAAAGCGTAATCACGCGCGGCCTGCCCGAGACGCTGGCGCAGCCCGGCATCGGTGATCAGTCGCTCGATCGCCGCGGCGAAGGCCTGCGCGTCGCCGGGATCGACGACCAGGCCGCAGTCGGCGACCACGGTCGCCACTTCGGTGCCCGTGGACGCGGCCGCCACCACCGGCCGCCCGCTGGCCAGCATCCCGGTCAGGCGCGACGGCATGACCAGATCCGCTGCATCGGCGCGTTGCGGCAACAGGTGGACGTCGGCCAGGTTGAGCAAGTCGCGAAAGCGCGCCTCGTCCTGCAGCGGCAGGAAGCGCACGTTGGCCAGACCGGCACAGCTTGCCTGCAGCTCGCCGCGTGCCGCACCGTCGCCGCACAGCACCAGGCAGACGGGCACCCCGTCAAGTCGACGCGCGACTTCGCCGAGCATGCCCAGCCCCTGCTTGGCCCCCATATTGCCCGAATACAAGGCGACGAAACCGCCGTCGGCAATGCCCAGCTCGCGACGCAGCGCCGCCGGCGGCGGCGCCGGCCGCACGCGCGAAACATCGACCCAATTGCGCAGCAGCACCCGCCGACGCGGCTCGACCCCCTTGTCGTCCAGACGTTGGAGCATGCGCGCCGAAATCGTCGACACCCGGTCGAAACGCCGCAACAGCCAACGCTCGAAGCCCAGCGCGGCCGCACGCAAGGTACGACCGCGCAGCAAACCGAGCTCGAACGCCGCATCGACCTCGAAGTCCTGCACGTGCAGCCATGCCGCGGCGCCGCTGAGCCGAGCCACCAGCAGGGCCTGCGGCGCGCAGCCGAGCGCGGGCTCGACGACCCACACCACATGCGGGCGCCAGCCGAGCTGCGCGAGCATAGCCGGCAGGCTGGACAACACGAAACTGGCCAGGTGCAGCACGCGACGGATCCCGGTGGGGCGTTGCGGCACCCACAGCGGGCAGCGCACGACGGTCAGACGACCGGTGCCCGCCACCGTGGGGCGCTCGATGCGGTGGCGCAGCCGGGACCAGCCCGCGGCGACCCGCCATTGCGGGTAGTACGGCGGCGCGGTGACCACGCGAACCTGATGTCCGCGCGAAGCAAGCCATGCCGCCATCTCGCCGGTGTAGCGCCCGATCCCGGTGAGCTCGGGCGAAAAATTGATGCCGTGCATGAGAATGCGCATCAGCGCTCCCGCCGCGGTTCGGTGCAGGCCTCGAGTTCGCGCGTCTTCAGCACGATCATGTACTCATAAATCGACTGCAGCACCGCGTACGTGACACCTGCACGCCCATCGAGAAACGCACGTCGCACAACAAACATATAGACGAACTTGAGGATTGGGCGCCACGGCATGCGGTAGAACAGCGCCTTCTGCGCTGCCCTGCGGCGGTGGAAGTCGCGTGCCAGCAGGTCGCGCGCGGACCAGGCGCCGCGGCTGCCGCGTGCAATCAGCTCGGCCTCCATCGTCGAATACTGGTTGTGCTTCGCCATCCAATGGGCGATGCCTTTTGAGAATGGATGGTGATCGAAGGGCTGTAGCAAATCTTCGATCTGGCCGTCCACGCGCAGCATCTCATTGATTTCGCGCTCGTAGCAAACCTTCGACGGACGCACCAAGCGCAAATAGAAAGGCGTGATCTGCGCGTGCTTGAGCCAACGCCCCTGGAAAAAATCGCGCCGTCGCAATCGATAGGCTGAGACTTCGGCCGCGGGCCCACGGGCCATCAGCGCCGCGAGTTCGTCACGAAGGGGCTCTGGCACGCGCTCGTCGGCATCGAGCAACAGAACCCAGGGATGCTTGAACAACAGACCGTGAAGCGCTGCGTTGCGCTGCGTGGCGTAGCCGTCGAAAGCACGACTGCTGAGATGCGCGCCGAAGTTCTCGGCGATGTGCGCCGTGGCGTCGGTGCTCAAGGAGTCGAACACGTGAACATCGTCTGACCACGCCACCGACGCTAGGCAGCCCGGCAGGTCCTGTTCTTCGTTGCGCGTCAGGATCAGCACCGATACGCCGCTCATCGCCCGCCTCCCGCGTCGTCGCCGATGCGCCGCGTCTTCACGCGCCGCGCCGGCACGCCGACGTAGACGCCCGCGCGCTCCAGATCGCGCGTGGCCACGCTGCCCAGCCCGAGCACGGCGTAATCGTGCAGGCGCACCCCCGGCAGCACGGTGGCGCGGGCCGCCACCCAGGCGTAGGCGCCGAGCGAAATCGGCGCCGAGCGCAGCGCGAAGGCCGGGTCGTCGATATCGTGCGTCGCGCCACAGAGATAGGCCTGCTGCGACACGATCGCGTGCGAGCCGAGTTCGATCCGGCTGGGGTTGTAGATCACCGCGCCGTCGGCGATCGTCGCCGCATCGGCGCAGTCCAGATTCCACGGCGCCCAGATTTCAGCCTTGGGGTAGATGTGGCAGCCGCGTCCGATGCGGGCACCGAACGCGCGCAGCAACAGGCGACGCCAGCCGAACAAGGGCCGCGGCGACGGCCTGAACAGCAGCGCCGCGACCACGTTCCACAGCAGTCGAGCCAGGCGGTTGCGCAGCGGGAAAGCCGCTCGCTGGTAGGGATCGGGATCGCTCATGACGTGGACGGGTCCTGTTGCAGCAAGGCCGCGAAACGTGCCGCGAAAGCCGGCATGCCGAAGCGCGCCGTGAACGAGGCGGCGGCGCGCTCGCGCATCGAGTCGCGCCGCTCGCGCGGCAACGCCAGCCAGTCACGCAGCAGGCGCGATGTCCCGGCGACATCATCGGGTGCCACCATGCCGGCGCCGTCGTCGAGCACTTCACGCCAGATGTTGACCTTGTCGGACAGCAGCACCGGCACACCGCAGGCCAACGCCTCGGCGACGACGACACCGAAGTTCTCCTGATGGGACGGCAACACGAAGACGTCGGCGGCACGATACGCCCCCCACTTCACATCGCCTTCGATCAGGCCCGTGAAGCACACCCTCGATTCGAGGCCGTGGCCGCGCACACGCGCCCGCAAAGCGGCCTCCCAGCCGATCGGGTCGGGACCGGCCAACACCAGGTCGACGTCGGCATGATTGCGGCATTGGTCGGCAAAAGCGTCGATCAGCAGGTCGCAGGCCTTCTTCGGATGCAGGCGACCGACGAACAGCATCAAGCGCCGTCCGGCGAGGGCCGGGAAGGCCTTGAGAAAGGCTTCGCGCTGCGCGCTCGCGTCGCCCGTCACCGGCGCCGCACCGAACCCCGCCACCGCCTCGCGGCAACGATACAGCCAGAACGATTGCCGCGCCAGCCTGCGCTCCTCCTCGCACGTGAACAGTACGCCACGCGCGTCGCGCAGCACCGGGTACTGGCCCCAGGGCCAGTACAGCCATTTCTTCAGGTGCTTGAGCGGATGGCGTCGCTTGAACCAGGGGTCGAGCATGCCGTGGGGGAAGACGTAATAAGGTGTCGCGCCGCCACGCAACTCGCGCCAGACGGCGAACCCCTGGTAGCCCCACAGGCCGTGCACGATGACCGCGTCGAAATCGCCCGCGTGGTCGTGCAACCAGCGCCTGAACCGCGGACTGCGCCGGTAGGTCCCCGGCGCCGGACCAAACGCGTGCACCTCGAATGGCACGCCGACCAGCCAGGGCGCCCGGGGCGCGTCGAGCACCGCAACCGCGCTGTGCACGGCGTACGCCCGCAGCGCGTCGATCATGCCGAGCAGGCCACTGACCGGGCCGCCGTCGCGCGGATCGAGCGTCGCGATCGCGTGCAGGATCTTCACGACGCCACGCCCGGTTCATGCGCCAGCACACGCCCCACCGCCTGCACGACGTCGTCGACGCTGATCGAGCGGATGCAAGCCTTGGCCCTCGCCTCGCAGACCGACAGCGCGCAACCCTGACAGTCGATCTCGCGATACAGCACTTCGTGGCCGCTGCCGAAAGGAAACCAATATCCCGGATACAGCCGTGACGAAAAGATGGCCACGCAACGCGTCCCTGCGGCGGCAGCCAGGTGCATCGGCCCGCTGTCATGGCCGATGAACACCGCGCTACGCGACAACACCGCGACCGATTCGGTTACCGTCACGCGTCCGGCCAGGTTCAGCGCGCGCCCCTCCCACGGCTGCAGCAAGGCATCGATGCGCGCCCGCTCGGGCGCTCCGCCCAGCGCCACCAGGCCGTGCCGCGGGTAGCGGCGGGCGAGCTCGGCGAGCATCGGTGCCCAGCGCGCATCCTCCCAGTCGTTGGCCGGCACCTTGGTGCCGACGCTGAACGCGATCAACGGGCGCCCGCCCAGCACCGCCAGCAGGCCCGCGGCCGACGCCGCGACGGCCGGACCGGGATCGAGTCGCCAGCTCTGGACCGTGTCGGCGTCGCCGCGCGCCAGGCGCTGCACGCAGCGCAACAGCCGCTCGCCCTCACGTTCGACACGTCCGCCGCCGATCGCACGAGGCGCCTGCATATCGGCACGCCACGGCAATCCGACGAAGCGCCTGATACCGCAGGCGCCGAAGAACGCCAGATCGCGCAGCAGGGTCAGCCGGCCCCGAGGCGAAGCCAGGTAGACGAGTTCGTCGGCGCCTTCGGCTCGAATGCGTGCGCGCAGCGCCAGCAGGTCGCCCAGGCGGCGCAGCCCCAACGGATACTTGATGTAGCTGTCGATCAGACCGGTCGAACTGAGCACCGCTTCCATCGACGCGATGTGCCCGCCGGCGTCCTCGTTGGTCACCGCCACCAGGCGGCACCCCGGGTAGGCGGCCGCGACCAGGCGCAGCGCCGGCAGCGCGACCAGCGTGTCGCCCAGCGATCCCAGGCGATAAACCAGTACCGTGCGCATCAGCTCCCCTCTCCGGCCGGGGTCGCGCCTGGAGCCGCCCCGGTCAACCAACCCTGGCGATGTGCCGCCAGCAACTCGACGCCGACGGCACCCGCCAATCCCAACGGAAATCCTGCGCGGAACCACAATACCCCGTCGAGACGGTCGAGGTGGAACAACAGCGGCGCCGCCAGGCACCAGGCGATCACCACCGGGACCTGGACCCAGGACCAATGGTTCCAACCGCGGTTCGCGAGCAGCTGCCAAGCGTTGTAGGTGGCTGCCGTGGCCGCCGCGCTGACCGCGCTGGCCAGCACCTCGTGCTGCAGCCCGTAGTAATGCGGGCCGATGAAGAACAGCACCAACGACGGGAACAGCCAGGTCAGCAGCACCAGCGCGAAGCCGGGCATCGCACCCAGCGCCGCCCAGCCCGCCCAGCCGGTGAACAGACCGCTCCTGGCGCTGGCGAAGCGCGGCACCGCGAACGCGGCGAACAGCGCCTGCGTCGGCAGCAGGAACTGGTCGACCTTGGCCAGCGCGCCCAGCGCCGCGGTACCGAACACCGCTCCGTGCAGCGCGAGGATCGCCAGCACCAGCTGGGACTGGAAAACGAAGAAGACCTCCAGCGGAAGCTGGCGCCGGACCACGGCGCGGATCGCGCTGCGATCGTCGCCCCGCGCCCGTGCGCCGTGCAGCGGGACTTCGCCGCTGACCCGCCGCACGATCATCGGCACGCGCATCGCGGCGCCGAGCACCCCGATCGCCACCGCGGTGTAGAGGTTGAGCCCGCCGATCGCGAACAGCGCCAGCACCGCGCCCAGGCGCAGCGCGTTGAGCCGCGTATCGACCGACTGCAGCGAGGTGGCCCGATCGGCGAACAGCAACACCTGGTCGATGACGCTGCTGCGCATGTCGAACTCCCACTGCAGCAGCAACAGACCGACCAGCAGCAGCGCCAGCCACGGCGCCGCATGGTTGCGCAGCAACAGCCAGGCGCCGACCGCGAGCAGGAACGGCAGCACGACCAGCGACACCAGCCGTCGCTCGGCAAGGCCGGCACACAGCACTTCGGCGCCGCGGTCGCGATCGGGCCAGGTGCGCCCGAGCAGGGCGACGACCCCCAGCGGAACGCCGCCGCGGGTCAGGATCACCATCGCACCGAACAGCATCGACAGCACGGTGAAGATCGCGTAGTCGGCCACCGGCATCCAGCGCGCCAGCAGCAGCCCGGCCAAGCCGCTGCAGGCCTGCGCCAGCATCGAGCCGAACAGGAAGGTCGAAAGCTTCTTGAGCATCGGGTCGGCGTGGGCGGGCTGCGCGGTCAGCGCCGCGCGAGGCTGCCGACTCGCGCGGCAGCCAGTGTGAACCCGACGAACAGCCAGGCATAACCGTTGATCGTGCCCTGCATCGTCATCTCGCCATTGAGCACCGTGATGCCGATGAAACCGGCGAGCAGCAGCGGCAGCGGATCGGTGCTGGCCTTGGCCGCGCGCAGCGCGGCCAGGAACATCGACACGACGAGACCGATGCGCAGCGTGAAATAGCCGACCGCGTACAGCGGCCCGAGCTCGAGATAGGTGCGCGGCCACTCGTCCTCGGCCAGGCGGAAGTTGGTCGTATCGAAGTCCGATGCAGCCATGCCGCCGTTGGTCCCGTAGCCGATGCCATAGCCGAGCAGCGGGGCCTTGCCGAAGACATTGGCGACCGACGTGAACATCGACAGCGCGCGCGTCGTCGTTGAGCCTTCCTGGGCCACCGCGCTGCGCTCGCGCATCGACAGATCGTGGAACGCACCGTGGAACACGGTCAGGAACACCAGCCCCCCGAGCAGCACGGCACCCAGCGGCACCGCCATCGCGCGCAGGCGGGCGCTGCCGCCACGCAGGAACAAGGGGCCGCCCAGGCCAGCCAGCACGATGATCAGCACCAACGCGAACACGGTCCGCGAGCCCGACAGCGCGACCATCGAGATTGCCGCGAAACTGGCGGCCAACTGAACCTTGCGTCCCAGCAGGCGTCCAAGGTCCGGCCGCATCCAGGTCGACAGCACGATCGCGAACACGCTGGCGGCATACAGCGCGTACCCGGCGGTGAACGTGAACGTCGCCGTCGTGCGCACGACACCGGTGACGACCTGGAACACGAAGGCGTGCACGTCGATGCCGCGGTTGACGAATGCTGTCGGCGGCGAAAGGTACTGCACGTACACGAGCAGCGCCATCGGAATCGCGACGAGGCAGTTCTGCCTGACGAAACGGCGCAGGTCGTCGGCTTCGAGCGCGGCGGCCATCACGAAGGCCAGCGGCAGATAGAAGAAGTAATTGCGCCAGCCGTACGCCAGCACCGTGACGCCGATCCCCGACGTCGCCAGCTGCACCAGCATCGCCGGCAGGATCAGCACCGACAGCGCCATGCCCAGCGTCAACCATGCGCTGCGGCTGACGATGCGCGAGCGAGCCGCCAGGTAGTAGATCGCCAACACCACCGGATCGCGATCGAAGAAGATGATCTTGTTGTACTGCGGGAACACCCATTTGCGCAGCGCGCCTTCGAAGATGAGCAGCCAGTACACCACGAAAATCAGGCGCACGATCGTTCGGCGATCGCGAAGCGCGCGCAACGCGTCACCAAGCTGTCGCGGTTCGAGCGCAGCGGCCTGCAGTCCACCGATGCGACGCGGAACGTTCACCGACGCACGCCAGAACGAACTCATCGTGCCCCTCCAATTTCGGCCGCACAGATCGCCGCCAGACTGCGGCGGTAAGCCTCCCAACTGCGGCGCCCGGCTGCGGCCAGCGCGGCCAGGCGCATCTGTTCCAACCGTTCGCGGTCCTCGGCGAGGCCGGCGAGGTGCCGGGCCATGGCTTCGGCGTCGCGGATCGGCACGATGAAACCGTCGACGCCTTCGCGGATCAGGTCGGGCCCGCCGCTGTTGGTCGTCGCGATCACCGGCAGGCCGCGCGACATGGCCTCGAGCATGACCAGACCGAAGCCGTCGAACAGCGAGGGGAAGACGAAGACGTCGTGGCGCGCCATTTCGTCGAGCACTTCGCCGTGCGGCCTCGGCGCCAGCATACGGTGGCGCGCGAGTTCGCGCAGCGCGCCTGCGCCGACCCCGTCGACACTGCCCAGCAAGGTCAACTCGACTGCGCCGGCCAGTCTTCCGACCGCCTCGAGCAGATAGGCGATACCTTTTCCCAGGCCGATGCGTCCCACGTAGAGCACGCGCAAGGGCTGCGCGCGCGCGGCCGCCGGCGGCAACGCCGCCAACGGCTCAGGGGCACCGTAAGGCACCACGGAGACCGGCGCCAGCGGCTCCGGGAACGCCTCCAGCGTGCGCCGCGTGAACGTGCTGGCGACGATGATGCGATCGGCCAGGCGAAGCTCGTCGTCCTTGCGCGAATACACGGCGTCCGGAAAGTCCAGCGACGGAGCGCTGCTGCACCATTGCGGTTGTCGCTCGACCTCTTCGGTGATGACGTCACGCAGCGCCCGCCAATGGCCGATCGGCAGGTCGTAAAGGCGGCGCAGGCCGAGTTGGCCGGCGCGCACGAAACTGTCGCGTGCCGCATGGTCGTAGGCGTACACGCCGCCGAGGCCGCGCAGCCGGCCGAGGCGCCGTGCCACGCGCCGATCGAGCGCGACATGGCAGCCATTGGGCGAGAACGGTGCCGCCTCGCCCGAGGTCCACCGCGACAGGCCGACGCGCTGGGCCAGCAGCCGCACCGCCTCGCAGCCCGGCGCCTGGCGCAGATAGGGCCGCAACGACGGGTCGAAACGACGGCGCCCGAGCTCGCGGGTCAGGCGCCGCGGCAGCCAGGCGTCGAGCGCACCGCTCCAGTGGATGCCGGTCCAGAATTCGCGCAGCA
>JAJZHH010000166.1 GCA_021804595.1 Pseudomonadota bacterium
CCGGCGTCACGCGCGGCGGGCGCCGCCGCGGCGCCGCGCTCGCGCTCGGCGCGGTGGCGTCCGCGGCTGGCGCCGCGCGCGTGCGGCGACGTGCCGGATTGCGGCTTATCGGTTGCGACGACATGATCTGTCCCTCCAGCGATCGACCCGTTGTAATGCTGCGTTGCGGCAAGCGCGTTGACGCCGGTCAAGCGGCACGGCGCTCAGCCGCCGAGCACCGGCGCGAAGCCGCCGCCGGGCGTGCGGAAGTTGGTCGTCTGGCCCTGGTACAGCCGCGCCGAGAACCACATCACGTCGCCGCCGTAGGCGTAGGCCCGCAAGTCGAACTTCAGCGCGTCGGCGCCGACCACGCGCCGCCCTGGGGGCGCCAGCCGCTGCGCGACGTAGCGCCCCTGCAGGATGTCGCCCCAGACGCTGCGCGTGAGCTTGTCGCCGCGGTAAGCGGCGCGGCTGCCGAAGCCCGCCCAGGGCTTGAAGAACAGCTCGCGGCGCTGCGCCCACAGCCGCTCGGCGTGCACATCGTCGACGATCTCGGTGAACGGCACGGTCGCCGCCAGCAGCTCGGCGTCGATCGAGTCGGCACCGAGCGCGCGCAGCCGCGCGGCGTCGCCGAGCAGCACCAGACGGCGTTTGTCGGCGTAAAGCGCGTGCGCGCGCGGGTGCGGCGCGATCAGCGCCAGGTCCTTGTCCCAGGCCTGGTGCAGCGCAGCGTGCGTGTCTTGCGCGAAATCGAAATCGGTCAGCCGGTTGTAGACGAAGTCGAAGGCCTCGCCGGCGGCCGTCAGCGCGCCGTGCTCAACGCGCAACTGCGCCGCGTCGACCACGCGCGAATCGATGCCGGCGCGCGCCAGCAGGCGCTGGAACAGCACGAACTCGGCGTACAGATACTGCTGCTGCGGCGCGTCGTCGACGATCGCCAGGCGCCGCGGCAGCCCGTCGCGGCCGCCGCTGCGCCACTCGGCGGCGAACATCTCGAGCAACGCGGCCTCGAACGCCTCGGGTCGCGGCGCGCGTGCCAGCGGCTCGCGCATCGCGTCGCAGCAGGCGCGTTGCGCGCGCGCCAGCGCCGCCGACAGCAGCGCGCCGCCCGGGTTGGTGTTGATCTCGATCAGCGACAGCGCGTCGCCCTCGAGGTGAAAGTCGAAGCCGAGGAACAGCCCCGGGTTGCCGGGGTCGCGTCGCGCCGCGGCCGGCGCGTCGGCCAGCGCGGCGTCGCACCAGCCGGGCAGCGCGGCCACCGTGTGCACCGCGCGCACGACCTCGCGCATGCGCTGCAGCTGGCGCTCGGCGACGAACACCGGCAGCGCCGAGAACATGTGCGGGTTGCGCTCGGCCACCAGCGCGTACAGCCCCGGCTGGCCGAGCTCGGATTCGAGCGCGGCGCGCAGCGCGGCGCGATCCAGGCTCAGGCAGCCGGATTCGCGATTCAGGCGTTCGATCATCGCGAGCTCGCCGGTTCAGGAGGGCGCGCGGTCGACGTGGACCTGCAGCCACCACTCGAGCAGCGCCGCGTGCCACAGCTTGCTGCCGCGCAGCCGCGTGAAGTTGGCGTCGGCTTCGGGCGCGTCGAGCAGCCGCGCGACCGCGTCGCGCTGGTACAGCCCGCGTGCGCGGCACGCGCCGGACTCGAGCAGGTCGCGCATGTACTCGAGGAATTCGCCGCGCACGTGGTGCAGCGCCGGTACCGGAAAATACCCCTTGGGCCGGTCGATCACGCTGTCGGGAAGGATGCCGCGGGCGATCGCCTTGAGCGGAAACTTGCCGCCGTCGCGCAGCCTCAGCTCGGGCGGCATCGACGCCGCCAGCTCGACCAGAGCGCGGTCGAGGAAAGGCACGCGCAGTTCCAGCGCGTGCGCCATCGGCAGGTTGTCGACGCGCTTGACCGGGTCGTCGACGATCAGCGTGCTGACGTCGAAGCGCAGCACGCGGTCGAGATAGTCGTCGGCGTCGGGCTGCTGCAGCGCGTCGTCGACCAGCTCCGATGTCAGGTCCGGCACGTGGTGCGCCGGATCGATGAACGCCAGCCATTCGGCGTGGTCGCGGTCGAAATAGTGCGACGCGAAACGCTGCAGCGGCGTGCCGCTGGCCTGCTGCATCCGTGGGTACCAGAAGTAGCCGGCGAACACCTCGTCGGCGCCCTGGCCGGCCAGCACCGCCTTGAGGTCGGCACCGACCCATTCCGACAGCAGGTCGAAGGCGACGACGTCGTGGCTGAACATCGGCTCGCTCATCCGCGCCACCGTCTGCGGCAGCCGCTCGAGCACTTCGGCGTTGCGTACCAGCCGCTTGTGATGGCGGGTGCCGAAACGCTGCGCGACCGCGTCGGAATAGACGAATTCGTCGGCCGGCTCGGCGCGCGGGTCGACGTTCTCGAAGCCGATCGAGTAGGTGCGCAGGTCGGCGCCGCGCTCGGCCAGCATGCCCACCAGCAGGCTCGAGTCGAGGCCGCCCGACAGCAGCACGCCGACCGGCACGTCGGCTGCCTGCAAGTGGCTGTCGATCGCCGCCTGCAGCGTGCTGCGCGTGCGCTGCAGCCATTCGCCGGTGTCGGGCAGCGGCTGCGGGCGCGTCGCGCGCAGGCTCCAGTAGCGGCGCAGGCTGCGCGTGGCGTCGACGGCCACGCGCAGCGTGTGCGCCGGCGGCAGCTTGCGCACGCCGCGCAAGACGGTGCGCGGCGCCGGAACCACAGCGTGCAGCGTGAACAGATGGTGCAGCGCGACGTCGTCGAGCGTGCGGTCGACGCCGCCGCCGGCGAGCAGCGCCGGCAGCGTCGACGCGAAACGCAGCCGCGCGCCGTCGTCGCTGAGGTACAGCGGCTTCATGCCGAAGCGGTCGCGCGCCAGCAGCAGCTCGCCGCGGCGCGGGTCCCACAGCGCGAACGCGAACATGCCTTCGAGCCGGCGCGGCGCGTCGTCGCCCCAGGCCAGGCAGGCGCGCAGCACGACTTCGCTGTCGCCGTCGCTGCTGAACGCGTGGCCGGCGCGGCGCAACTCCTCGCGCAGTTCGCGGTAGTTGTAGATCACGCCGTTGAACACCAGCACGCAGCCGCTGGCGGCGTCGACCAGCGGCTGGTCGCTGGCCGCGCTCAGGTCGATGATCGCCAGCCGCCGATGGCCGAAGGCGACGCGGTCGTCGCGCCACGCACCGGCATGGTCGGGGCCGCGTGCGGCCATCGCGTCGCGCATGCGGTGCACCGGGCCCAAGTCCGGCGGCGCGCCGTCGAGGCGCAGTTCACCGCAGATGCCGCACATGGTCCGGGTTCAGGTGGGAACTGCGGAGGGCTTGCCGCGGCCGGCGCGGCCGAAGGCGGACTGCAGGTACAGGGGCGGGCATCCGGAAATGATACGGGGCGGCGCCGCGCCGCGCTCTTGAATTCCGCGCTGCCGGCTCCACTTCATGCAGCATGGACGCGGATCGGCTATGATCCGCCCCATCGGGGCCGACCCGGTTTCGACGTGAACGTGGAAGTCGTGGAGTGCATGCCGAGCACCAGTCAGCTCGTTAATCCACTGGAATCAAGTTAAACGCGAACGACAATAGTTTCGCACTCGCCGCTTAATTGCGGTGAGCCTCGCAGCGGCTTGCTGATGGGCCGTGGTGGCAACACCGGCGAGGTCATGCACATCGGATCGTTGACGGGCGCGCCGCGTGCCCGGCAATTAAATCAAGCGGATCGCGAATTCAGCAGCATGTGCATCTGCGGCTGATTCGTTAAATCCAAATGATGACACTAAGCATGTAGAGCTTGCGGTGGAATGTTTGCGGACGGGGGTTCAATTCCCCCCGGCTCCACCAATA
>JAJZHH010000167.1 GCA_021804595.1 Pseudomonadota bacterium
GGCCGAGCCCGCCGCGAGGCGGGCTTTTTCACTTGTTGACCTGGGAGGATGTCGATGTCCGCGCACCTGATGACCACCTACAACCGCTTGCCGGTCGCGTTCAGCCACGGGCAGGGCGTCTGGATGTGGGACGTCGACGGGCGGCGCTACCTCGACGCGCTGTCGGGCATTGCGGTCAACACCGTCGGTCACGCGCATCCGCGGCTGGTCGCCGCGCTGCACGACCAGGCCGGGCGGCTGATCCACACCTCGAACCTGTACCGCATCCCGCTGCAGGAGCAGCTCGCCGACCGCCTGTGCGCGATTTCCGGCGCCGACGCGGCGTTCTTCTGCAACTCCGGGCTCGAAGCCAACGAAGCGGCGATCAAGCTTGCGCGCCTGCACGGCCACCGCCGCGGCGTCGAGCGTCCGCGCATCGTCGTGTTCGACGACGCCTTCCACGGCCGTTCGCTGGCGACGCTGTCGGCCACCGGCAACCCGAAGGTGCAAAAGGGCTTCGAGCCGCTGGTCGAGGGCTTCGTGCGGCTGCCGCTGAACGACGCCGACGCCTTGCGCGCGGTCAGCGGCGACGCCGACATCGTCGCGGTGCTGGTCGAGGCGATCCAGGGCGAGGGCGGCATCCGCCCGGCTCACGCCGACTATCTGCGCCTGCTGCGCCGCGTCTGCGACGAACGCGGCTGGCTGCTGATCATCGACGAGGTGCAGTGCGGCACCGGGCGCACCGGGCGCTGGTTCGCGCACCAGTGGGCCGAGGTGCGCCCCGACGCGGTAGCGCTGGCCAAGGGGCTGGCGTCGGGCGTGCCGATCGGCGCGCTGCTCGGCTGGGGCGCCGCGGCCGCGCTGTTCGGCCCCGGACAGCACGGCACGACTTTCGGCGGCAACCCGCTGGCGTGCCGCGCGGCGCTGGAGACGCTGGCCATCGTCGAGGACGAGGGGCTGCTCGACAACGCGCGGCGCATCGGCGACTGGATGCTCGATCAGCTGCGCCAGCGCCTCGGCGCGCTGCCCGCGGTGGTCGACGTGCGCGGCAGCGGGCTGATGCTCGGCGTCGAGCTCGACCGCGACTGCGGCGCGCTGGTCGGGCAGGCGCTGCAGGCCGGCCTGCTGATCAACGTCACCCACGACCGCGTCGTGCGCCTGCTGCCGCCGCTGATCCTGCGCCAGGAGGAAGCCGAGGAACTGGTGTCGCGGCTGGTGCCGCTGATCCAGCGCTTCGTCGGCGCTGCCTGACATCCTCGAGCCGGAGACCGAACGCCATGACGCCCCCCCGCCATTACCTGCAGTTCACCGACCTCGACCGCGACGAGTACGCCTACCTGTTCCGCCGCACCGCGCTGATCAAGCGCAAGTTCAAGCGCTACGAGCTGCACCAGCCGCTGGTCGACCGCACGCTGGCGATGATCTTCGAGAAGCACTCGACTCGCACGCGGCTGAGCTTCGAAGCCGGCATGCACCAGCTCGGCGGTGCCGCGATCTACATCAACACGCGCGACTCGCAACTCGGCCGCGGCGAGCCGATCGAGGACGCCGCGCAGGTGTTTTCGCGCATGGTCGATCTGGTCATGATCCGCACCTACGGGCAGGACATCGTCGAGCGCTTCGCGGCCAACTCGCGGGTGCCGGTGATCAACGGCTTGACCAACGAATTCCATCCGTGCCAGGTGCTGGCCGACGTGTTCACCTACATCGAGCACCGCGGCGACATCGCCGGGCGCACGGTGGCGTGGATCGGCGACGCCAACAACATGCTCTACACCTGGCTGCAGGCGGCGGCGATCCTCGACTTCCGCGTGCATTTCAGCGGCCCGCCCGGTTACCGCGTCGACCTGCAGCGCGCCGATTACCCGCTCAGCGCCGCGCAGGCCGCGCAGCTGCGCAGCTTCGACGATCCGCGCGAGGCCTGCGCCGGCGCGCACCTGGTGACCACCGACGTGTGGACCAGCATGGGCTACGAGGCCGAGAACGCGGCGCGGCTGGCGGCGTTCCAGGGCTTCATGGTCGACGCGCCGATGATGGCGCGAGCGGCTCCCGACGCGGTGTTCATGCATTGCCTGCCTGCGCATCGCGGCGAGGAAGTCGCCGCCGAAGTCATCGACGGTGCGCAAAGCGTCGTCTGGGACGAAGCCGAGAACCGGCTCCATGTGCAAAAGACGCTGATGGAGTTCCTGCTGCTCGGCCAGCTCGCCGACTGAACCGTCAGTTGCGCGGCGCGTCGAGCAGTTCCTGCAGCACGCGCAGGTACAGCGCGTAGCGCTCGCCGTCGATCGCGCCGGCGTGCACCGCGTCGCGCACCGCGCAGCCGGGTTCCTGGCGGTGGGTGCAATTGTGGAAGCGGCACTGGCCGCGCCGCGATTCGAGCTCGGGCAGCGCGTGCTGCAGCTGGCTGACCGACAGCTGATGCAGGCCGAAGGCCTGGAAGCCGGGTGAGTCGAGCAGCGCGCTGCCGGGCGCGAAACCGGGCAGTGCGTACAGCCGCGTCGCCGTCGTCGTGTGCCGGCCCGAGTCCAGCGCGTCCGAGATCGCCTGCGTGGCCAGTTGCAGCCCCGGCACCAGCGCATTGACCAGCGTCGACTTGCCGACGCCGGAGGCACCGATCAGCATGCTGGTGCGCCCGTCCAGCCACGGCCGCAGCAGCTCGCGCGCCTGCGCCGGGTCGGCGCGCACGCTGAGTTCGAGCAGCGGGTAGCCGAGCGCGGCCAGCGGCTGCAGCCGCGCGCGCAGCGCCGCGGTCGCCGGCAGGTCGGCCTTGTTGACGACGATCGCGGTGTCGATGTCCTCGGCGCGCGCGGCGATCAGCGCGCGACCGACCAGTTCCAGGTTGGGGCTGGGTTCGGCCGCGGTGACGACGAGCAGCAGGTCGAGGTTGGCCGCGAACACCTTGGTGCGCCACGCGTCCTCGCGCCACAGCGTGTTGCGTCGCGGCAGCACGCGTTCGATCAGCGCCGGGTCGCCGGCTTGCAGCAGCACCTGGTCGCCGCAGACGACGTCGGCGCGCCTGCCGCGCGTGACGCAGCGCCATTCGACGCCGTCGGCGGCGGCGGCGACGAAATGACGCCCGTGCGCAGCGACGATGCGCGCCGCGATCGGCGGCGCGGTCATCGAACGACCCTCTTCGCGGCGCTCATGCCCGCGGCAGCGCGCCCAGCCGCGCCAGGCGCTGCAGCGCCGGCGGGTGGCTGTAGTGGAAGCGCACGTACAGCGGGTCGGGGGTCAGCGTGCTGGCATTGTCGCGGTACATGCTGACCAGCGCGGCGCCGAGTTCGGCGGCGTCGGCGTGCGCCGCGGCGTAGGCGTCGGCCTCGAATTCGTGGCGCCGCGACCAGGCGGCGCCCAGCGGCGTGGCGAACACGCCGAACACCGGCAGCACCAGCATGAACAGGATCAGCGCCACCGCCTGCTGCTGCGGCACCGGTGGGCTGCCCGCGCCCAGCCCGGCGTAGAACCAGCCGCGGCTGGCCAGCCAGCCCAGCGCCGCGAAGCCGAGCAGGCTCATCGCCAGCGTCAGCCACAGCCGCTGGCGGATGTGGTGGCGCTGGTAGTGGCCGACTTCGTGCGCCAGCACCGCTTCGACCTGGGGCGGCGTCAGTTGCGTCAGCAGCGTGTCGAACAGGACGACGCGGCGCGCTGCGCCGATGCCGGTGAAATAAGCGTTCGCGTGCGCGCTGCGACGCGAGCCGTCCATCACGTACAAGCCCTGCAGCGCGAAGCCGCAACGCTGCATCAAGGCCTGCGCGCGGCTTTTGACTTCGCCGTCGGCCAGCGGCTCGAAGCGGTTGAACAGCGGCGCGATGACCA
>JAJZHH010000079.1:0-9739 GCA_021804595.1 Pseudomonadota bacterium
CGCGCGCGCTTCGGGCTGCAGCAGCAGCGGCGTGTCGCCCTGCAGCAGGCGCGCCAGCGCCGCGGCGATTTCCAGCGCCGGCACGTCGTGCTCGCGTTCGTAGCGTTCGACCAGCGCCTGGAACGGCTCCAGCCCTTCGAGTTCGCGCGCCTCGGTGATGCGCTGCAGGAAGCGCGCGACGCGACGATCGTTGACGTCCTCGGTGCTGGGCAGCTGCATCGGCGCGATCTTCTGCCGCGTCGCGCGCTCGATGGCCTGCAGCAGGTAGCGCTCGCGCGGCGTCACGAACAGGATCGCGTGACCGCTGCGACCGGCGCGGCCGGTGCGGCCGATGCGGTGCACATAGGACTCGACGTCGGCCGGGATGTCGTAGTTGACGACGTGGCTGATGCGGTCGACGTCGAGCCCGCGCGCAGCCACGTCGGTCGCCACCAGGATGTCGATCTGGCCATCCTTGAGCCGCTGCACGATGCGCTCGCGTTGATTCTGCTGCACGTCGCCGTTGAGCGCCGCGGTCGCGAAACCGCGCGCGGCGAGCTTGTCGGCCAGCTCCTCGGTGCCCAGCTTGGTGCGCGCGAACACGATCATCGCGTCGAAGTCCTCGACTTCGAGGATGCGCGTCAGCGCGTCGAGCTTGTGCAGGCCGCTGACCATCCAGCAGCGCTGCTGCACCTGCATCGCGGTCGTCGTGCGAGCCTGGATCGTCACTTCGCGCGGCTCGCGCAGATGGCGTTGGGCGATGGCGCGGATCGCCGGCGGCATCGTCGCCGAGAACAGTGCGATCTGGCGCTGCGGCGGCGTGCGCTGCAGCACCGCCTCGACGTCGTCGATGAAGCCCATGCGCAGCATTTCGTCGGCTTCGTCGAGCACCAGATGACGCAGGGAATCAAGCTGCAGCGTGCCGCGCTCGAGGTGGTCGATCACGCGCCCCGGCGTGCCGACGACGACGTGGGCGCCGCGCCGCAGCGCGGCCAGCTGCGGCACATAGCTCTGCCCGCCGTAGATCGGCAGCACGTGGAAGCCGGCGCGCCGCGCCGCGTAGCTGGCGAAGGCTTCGGCAACCTGGATCGCCAGTTCGCGCGTGGGCACCAGCACCAGCGCCTGCGGCCGCGCCAGCTCGACGTCGACGCGCTGCACGATCGGCAGTGCGAACGCCGCGGTCTTGCCGGTTCCGGTCTGCGCCTGGCCGATCAGGTCGGCGCCGCCGAGCAGCTGCGGGATCGCCTGCGCCTGGATCGGCGACGGCGTCTCGTAGCCCAGCGCGCGCAGCGCGTCGAGCAGTTCGGAAGCAAGGCCGAGGTCGGCAAAGCCGGGGGTGGATTCGAGTTCTTGGGACATCTTATGGAGTTGTGTTCGACGCGCGCGGGCCCCAATTGTGCGCCTGCGCGCAGGGCTTAAGGCCATGCGCTCGCGCGGCACGTTGACAATGCGGCCAAGGATGGCGTTGACGGGAGGGCTGATGGATCGCTCCGAACCGGTGGTGCCTCGCATCGTGATCGTCGGCGGCGGTGCCGGCGGGCTCGAACTGGCGACGCGGCTGGGCAACACAGTCGGCCGGCGCCGACAGGCCAGCGTCGCGCTGGTCGAGCGCGAGCGCACCCATTTGTGGAAGCCGCTGCTGCACCAGGCGGCGGCCGGCACGCTGGGCGTCGACGAGGCCGAGCTCGACCACCTCGCGCAGGCCAGCCGCCACCCCTACAGCTACCGCCTCGGCGCGATGGACGGCATCGACCGCGCGCGCCGCCTCGTGCGCATCGCGCCGACCCGGGCCGACGCGGCCCGGCTGCAGCGCCGCGTGCTCGACGCCCACATTGCCGCGCGCACCCAGGCCGGGCCGCTGCGCCCGTCGCAGCTCGAAATCGTCATCGTCGGCGGCGGCGCCACCGGGGTCGAGCTGGCCGCCGAACTGCACCGCGCGACGCAGGCGCTGGCCCGCTACGGCCTCGACCGTGGCCGGCGCGCAAGCGGCGTGCACGTGACCGTCCTCGAAGCGGCGTCGCGCCTCCTGCCGCCGCTGCCGCCGCGCCTGTCCGCTGCGGCGGCCGCCGAGTTGCAGCGCCTCGGCGTGAGCGTACGCACCGGACAGCGCGTCGACGAAGTGCGCGCCGACGGCGTCGCCACCGCCGGCGGCGACTTCCACCCGGCCGAAATCATCGTCTGGGCTGCCGGCATCCGCGCGCCGGGGCTGCTGCGCGAGCTCGACGGGCTCGAGCTCGACCGCCAGGGCCGCCTCGTCGTGCGCGACACGCTGCAGACCACGCGCGACGATGCGGTCTACGCGATCAGCGATTGCGCCGCGTGCCCGTGGCCCGGACACGACGCAGCGGTGCCGCCGCGCACCAGGGCTGCTGCAGCGCCTGGCCGGGCGACTGCTGCCGCGCACGCTGTACGTGCGCGGGCGTCTCGCGCGCCTGGCCTACTGGCTGCTGTCGCGCCGCCACCTGTGCACCGTGCACGGCTGGCAGCGCACGCTGTGGCTGACGCTGGCGCAGCGCATCGCGCGGCGCGTGGGCCCGCGCGTCAAGCTGCATTGAGCGCCGCGCGACGCCGCCGGCGGGCAAAAAAATGCCAAGCGGAAAGCTTGGCCAAGGGGGGATGAGGATGTCGGGCGGCTCAGCGTGCGGGCGTCGATGCCGAGCCCGCCGGCCCGCTCGCCGCGCTGTCCGGCGGCATGCCGGCGGCGTGCGCCGTGGCCAGCTGCGCGCCGATCGCCAGCAGGCTCGCGGCGATCGCGAAGCGCACGGCGCGCAGGCGGTGAATCGGCAACAGGATCGGCATGGCGTAGGCGTGCAACGGCAGGAATCATCGGCGCCACCATCGAGCAGCGCCGCAAAGGGATCGTGCACGACTCCAAGCAACCCGCGTGCCAAACCAAATTTCCGACGCCGAATCAGCAGCTTGCCGCGCCGGGAGGGATGCCGGTCGCAGCACGTCGCCGAGCTTGCCGCGGTTTTGTCGCCATGACCCGACGCAAATCGGCGCAAGCGCGCAAGCTCTTGAATGAACGCTGGTTTTTTGTCGCCTGATGGCGACAGTCAAACGTCCTCGGCGGGCTTGAACAAGGCCGCCGAGAGGCCGTGCTTCTGCAGCAGGCGGTAGAACTCGGTGCGGTTGCGCTGCGCCAGCCGCGCGGCCTCGGTCACCTGGCCGCCGGTCAGCTTCATCAGGTTGACCAGGTAATCGCGCTCGAAGCGCTCCTTGGCCTCGGCGTAGCTGAGGATTTCGCTGGGGCGCGTGCGCAACGCGCGCGCCACCAGCGCGGCCGGGATGCGCACCGTCGTGCACAGCGCGCAGCACTGCTCGACCACGTTCATCAGCTGGCGGATGTTGCCGGGCCAGTCGGCGCGCAGCAGCAGCTCGAGCGCGTCGGGGGTGAAGCCGGCGATGCGTCGGCCGTGCTTGCGCGCCAGCCGCTCGACGAAGTGCTGGGCCAGCGCCGCGATGTCCTCGCGCCGCTCGCGCAACGGCGGCACGTGCAGATTGACGACGTTGAGCCGGTAGTACAGATCCTCGCGGAACTGGTGCGCGGCGGTCGCCGCGTCGAGGTCGCGGTGCGTCGCCGAGATCACGCGCACGTCGACCGCGACCGATTCGGCGGCGCCCAACGGGCGCACTTCGCGTTCCTGCAACACACGCAGCAGCTTGGCCTGCAGCGCCAGCGGCATGTCGCCGATCTCGTCGAGGAACAGCGTGCCGCCGCTGGCGCCGAGCAGCAGCCCGCGACGCGCGCTGTCGGCACCGGTGAACGCGCCGCGCGCGTGGCCGAACAGCTCGCTTTCGAGCAGCGCCTCGGGAATCGCCGCGCAGTTGATCGCGACGAACGGCCCGCGCCGCCGCGGGCTCGCCTGATGCAGCGCGCGCGCCAGCATTTCCTTGCCGGTGCCCGACTCGCCTTGCAGCAGCACGCTGGCTTCGCTGGCGCCGACCAGCGCGACTTCGTCGAGCAGCGCGCGCATCAGCGGACTGACCGTGATGATGTCGGCGAATCGCGCCGGCGCGGCCGCCGTGCCGACCGCTCGCGCCAGCAGCGCGAGCAGTTCGGCGGCCTCGAAGGGTTTGGTCAGATAGCCGTAGACGCCGCTTTGCGTCGCCGCCACCGCATCCGGAATGCTGCCGTGCGCGGTCAGCACGATCACCGGCAACGCCGGGTCGGCGGCGTGGATGCGCGCGAACAGCTGCAGGCCGTCGATGCCGGGCATGCGCAAATCGGTGATCACCGCGCGCGGCCGCTCGACCGCCAGCCGGCTCAAGGCCTCCTCGCCACTGGCCGCGGTGGCCACGCGGTAACCGGCCGCGCTCAGCCTCATGTCGAGCAGCCGGCGCAAGTCGGCGTCGTCGTCGACGATCAATACCGCTGCGCCTTTCACGGCGTCTGCCCCTGCTTGCGTCGGTCCTGCAACTGCACCTCCAGATTCTTGATCTGCGCGATCTTGTCCTGCAGATCGGCGATCTGCCGGTTCGCCCGGCCGAGCGCGGCGCGCTGCTGCGTCAGCTGCAGCGTCTGTCGCGCCAGCCGCTGCAGCACGCGCACGAACTGCCGCGCGCCGGAGTCGGCGACCGGCTGGTCCAGTCCGGCAAGCAATTCCAGTGCCTGATTCGCCTGCTCGACCGACGGAGCAGCCCGCGCCAGCAGCAGATACGCCAGATGCACGCGCTGCAGCGCGCTGCGCGCCGACCCCAGCGCGCGCAGCCGTCGCTCGTCGGCGTCGGCCGCGGCCTGCGTCTGCGCGCCGACGCGCTGCAACATGTCGCCGATCGGCGTCATCGTCAGCGCCACCGGCTTGCCGCGCAACGTCTCGACAGTCGCCGCTGGCGATGCCGCGCGTGCCGGTGCCGCCGCGACGGCCACCGCCGCTGGCGCCGCGGCGCTCCCCGGCGCGGTTGCCGTCGGGCGCGCCGGCGCATGCGCGCAACCGGCGAGCGCGGCCGCGCCCAGCAGCGCGCTCAGTTTTCGGGTTTGCCTCACCGTGCCTCCTGCGTCGCCGGCTCGGGCCGCCACGGCAGCCTGACTTCGAAACACGCCCCTGGCGCCTCGTCGCACAGCACGACGTCGCCGCCGTGCAGCCGCGCGAACTCGCGCGCGATCGCCAGACCCAGGCCGCTGCCCGGCGCCGCCTGCGCCGGCTGCCGGCGGCCCTGGAAGAAGGCCTCGAACAGTTGCGCGCGATCGGCCTCGTCGACCCCGGGCCCCTGGTCGCGCACGCGCACGCGAATGCCGTCGTCGTCGACGCCGAGCTCGACGCGGATCACGCCGCCGTCGGGGCTGAAGCGCAAGGCATTGATCAGCAGGTTCTCGAACACCGTGTCGAGCTTGCCGCGGTCGCCGAGCAGCGGCGGCGCCGAACCGCTGCGCTCGACGCGCAGATGGCGCGCGCGCAAGGCCAGGTCGTTGCGCCGCAGGATCGCATCGAGCAGTTCGTCGAGGTCGACGCGGTCGGCGAGCAGCGGGTCGAGCCGGCGCTGCGCCCGGCTGTAGCCGATCAGGTTCTCGATGCGCTGCTGCAGGTCGCGAGCGTTGCCCTGCATGATCTGCGTGATTTCGCGCTGCTGCGCGCTCAAGGCACCGCCGACTTCGTCGGCCAGCAGCGCGACACCTTCGCGCAGCGACGCCAACGGCGTCTTCAGTTCATGCGAGACGTGGCGCAGGAAGCGCTGTTTCTGCTCGTCGACGTCGCGCAGCCGCAGCCGCAGCCAGTCGAGCTGTTCGCCGAGCAGCACCAGGTCGGACGGGCCGCGCACCGCCGGCTGCGGCCGTAGATCGCCGGCGCCCAGGCGCTGGATCGCCTGCTCGATCTGCCGCACCGGGCGCCCCAGCAGCCACGACAGCAGCGCCGCCAGCAGCAGCGACAGCAGCACCGCGGCCGCCGCCTGCACCAGCAGGATCACGCGCAAGGCGTGGGCGCGGCGCGTCAACGCCATCGCGCGCCGCTCGACCAGCGCATTGCCAGCCTGCTCGAGCTGCGTCGCGCCGGCGGCCAGCGCGTCGAACTCAGGCGCGTAGTGGTCGAAGCGCTGCAACCCGTTGCCCGCCGCGGCGTCGAGCTGCGCATACAGCGCGGTCTCGTCACGGCCGAAGCGGGACAGCCGCGCCGCGCCGTCGGCGCCCAGCGGCAGCGCCGCCAGCGCCTGCAGGTTGCTCTGCAGCGCCGCGTGCGCGTCGCGCATGCCGCCGCGCAACTGCGGATCCTGCAGCACGAAAAACTGGCCGGCGGCGCGCTGCAAGCCGGCCAGGTCGTCGGCCAGCTGGCGCGTGCCGCGTGTGACCTGCAGCGTCAGCGCCAACGCCGCGCGCGAGCGCGCGGCCAGCTCCTGCTGCGCGTAGGCCGCGTACCCCATGCCGAACAACAGCGGCAGCATGACCAGCGCGAAGCCGCCGAGCAGCAGCGCCGAGAACGAGCGCGGCCAGCCCGGGCGCATCACGGCTCGTGCGCGTCGAGCACCCAGCGCGCGACGCCGGCGGTACCCAGCTTCGCGGCCAGCCACGGCAGCGCGGCGGCCAGCGCGTCGCGCAGGCCATACGGCGGATTGATCACGAACATGCCGCTGCCGAGCAGGCCGAAGCCATCGGCGCGCGGCGCGTCGGTGGTCAGCTGCGCATGCAGCCAGCCGGCCGGCGCCAGCGCCTTGAGCCGACGCGGCAGCTGGCTCGACTCGAGACTTTGCAGTTGCGGATACCAGACCAGGTAGACACCGGTGGCAAAGCGCGTCAGCGCGTCGCGCAGGCAACCGAGCACGCGCGTGTAGTCGCTGTCGAGCTCGTACGACGGATCGATCAGCACGACGCCGCGCCGCGTCGGCGGCGGCAGCAGCGCCTTCAGGCCGTTGAAACCGTCCTCGGGGCGCAACTGCGCGTCGGCGCCGAACTCGGCGCGCAGCGCGCGGTAGTCGCTCGGATGCAGCTCGAACAGCACCATCTGGTCCTGCTCGCGCAGCCGCGCGGCCGCCAGCCGCGGCGACCCCGGGTAGACGCGCAGCACGCCGTCGCGGTTGAACTCGCGAATCGCCGCCAGGTAGGCGGCGACCGCCGGCGGCGCGTCGTCGCGCCGCCACAGCGCGCCGACGCCGCCTTCATACTCGGCCAGGCGCTGCGCCATGCGCTCGCCCAGCCGGTAGCTGCCGGCGCCGGCGTGGGTGTCGACGTAGAGGAAGCCCTTGTCCTTGGCCGCCATGCGCGCGAGCACCTCGAGCAGCACGGTGTGTTTGAGCACGTCGGCGGCGTTGCCGGCGTGGAAGGCGTGACGGTAGGCGAGCATCGAGGGCTTTCGCGGGAAAGCCCTACTCTAGCGCTACTTGCCCGGCGCCAGTGAACAATGCCCGGCGTCGGGCGCCGGCCCATGCCCCAGCGCCAGCGGCGGCGGCTCGGCGAAGCGCTGGTGCTCGGCGCTGGCATGCCAGTCGAGCACGACCAGCGCCGCCAGCACCACCCACAGCAGCCACAGGGTCCAGCCGCGGCGCTTCATCGTCCGCTCCCGATGCCCAGCGCGGTGCGCAGGCGCACGCCGAGCGTGCTGCCGGCAAAGGCGCTGGCGAACCAGACCCAGCCATGCAGGCTGCCGGTCGAAATGCCCGAGAAGTACGCGCCGACGTTGCAGCCGAACGCCATCCGCGAGCTGTAGCCCAGCACCAGACCGGCGAGCACCGAGGCGCCCCAGGCGCGCGCCGGCAGCTTGACCCGCGGGCAGCTGCGCGAGCCGGCGGTGGCCGCGATCAGCGCGCCGAGCAGCATGCCCAGGTCGGTGATGCTGGTGTTGTCGGCGAGCAGCGACGCGTGCAGCTGCGCCTGCATAGTCGGCAGCCCCCAGAACGCGTTGTGGCTGAGGTCGACCCCGAGCGCCTGCACCACCTTGGCGCCCCACAGCCCGAGACCGTAGACGATGCCCCACGGTTGCCCGGCGACGACCAGGTTCAGCGTCGCCAGCAGGCCAAGCAGCACCGCCGCGACCCACACCGCCGGCCCGCGCCAGGTGCGCGGCGGCTGCGGCGCACGGCGCCAGCCGAACCACGCCGCCAGCAGCGCCAGCGCGCCGAGCTGCAGCGCCAGCGTCGCGCCGACGCCGAGGTGCTGCGGCAGGCTGTACGCCGGCCACGCGCCCAGGCTCAGCCACGCCGGCTGCTGCGCGGCGCCGAGGAAACTGCCGAACACGAACGCCGGCAGCGCCAGCAGGCTGACCGGGTGGCCGAGCCCGGCCTTGTACAGCGTGCCCGAGCCGCAGCCGTCGGCCACCTGCATCGCGGCACCGAACACGAAGGCGCCCAGCACCAGGCTGAACGACAGCGGGCCGTCGGCACCCTGCAGTTCGGGGTGCGCGCCGAGCAGCGGCACGCACAGCACCATCGCCACCGCGATGGCGACGAACTGGGCCCAGATGCCGACCGGATCGCGGTGCGTGATCCAGACCCGCCAGCCGGTGGTGAAACCGAACGCGGCCGCCGCCAGCACGACGCCGTAGCCGACGCCGAGCAGCCACAGCAGGCCCTGGCGCCAGCCGACCAGCCAGGTCACCGCGGCGAACGCGGCCAGCGCGGCCGCGCTCAGCGCGACGGCGCCGGCGCGCGCGGCGCGACGCGGCTCATCGGCCGCTGCGGCGGCGCCGCCCTGCCAGGCCATGCGCGACGCGCTCACAGCGATTTCCAGGTCTGCTGCAACTGGCCCCACAGCTGCGCGCCGCGCGACGGCACGTGCACCATCGGCTGGTGCGCACGCGACCAGCCGACCATCGATTCGGGGTACAGCTCGACGCCGGGCTGGTGCAGCACTTCGGACAGCACGAACCAGTTGATCGCGGCCCAGTGGCCGGTGTTGCAGAACGACACCAGGCGCTGGCCGGCCGCGCGCGGCGGCAGCTCGCGCGCGATGCGCTGCAGCTCAGGCAGCGGCGGCAGCGTGCCCGAGCCGTCGGGGAACCAATGCGAGAACGCGAAGTCGGCGGCGCCGGGCAAGGTGCCCGGCTGCCACGCCGCCGGCGCCTTGACCTGGCCGAGATAGAACGCGCGCGGCCTGGCGTCGAGCAGCTGCGCGGCGCCGGGGTCGTGCGCCAGCCACTGCGCGATCTGCTCGCGGGTGGCGTCGAGCGCCGCTTGCGGCGCGGCGACGAAGCCCGAGCGCGCCGGCGTCGCGGAGTCGCGCGTCAGCGGCCCGTGCGCGGCGTTCCACGCCTGCATGCCGCCGTTGAGAATCGCCAGCTGGCGCAGCCCGAGCCATTTCAGCGTCCAGTACACGCGAGCCGGCGCGCCGAAATCGCTCGGCGAGCCGCCGTCGGCGACCAGCACCACCGGCGTGTCACGCGTCAGCCCGAGCTTGCGCACCAAGGCCTGGAACTCGCTGCGGTCGAGCAGCCGTCCGGGGTCGTCGGCCGGGCCGCGCCACAGCGCGTACGGCGCGGCCAGCGCGCCGGGGATGTGGCCGGCAGCCCACGGCGCGTCGGCGATGTCGTCGCCCTGCCGGATGTCGACGACGCGCACGCACGGCAGCAGCGCACGCAGTTGCGCGGCGTCGAGCAGCGCGCCGGGCAGCGGTGCGCAGCGCGGCGCCGCACTGGCCCCCTGGCTCAAGGCCCAGGCGGCCAGCGCGATGAATGCGGCAACCGCGCGCCGCGCGCGAAACAGCAGGTTCGAGGTATCCATACGCCACATTGTGGCGACGCCGACGCGGCCGCGGAAATACACAAACGCGATATCGTTCCAACTATTGGCTATATGAGACCCAAGGCCTCGCAGGGCCGCCCCAAGAGGCCTTGAG
>JAJZHH010000079.1:9839-14924 GCA_021804595.1 Pseudomonadota bacterium
GCGAACGCGGCGTCGCGCACCAGCAGATTGGCCTCGCGGTTGACCAGCAGCGACAGCGGGTCGATGTTCGAACTGCCCACCGTCGCCCACAGCTCGTCGATCACCGCGACCTTGCCGTGCAGGAAGGCGCGGTGGTATTCAAAGATGCCCACGCCGGCGTGCAGCATTTCCGCGTACAGGGCCTGCGCAGCCCACGCCGCGGCGCGGTAATCGGCGCGCCCCTGCAGCAGCAACGTGACCTCGACGCCGCGCGCGGCGGCGCCCTTGAGCGCGTCGCGGAAGGTCTGCCCCGGGTAGAAATACGGCGTGACCAGCAGCACCGAACGCCGCGCGCGGTCGATCGCGCGCACGTAGGCGTGCTCGATCGCACGCCGGTGCAGCAGGTTGTCGCGCACGACCAGCGCGGCGCGCATGGTCGGCGCCGCGCCGGCGCAACCCTGTTGCGGTGGCGCCGGCGCGCGCCCTGCCGCCGCGTCGAACAGCTCGGCGAGATAGCGTCGACGCACCGGAGCGCTGCGCAGCAGATCCGGGCCCGGCGCATGCGCCAGCTGGCGACGCACGCTGCCGGTGGCCGCGGTGCGCAGCCACAGTCGGCGCATGCTCGCGCGCACCTGGGCCACCGCCGGGCCGCGCAGCGCCACCGCGTAATCCAGCCGCGGCTGCGCGCTCCAGCCGTGGTGCAGGTCGAGGCGGTCGTCGATCAGGTTGATGCCGCCGACGAAGGCCTCGCGACCGTCGACCACGCACAGCTTGCGGTGCAGCCGCCGCCAGTGGCCGCGCTGCACCAGATCGAACCAGTGCTGCCACGGGCGGTAGACCATGAACTCGACGCCGCCGTCGTCGAAGGTCGCGCGCAAGGTCGCGATCGAGCGGTTCGAGCCGAGCCCGTCGACCAGCACGCGTACCCGCACGCCGCGCCGCGCCGCGTCGACCAGCGCCTGCGCCAGCGCGCGCGCGATCGCATCGTCGTGAAAGATGTAGGTCTCGAGCCAGATCTCGCTGCGCGCCGCGGCCCAGGCGCGCAGCAGCGCCGGAAACAGCGCCTCGCCCAGCGGCAGCAGCTCGACGCAATTGCCGCCGACCCAGGCCACGCCGCGCGCCGCGCGCCGCGGCAGCGCCGTGCGCAGCCGCCGCCGCCAACGCGGGCGGCGCGACGAATGCGGACGGTACGAAGCAGCAGGCATGCGACGAGGACGCGAAAACGGTGCCCCCATTGTGCACGCAGGCCGTACCGGCGCGGCGGCTCCGGCGCGATGCGCCGGCGCCTCAGCCCGGCAGCGTCTCGTGCTGCAGGTCGACCAGCAGCGGCGCGTGGTCCGACAGCCGCGCCCAGTTCGTCCCCCAGCCCAGCGCGACACGATGGGCGGTGAAGCCGCGCGCGTAGATGCGGTCCAGCGGCATCAGCGGCAGCAAGGCCGGGAAGGTGCGCACGCGGTGGTGCCAGCGCGGCAGGTGCGCGTCGCCGACCGCGCGCGCCGACACGTCGTGCAAGCGCACCGCGGCGAGCTCGGCGCCGAGCACGCCGCGCCAGTCGTTGAAGTCGCCGGCGACGATCACCGGTTCATCCGCCGGCACCTGCGCGGCGATGAACTGCACCAGCCGCGCGCTCTGTCGCAAGCGGCTGGCCGCGAACAAGCCGAAGTGCACGACGATGCAATGCAGCCGCTGCCGCGGCAGCTGCAGCCGCACGTGCAGCAGCCCGCGCTGCTCGAAACGGTGGTCGGACACGTCGTACTGGGCGACGCTGAGGATGGGGTAGCGCGACAGCAACGCGTTGCCGTGCTCGCCGTGGCGCGTGCGCGCATTCGTCTGGTAGGCGGTGTGCATGCCCAGCGCTTCGCCGAGCACTTCGTGCTGCGGCTGCGGCGGCCAGTGTTCGAAGCGGCGCGCGTGGCGCCTGTGCTCGAACTGCACTTCCTGCAGGAACACCAGGTCGGCGCCGAGCTGCGCCAGACCGTCGCGCAGCTCGTGGATGCGCAGCCGCTTGGTCGGGCCGACGCCGAGCACGCCCTTGTGGATGTTGTAGGAGGCCACGCGCAAGGCGCCCGCGGCGGCCGGCGCGAGGTTCACGGCGTGCGTCCCAGCCGCCGCGGCAGCTGCAGGATGGCTTCGGCGTTCGACGCCGAGAAGCACGCCGCGGCCGCCTCGCGCCACGACAGCCAGCGCGCCGCGCGGTGCTCGCGCGGGCTCAAGGCCACCGGCGTGCCGGCCGGCACCTGCAGGCTCCAGACGTGCTCGACGTTCTTCCACACACCGGCAGCGTAGCGGTGGCGCCAGTTCGGGTAGATCTCGTAGACGTTGCACAGCGCCCAGTCGCGCAGCGCCGCCTCGGGCACCGCGTCGCCGCCGACCACGATGCCGGTTTCCTCGCGCACCTCGCGCCGCGCGGTCTCGCGCAACGCTTCGTCGGGTTGGTCGATGCTGCCGGTCACGCTCTGCCAGAAACCGGGCTGGCGCGCGCGCTCGATCAGCAGCACGTCGAGCGCCGGCGTGTGGATCACCACCAGCACCGAGCACGGCAGCTTGTGCGTCATCACCGCCGCCCCGGTTTGCATGCCGTCCCGCGCCTCAGCCGCGCGCCTGCCGCACCGCGTCGGCGAGCTCGTGCAGCAAGGGCAGCGTGTCGTCCCAGCCCAGGCAGGCGTCGGTGATCGACACCCCGTACTGCAGTTCGGCGCCGAGCTCCTGGCGGCCTTCGTGCAGGTGGCTTTCGATCATGACGCCGCCGATGCGCCGCTCGCCGCCAGCGATGCGCCGCGCGATGTCGCGCGCGACGTCGATCTGCCGCCGCGGCTGCTTGGCCGAATTGGCGTGCGAGCAGTCGATCATGACCTGCTCGCGCAGGCCGGCGCGGCGCAGCACCGCGCACGCCGCGTCGACCGCGTCGGCGTCGTAGTTCGGCGCCCGCCCGCCGCGCAGGATGACGTGGCAGTCGGCGTTGCCGCGCGTCTCGAAGATCGCCGCCACGCCCATCTTGGTCATGCCCATGAAGGCATGCGCGGCGCGCGCCGCGACCACCGCGTCGGCCGCCACCTGCACGCCGCCGTCGGTGCCGTTCTTGAACCCGACCGGGCACGACAAGCCCGACGCCAGCTGCCGGTGGCTCTGGCTCTCGGTGGTGCGCGCACCGATCGCGCCCCACGACACCAGGTCGCTGAAATACTGCGGCGACAACAGGTCGAGGAACTCGGTGCCGGCCGGCAGACCCAGCGCGGCAATCTCCAGCAGCAGCTCGCGCGCGCGGCGCAGCCCCTCGTTGATGCGGAAACTGCCGTCGAGCCGCGGGTCGTTGATGTAGCCCTTCCAGCCCACCGTCGTGCGCGGCTTCTCGAAGTACACCCGCATCACCGGCAGCAGCGCGTCGCGCAGGCCCGGCGCGGCGTCGGCCAGCCGCTGCGCGTAGGCCATCGCCTGCGCGTGGTCGTGGATCGAGCACGGACCGACGACGACGATCAGGCGGTCGTCGTCGCCGCGCAGCGCCGCGGCCAGCTGCTGGCGCGCACGCTCGACGTGAGCTTCGATCGCCGGCGTCACCGGCAGCTCGTCGAGCAGCACCGCGGGCGACACCAGCGCGCGCACCGCGCCGATGCGGGTGTCGTCGATGCGCGTGGTGTCCAGCGTCGCATCGGCGACGCCGGCTTCGCGGTCGTGCGCCGCGTCGTCGAGGGTCGGGGTCATGGTCGCGTCACGCCGCAGGTTGGCGCAGGCGGATGTGCAGCTCGCGCAGCTGGCGCTCGTCGACCGGGCTCGGCGCGTCGGTCAGCAGGCACTGCGCGCGCTGCGTCTTCGGGAACGCGATGACGTCGCGGATGCTCGCCGCGCCGGTCATCATCGTGACGATGCGGTCGAGGCCGAACGCGATGCCGCCGTGCGGCGGCGCGCCGTACTGCAGCGCATCGAGCAGGAAGCCGAACTTGGCCCGCGCCTCGTCGGCGTCGATGCCCAGCGCGCTGAACACCTTGCTCTGCATGTCGGCGCGGTGGATGCGCACCGAGCCGCCGCCGATCTCCCAGCCGTTGAGCACCATGTCGTAGGCCTTGGCCAGGCAGCGCCCCGGGTCGCTGCCCAGGTAGTCGATGTGCTCGTCCTTCGGCGCGGTGAACGGGTGGTGGCAGGCGACCCAGCGCTGCTCGTCGTCGTCGAACTCGAACATCGGGAAGTCGACCACCCACAGCGGGCGCCAGGCGTCGTCGAACAGGCCGCGACTGCGCGCGAACTCGCTGTGGCCGATCTTCACGCGCAAAGCGCCCAGCGCCGCGTTGACCACCTTGGCGCGGTCGGCGCCGAAGAACAGCAGGTCGCCGTCTTGCGCGCCGCTGCGCGCAAGCAGCTCGGCGATCGCCGCGTCGTGCAGGTTCTTGACGATCGGCGACTGCAGGCCGTCGCGTCCCTTGGCGATCTCGTTGACCTTGATCCACGCCAGCCCGCGCGCGCCGTAGATCTTGACGAACTCGCCGTAGGCGTCGATCTCGCTGCGCGCCAGCTCGGCGCCGCCGGGAACGCGCAGCGCCGCCACGCGCCCGTCGGCCAGCGCCGCGGCGGCGGAGAACACCTTGAAGTCGACGTCGCGCATCACGTCGGTGAGTTCCGTGAACTCCATCCTGACGCGCAGGTCGGGCTTGTCGGAGCCGAAGCGCGCCATCGCCTCGCCGTAGCTCATGACCGGGAAGGCGTCGCCGAGGTCGACGCCGAGCACGTCCTTGAACACGCCGCGCACCATCTCCTCGAACAGCGCGCGGATTTCATCCTCGCCGAGGAACGAGGTCTCGCAATCGATCTGCGTGAACTCGGGCTGGCGGTCGGCGCGCAGGTCCTCGTCGCGGAAGCACTTGGTGATCTGGTAGTAACGGTCGAAGCCCGACACCATCAGCATCTGCTTGAACAGCTGCGGCGACTGCGGCAGCGCGAAGAACTGGCCGGCGTTGACACGACTGGGCACCAGGTAGTCGCGCGCGCCTTCGGGCGTGCTCTTGGTCAGCATCGGCGTTTCGATGTCGATGAAGCCGGCGGTGTCGAGGAAGCGGCGCACCGCCATCGCGACGCGGTAGCGCAGCATCATGTTGTGCTGCATCTGCGGCCGGCGCA
>JAJZHH010000168.1 GCA_021804595.1 Pseudomonadota bacterium
CGGGCTCGCGGGTGGCGACGACGTCGCGGCCGACCGCGCGCAGCGCATCGACCAGCGCGGCGAACTGGGTACTCTTGCCGGCGCCGTCGATGCCCTCGAGGGTCACGAACACGCCGCGGGGGTGCGGAGAACTCATCGTGCGGGTTTGCGCTTGATCATGTAGCGGTCGATGGCCGCGTCGTGCTGCTGCAGCGTATCGGAAAACGCGCTGCTGCCGTCGCCGCGGGCGACGAAATACAGCGCACGTCCCGGCGCCGGGTGCAGCGTCGCGTCGATCGCGGCGGCGCCGGGCAGCGCGATCGGCGTCGGCGGCAGGCCGTTGCGGATGTAGGTGTTGTACGGCGAATCGACGCGCATGTCGGCGCGGTGCAGCCGCCCGTCGTAACGCGGGCCCAGCGCGTAGATCACGGTCGGATCGCTCTGCAGCGGCATGCCCGCGCGCAGCCGGTTGACGAACACTTCAGCCACGCGGGCGCGGTCGTCGGCGCGTCCGGTCTCCCGCTCGACGATCGACGCCAGCGTCAGCGCCTGTTCCGGGTCGCGCAGCGGCAGGTCCGGCGCGCGGGCCGCCCACGCCTGCTCAAGCTGGCGGCGCATCGCGTGGTAACCGCGCTCCAGCAACTGCAGCGCGCTCGACCCCGGCGCGTACATATAGGTGTCGGGAAAGAACCAGCCCTCGGGCAGCTGCCCCGCGGGCGCGCCGATGCGCTGCATGAGCTGCGCGCCGTCGAGCCCGGCGACGTCGTCGACCAGGCCCGGCGCGTGGGCCAGCGCGGTCAGCAGCTGGGCGTAGGTCCAGCCTTCCGGCACCGTCAGCTTGAGCAGCCGGCCGCCGCCGCGCACCATGCGCTGCAGCAGCTGCCAGGGGCTGGTGCCGGCGTCGATCAGGTAGTTGCCGGCCTGCAGCCGCGTCGCGTCGCCGAGCAGCCGCGCCAGCAGCGCGAACAGCGTCGGCGACAGCCCGGCGCCCTGCTCGTGCACCTGCCGCGCCGCGCCGCGCGCGGTGCTGCCGACGTGCACCGAGACTTCCAGCGGCGCCTGCGCCAGCGCGATCGGGCGCAGCGCCCACCAGCCGAAGGCCGCCGGCAGCAGCAATACGGCGGCAAGCGACAGGCTCACGAACCAACGGGTTTTCGCACGCATCTCGGAAACGGCAGGCACAACCTTCCTATACTAGCCCAACCATGACCGCAACCTTGACTCCCCTGCCCGGGCTGGCCGTGCTGCGCGCCACCGGCGACCAGGCCACCGACTTGCTGCAAGCGCAACTCACCCAGGGGCTGGCCGGGTTGCCGGCCGACGCCGCGCGCCCGGCCGCGCTGTGCTCGCCGCAGGGGCGCATGCTGGCCGACTTCACGGTCTGGCCCGACGCCGCCGGCGGCTGGGCACTGGCGCTCGACGCGACGCTGGCCGACGCGATGGTGCGGCGGCTGCGCATGTTCATCCTGCGCCTCAAGTGCAGCGTCGCCGACGCCAGCGCCGAGCGCCCGTGCTGGGGCCTGTTGCTGCGCGGCGGCGCGCTGCCCGCGGCACTGCCCTGGCGCAGCCTGCCGCCGCCGTGGACGCTGCAGCGCGCCGACGGGCTGTGCGCGATCCGTCTGCCCGACGCACCCGGCGTGCAGCGCGTGCTGCTGGTCGCCGAGGACGACGCCGGTCGCGCCGCCGCGGCGGCGCTGCAGCATGCGTTGCCGGCGGCCGACGACTGGGAGCTGCAGGCGGTGCGCGCCGGCGTGCCGCGGCTGGTCGACGCGACCAGCGGCCAGTTCGTGCCGCAGATGGTCAACTTCGAGCTGCTCGGCGGCATCGACTTCAAGAAGGGCTGCTATCCGGGCCAGGAAGTCGTCGCACGCACCGAATACCGCGGCAGCGTCAAGCGCCGCGCGCGGCGCGTGGTCGGCGCGGTGCCGATGCACGCCGGCGACGCGCTGTACCACGACGCCGACCCGGCCCAGCCCTGCGGCATGGTGATCAACGCCGCCGCGGCCGGCGACGGCTGGGAGGCGCTGGCCGAGATCAAGAGCGCGCTGCTCGATCAACCCGGCACGCTGCGCCTGCGCGAAGCCGGCGGCGCCGCGCTGCGCGTGACCGACCTGCCCTACGCGCTGCCCGACTGATGTGCCTGCTGGCGTGGTCGTGGCAGCCCGGCAGCGCGCAGCCGCTGCTGCTGGCGGCCAACCGCGACGAGTGGCTGGCGCGGCCGACGCGGCCGATGCGCTGGTGGAGCCCGCGCCCCGGGCGCGCCGTGCTCAGCGGGCGCGACCTGGCCGGCGGCGGCGTCTGGTTCGGCATCACCGCCGGCGGACGTTTTGCCGCGCTGACCAATGTACGCGAGCCGCGGCCGGCGCCGCCGGCGGCGCCGTCACGCGGCGCGCTCGCGCTCGATTTCCTGCTCGCCGACGCGCCGGTGTCGGTCGCGGCCGACGCGGTGCTCGCGCAGGGCGCGCGTTACGCCGGCTTCAACCTGCTGCTCGGCGACCTGCGCGCCGGCGAGCTGGCCTGGGTGTCGAACCGGGCGCCGCGCTGGCGCCCCGTCGAGCCCGGCGTGCACGCGCTGTCCAACGCCGCGCTCGACACGCCATGGCCGAAGGCGGCGCACCTCGGGCAGGCCGTGCGCGACGCCTGCGCGCTGCCGCCGGCGCGGCAGTTCGCCCACCTGCACGCCGCGCTGGCCGACCCGCGCCGCGCGCCGGCGGCCGAGCTGCCGGCCACCGGCGTGGCGCCCGAACTCGAAGCGGCACTGTCGGCGGCGTTCATTCGCCTGCCCGATTACGGCACGCGCAGCTCGACGGTGCTGCGCGCCGATGCGCGCAGCGTGCGCGTGCACGAACGCCAGCACGATGGCGCTGCGGCCAGCAGCGGCGGCCATTACGCGTTCGACTGGGCCTGAAACGTCCCGCGGCGCCGCAACGGCGCCACGTTCAGCCCAGCGCCAGCCGCATGTCCTGGTGCTCGATGCCGGCCTCGAGGTAGGGCTCGCCGAAGGCGACGAATCCCAGTTTGCGGTAGAAGCCGAGCACCGCGCGTTGCGCCGACAGCTCGACCACCGCGTGGCCGGCGCGGCGCGCCTCGTCAAGCAGCGCGCGCATCACCACGACGCCGGCGCCGCTGCCACGCAGCCCGCGGCGCACCGCGACGCGGCCGATGTGGCCGTCGGGCAGCAGCCGCGCGCAGGCCAGCGCGCGGCCGAGCCGGTTGTAGGCCACCGCGTGCACGCAGCCGGCGTCGCGCGCGTCCCATTCGAGCTCGGCCGGCACGCCCTGCTCGTCGACGAACACTTCGCTGCGGATTGCGCCGGCGTCGGCGCCCAGCTCGTCCCAGCCGCCGATGCTCAGCTGCAGCATCGGCTCGCCGGCGGCGTGCGCCTGCAGCAGTTCACGCAACACGTCCGGCAGCGGCTGCGCGCGCAGCGGCGGCGGCGTCGACGCGAACACCTGCAGCAGCTCACCTTCGACCAGCAGCCGGTCCTGCACCCACATCGCGGTGCGCAGGCGCAGGCTCGAGCGGCCGCAGCCGCCGACCGCGACGCCGACGTCGACCCAGTCGTCGAGTTGCGCCGGAGCATGCCAGGTCAACTGCGCGTGCTTGACGTAGAAATCGCCGCCCAGTGCCGGCAGCTCGCGGCTGTAGTCGACGCCGAGCGCTTTCCAGAACGCGCCGACGGCGCTGTCGGCGTACATCAGGTAGTGGCCGTTGAAGACCACGCGCTGCATGTCGACTTCGGCCCAGCGCACTTGCAGCCGGTGCAGGAA
>JAJZHH010000080.1 GCA_021804595.1 Pseudomonadota bacterium
TGATCGGCATGATGCTGGTCATCGCGGTCGGCTCCAACTACGCGCTGTTCTTCGACCGCGGCGCCACGCGCGGCGGCATTGCGCCGCGTACGCTGGCGTCGCTGGTGTTCGCCAACCTGACCGCGGTCGCCGGCTTCGGCCCGCTGCTGCTCGCGGGTGTGCCGGTGCTGACCGCGCTGGGCGCCACGGTCGCCCCCGGCGCCTTGCTCGCGCTGCTGTTCTCGGCGATCCTGTCGGCCCCGACGCCCGATGTCACCGCACCCGTCTGATCCCGCCGCGCCGGCCTGGCGCCTGCCGCCGGCGTTGACCGGCGTCGGCGCCGTGCATGCGGCCGCGCTGGGCACCGTGCTGGCCGCGCCGTCGGCGTGGCCGTGGGCGCTCGGCGCCGCGGCGCTGAGCCACGGCGTGATCACCGCGCTGACGCTGCGCCCGCGCACCCAGCTGCTCGGGCCCAACCTGGTGCGGCTGCCGCCCGCGCAGTCGCGGCACGGTGAAGTCGCAATCACGCTCGACGACGGCCCCGATCCGGAGGTGACGCCGGCCGTGCTCGACGTGCTCGAGACCCACGGCGCGAGCGCCAGCTTCTTCTGCATCGGCGAGCGCGTCGAGCGCCATCCGGCGCTGGCGCGCGAAATCGTGCGCCGCGGCCATACGGTGGAAAACCACTCCCAGCGCCACCGCCACGATTTCGCCTTGCTCGGGCCCGCGGCTTATCGCGCCGAACTGATCACCAGCCAGCAGCGCATCGGCGCGGTCACCGGGCGGGCGCCGAGCTATTTCCGCGCGCCGGCCGGATTCCGCAACCCCTTCCTGTGGCCGCAGCTCGGCGCGGCCGGGCTGCAACTGGCGTCGTGGACGCGTCGCGGCTTCGATGCCCGCGACGGCGACGCGCAACGCGTGCTGCGCCGGCTGAGCCGCGGCCTCGCCGCCGGCGACATCCTGCTGCTGCACGACGGCCACTGCGCGCGCACGGCGCAGGGCGTGCCGGTCGTGCTGCAGGTGCTGCCGGCGCTGCTCGAGCTGCTGCGGGCGCGCGGCCTGCACGGCGTGGCGCTGCCCGCCGGTGCCGGAGCCTGAGATGCCGGCCATGCGTCCTGCCGACGATCGCGGGCTGCACGCGCTGGGTTTCGCCGCCGACGCGGTGCCGATGAGCGAAGGCACCCCGTTCGCCAACGTGCTGCGGGTCGCGCGCGAGCCGGCCCGCGCATCCTTGCCCAATTCTTGATACGGTAGCTCGAATCATGTCCGCCAGTTCCTTTCCCGTTGCCCCGCTGCGCCTGCGTGCCGCCACCGCGACGAGTTGTCTCGGCGCCGGACTGGCGGCGCACCGGAACGCGCTGCACGCCAATCGATCGGGTCTGGCGCCGTGCGATTTCGACGTCGTCGACCTGCCGACCTGGATCGGCGCCGTCGACGGCGTCGACGCCGTGGGCCTGCCCGACGCCTTGCGTGCATTCGACTGCCGCAACAATCGACTCGCCGAGCTGGCCGTGCGCCAGGACGGTTTCGTCGACGCCGTCGCCGCCGCGGTCGAGCGCCACGGCGCCGGGCGCGTCGGCCTGTTCGTCGGCACCAGCACCTCGGGCATCCTGCAGACCGAGCTGGCCTACCGCGCCCGCGACGCGCAGGGTGCGCTGCCGGCCGGCTTCGATTACGCCGGCTCGCACAGCGTCGCGTCGCTGGCCGGCTTCCTGCGCGAGCGCCTCGGGCTGCGCGGCCCGGTCAGCGTCACCTCGTCGGCCTGTTCGTCGAGCGCCAAGGTGTTCGCCGCCGCGCAGCGCATGATCGCGGTCGGCCTGGTCGACTGCGCGGTGGTCGGCGGCGTCGACAGCCTGTGCCTGACGACGATGTACGGCTTCAACTCGCTGGAGTTGCTGTCGCCGGCGCCGTGCCGGCCGTTCGACGCCGCGCGCAGCGGCCTGTCGCTCGGCGAGGCGGCGGCCTTCGTGCTGCTCGAAGCCTGCCCGGCGCAAGCCGCCGACGACGACGTGCTGCTGCTCGGCGCCGGCGAGTCGAGCGACGCCCATCACATGTCGTCGCCGCGACCCGACGGCCTCGGCGCACGGCGGGCGATGCAGGCGGCGCTGGGCCAGGCCGGCCTGCGGCCCGAGCAGATCGACTACATCAACCTGCACGGCACCGCGACGCCGAGCAACGACGCCGCCGAAGGCGGCGCGGTCAGCGCGCTGTTCGGCGCTTCGACCCCGTGCAGTTCGACCAAGGGCGCGACCGGCCATACGCTGGGCGCTGCCGGCGGCGTCGAAGCGGTGCTGAGCCTGCTGGCGTTGCGCGACGGCCTCATCCCCGGCAGCCCGGGGACTGCAGCGCTGGACCCGGCGATCGCCGGCGCCGACGCGCTGGCCTACCGCACGACGCCGCGGGCGGCGCCGATCCGCCGCGTCCTCAGCAACTCGTTCGGCTTCGGCGGCACCAACTGCAGCCTGGTGCTGGGCCGCGCCGACGCCTGGAGCGAACTTCGATGACCCACGCCCGCCCGCCCCTTCGCGCCCACCTCGACGGCATCGGCCTGCTCGGCCCGGGTCTGCCCGATTGGCCCGGCGCCGCCGCCGTGCTGCGCGGCGCGCAGCCCTACGCCGGCGCCCGCACCGTGCTGCCGGCGCCGCCCTTGCTGCCGCCGGCCGAGCGGCGGCGCGCCACCGCGGCGATCAAGCTGACGCTGGCCGCCGGCCTCGAGGCCTTGACGATGGGCGGGCGCCAGGCCAGCGAAGACCTGCGCACGGTGTTTGCCGCCTCGGGCGGCGACGGCGCCAACTGTCACGCGATCTGCGAGGCGCTGGCCGGCGACGACCGCCTGATTTCGCCGACGCGATTCCACAATTCGGTGCACAACGCGGCGTCGGGCTACTGGGGCATCGCGACCCAGTCGATGGCGCCTGCCGCGGTGGTCTCGGCACCGCACGACGGCAGCTTCGCCGCCGGACTGATCGAGGCGCTGACCGAAGTCGCCGCGACCGGCGACGACGTGCTGTTCATCGCCCACGACACCGAGTACCCCGAACCGCTGCGCTCGGTCCGACCGATCCCCGACAACTTCGCGGTCGCCTTGCTGTTGTCGGCGCGCGGCTGCGCGAGCAGCGTCGCACGCCTCGAACTCGATGTGCGCGCGCCGTTCACCGATGCGCCGGCCGACTCACTCGACGATGCCGGACTCGAAGCGCTGCGCCGCACGATTCCGGCCGCGCGCGCGCTGAGCCTGCTGCAGCGGGTGGCCCTGGGCAGCGCCGGCACCGTGGTGCTCGACCACATGCCCGGCGCGGGACGGCTGGCGCTGACGGTCGCACCATGCTGAACGCCGAGTCCCGCACGCGCGACCACGCCTGGATCGCCGCGCACATTCCGCACGCCGGCCGCATGTGCCTGCTCGACCAGGTCCTCGCCTGGGATGCCGATGGCGTGCTGTGCAGCGCGGCCAGCCATCGCCTGCCCGACCATCCGCTGCGTCAGTTCGGTCGCCTGGGCGCTGCCTGCGGCGTCGAATACGCGGCGCAGGCGATGGCCGTGCACGGCGCGCTGCTCGCCGGCGCCGACGCCGGGCGCATCACCCGGCCGGGCATGCTGGTCGGCGTGCGCGGCGTCACGCTGCACGCCGCGCGGCTCGACGACGTGGCCGAGCCCCTGCTCGTGCGCGCCCAGCGCCTGGGCGCGAGCGACGACATGCTGCTCTACGGCTTCAGCGTCAGCGCCGGCGACCGCCTGCTGCTCGACGGCCGCGCCTCGGTGCTGCTGGCCCGCGCACCCGATCTCTCCACCGCCCCGCACCGATGACCCGCCACGCCACCTCGCAGCCTTCGTCCGCGCCGCGGCGCGCCCTCGTCACCGGGGGCAGCGGCGGCATCGGCGCGGCCATCTGCAGCGCGCTGGCCGCGTCGGGGCTGCACGTGACCGTGCACGCCCACCGCAGGCTCGACCAGGCCGAAGCGCTGGCCGCGCGGCTGCGCGCCGACGGGCACGACGCGGCCGCGGTGGCGTTCGACCTGTGCGACGCCGACGCCACCGCGCAGGCCGTCGCGGCGCTGCTCGAACAGGGTCCGATCCAGGTGCTGGTGAACAACGCCGGGATCCACGACGACGCCGCCTTCCCCGGCATGCGCCAGGAGCAGTGGGACCGGGTGCTCGACGTGTCCCTGAACGGCTTCTACCGCGTCACCCAGCCGCTGCTGCTGCCGATGATCCGCACCCGTTGGGGCCGCATCATCAACATCACCTCGGTGGCGGCGCTCGCCGGCAACCGCGGCCAGGTGAACTACGCTGCGGCCAAGGGCGCGCTGCACGCCGCGACCAAGTCGCTCGCGCTCGAAGTGGCCAGCCGCGGCATCACGGTCAACGCGGTGGCGCCCGGCATCATCGAGACGGCGATGAGCGAAGGCGTGTTCGACGCGCAGGCCATCGCCCGTCTGGTGCCGATGCAGCGCGCCGGGCGCCCCGAGGAAGTCGCCGACCTGGTCGCCTTCCTGGCCTCGGCGCAGGCCGGCTACATCAGCGGCCAGGTCATCTCGATCAACGGCGCGATGATCTGAGCCCGGCGCCACGCCGGCGCCGGGGACTTCAGCGCCGGCGAGCTCGGCGCCACAGCAGCAGCGGCAGCCGCGCCAGGAAGCCGAGGAACAGCCGCGTGTGCATCCACGTCAGCAGCGTGTTGTCGCGCAGGTACTTGAAGTGCGACACGCCGCCGTCCTCGGCGCGCAGATAGCGCACCGGCGCCGGCAGGTTGAGCGCCGGCACTCCGGCCCAGCTCAGCCGCACCGCGGCTTCCGGGTCGAAATCGAAGCGGCGCATCCAGCGCTGGCGTCCCATCACCGCGCGCAGCGCAGCCAGCGGGTAGACGCGGAAGCCGTACAACGAGTCGCCGATGCCGGCGCCCAGCGTTTCCAGATTGGCCCAGGCATTCGACACCTTGCGCCCCTGCACGCGCAGCGCCGGGGCGTCGGCGGCGAACACCGGCTTGCCGAGCACCATCGCCGCGGGCTGGCGCTGCGACGCGGCCATGAACGCGCCGATCTGGTCGGCCGGGTGCTGGCCGTCGGAGTCCATCGTCAGCGCATGGGTGAAGCCGGCGGCCAGCGCGGCTTCGACGCCGGCGAACACCGCGGCGCCCTTGCCGCGGTTTCGCGGCAGCACGACGACGCGCAACTGCGGGTCCGTCGCGGCGCGCTCGAGCAGGCCCTCGGCGGTGCCGTCGTCGCTGCCGTCGACCACCACCCAGACCGGCGCCCAGGCGGCGCGCGCGGCAGCGACCGTGCGATAGACGAGCGGACCGGGGTTGTAGCTGGGGATCAGCACCAGATGGGTGGCGCTGGGGATCGGCCCGGCGACGGGCGCGAGCGTGGATTCAGTCGTCATGCTTCACCATGGCGGGAACCGGCAGCGGCAGCATCGCGTCGCGCAGCACGTCACGGAAATAGGCATCGAGTTCGGCGACCAGGTCCTGCGACGACGCCGGCGGGTCGAAGCGCCGGCCCAGGCGCACGCGATAGGTGATCGGCAGGCGCGGGATCGCGCGCCACGCCCAGCCCTTGCTGAGGAACGGTGAGTCGGTTTCGATGAGCACGGTCTGCACCGGCACGCCGGCCTGCCGCGCGATGAGCCCGACGCTGCCCTTGACCGGGCCGATCGGCGCGGCGCTGCTGCGCGTGCCTTCGGGGAACAGCAGCAGCTGGTGGCCGGCACGAAGATCGGCGACCGACAGATGGATCATGCCGCGCAAATCGTCGTTGCGGATGTAGCGCGCCAAGCGGGCGCCGGCGCCCAGCGACGGGTGGTCGACGATGCTCGACTTCATGATGCACGCCAGCCCCGGCAGGCGCGAGATGACGAGCACCGCGTCGATCAGCGACGGGTGGTTCGGCGCCACGATCAGCGGCCCCTGGCCGCGCAAGGCGTCGAGCGCGGAGAGCTCGAAACGACACGCCCCGATCAGCTGCAGCACGCGCAGGTAGCCGCGAAACCCCCAATGGATCAGCCAGCGTCCGACGCGCAATCCGGCGCGCCGGGGCAGCAGGTGATAGAGCGGCACCGCGAACACGGTCCACAGCAGCCCCATGACGCCGAGCAGCATCAGCCCGAAGTAAGTGCGCGCCCCGTCCCAGACGCCGCGCAGCCACGCCGCGACCGCGCACGGTGCACGCCGCACGGCCTCAATCATCGCTGGCCACCGTTTGTGCCGACTGGTCGAGCATCCAGGCGATGCCGATCCCGGCCGACAGATTGGTCTTGCGCTGCACCAGCGGGCTGTCGGCGACGACGGCGCCGTGCAGGTCGTCGAGCCGCGTGAAGCCGCCGATCCAGAAACGGTGGAAACGGCGGCTCAGCGCGACGGTGAGCTGGCAGCCGTCGTAGCCTCCCGGCGCGGCGTAGGCCGCGCGCCCCGGCGTGGCGTAAGCCGCCTCGACGCCGTAATAGGTGCGGTTGTAGCGCCGATCGGCGAAGATAGGCCCGGATTGCACGCCCAGCTTCCAGCCCGGCAGCCCGGCGACGCCGTCGACGTCGAGATTGAGCACCGGTGTGACCAGCCAGCCGATCTGGCGCGGCCGCCGCTCGACGTCGATGACCGTGCGCAGCGGCGCGCGCAGATCGAGGCGCAGGCGGTCGGCTGCCGAATGCCACAGATGCCAATCGATCGCCGGGCCGAAGCTGACCGTCGGCAGCAGATCGGGCATGCCGCTGCGCGCGCGATCGCTGCTGCTGCGCACCGGCGGCGACGCGCCGAGACTGAGGTTGGCGTCGACGCGGTCGGTCTGCAGCATGCGCGCACGCAGGCCGCGCTTGTCGGCGCGCAGGATTTTTCCGCGGTAAATGAAATACGGCACCGGCAACAGGTAGCTGGACTGCTGGCTCGACCCCGGATAGTCGGGAAGGCTCACCGCGCCGATGCCCAGTCCCAGTTCCCACAGCGGCTTGTCGGCGGCTCGCGCCGGACCGGCCAGCGCCCCGAGCGTCGCGCCGGCGGCGACCAGCACGCGCGATGTCAACAAAGGCATGTGTGCTCCCGCCCGGGCCACGCGAAGGCCTCGATTTCGACCCGCAACTCGCGCCGGCAGATGTCGGCCTGCACGAACAGCACCTCGGCGTTCGGCCCGGCGGCGCGCGCAAGCTCGTCGCGCACCACGGCGTGATCGGCGGCGGCGCGCAGGTAGACCTTGAACTGCAGGTCGCCGAGCGCGAGCTGCACGCCACGCGCCGAGCGCGCGATGTCGGCCAGCGCGGCGATGTTGCGCAGCGTCTCCCGCGTCTGCTCGCGCACGTCGCCGGGGTGCTGCGTCTGGTGGCCGACGATGCTCGCGGTGCCCGACACGAACAGCAGCGGCGCGTCATCGCCGTACAGGTTGGCGCGCGAGAACGTCGGCGCCCGCGGTCCGTAGTCGGCCGGGTAGTGGTAGGCGCTGACCTGGCGTGGATTCTCCAGGGCCAGCGGCGCCTGGCGCGCGGCCAGCGCATAGACGAGCAGCGGCGCGTCGGCGCGGGCGCCGACGGCGCTGGCGGCGGGCACGCTGGCGCCGGCCACCGGACGACGCCGCTCGACGAAGGCTTGCTGTCGACCGATGTTGAAACAGCGGTAGCGCTCCAGGCCGTCAGCCTCCCCGTTGATGTCGCCGACGTGGTTCCACACCCTGAGCAGGTGCGGACAGCCTTCGGCTTCGACGGTGTCGAACAGGGTGCGATAGGCGGCTGCGGCGGCCTGCTCGATCGGCAGCTGCGGGTCGACGTCGACGCTGACGAACATCAACTCGTCGGTGGCGCGCCATTGCGCCTGCGCCGCCCGCCCGCAGCGCACGGCAGGGGCCGACGACCACACCTCGCATACGGGGCCGTCGGCGCCGACGACCGGCGCCTGCACCCGCACGACCGGCACGCCGCGTTCGCGCAGCGGCGCGGGCACCGCGTCGGCGCCGAACAGCGACACACCGAGCACGCGGTCGAGGCGAGCCGCCGGCTGCTGCAGCAGTTGCTGCAGCGGCATCAGGCGCAGATCCAGCGACCGCCCCATCAGCTGCCCACTCCGTCCGCCAGCGTCTCCGGGTGGATCTGCTTCTTGCGCAAGGCGCTGGCGCGCAGCGTGCGGCCGAGACGGCGCAAGGCCGAAACGTAGAAGATCGCCTTGAGCACGCGAACCGAAGGCCAGATCGGCGTGCTGCCGAAAATGTCGCCAGCCAGCACCGAGAGCAGCGCTTCCTTGACGCGCAACACATTGCGCGGCGCCATGAACAGATCGCGCATCGTCGGATGGTTCACCCGGTAGATGAACCAGGAGAACTCGCGCGGCCCATGGCGCATGGCCCGATCGAACGCGGCCATCGCCCGCGCTTCGGCATGCGGCTCGCGCAGACTGGTCGTCAACGCGTCGGCGGCGGCGAACGCCCCCTGCATCGCCAGCATCACGCCGGACGAGAACACCGGGTCGATGAAGGCATAGGCGTCGCCGATCATCAGATAGCCGGGGCCGTGGGTGCGCTCGCAGGCATAGGAGAAATTGCCGGTGGCCTCGACGTCGGTCACGCGCGTGGCGCCGGCCAGCCGTGCCGACAGTTCCGGCGACTTCGCGACGGTGTCGGCGAAGAACTCCGCCAGCGGCTTTTGTCGGGTCTTGAAGTAATACGGCCAGGCGACCGCGCCGACGCTGGTGGTGCCATCGGCCAGCGGGATGAACCAGAACCAGCCGTGATCGAACCAGAAAATCGTGATGTTTCCAGCCGCCTTGCCTTCGGCGCGCGCGGCGCCGGTGAAATGCGCGAACATCGCCGCGCTGTTGTGCTTCGGATTGCGATGCTTGGTCTTGAAGCGGCCGCCGAGAAAGGTGTCGCGTCCGGACGCGTCGACGACATAACGCGCCTTCCAGGTCGAGCCGGCGCCGTCGTCGTGCGCGGCCGAAACCGTCGCGCCGGCGCCGCCGTGATCGAACTGCACGTCACGCACGGTGCAGCCCTCGACCACCGTGGCCCCACGCGTCGCGGCATTGCGCAGCAGGATGTGGTCGAACTCCGAGCGCCGCACCTGGTAGGCCATCGGCATCGACTTGTCCCAGGCGTCGGCGAAGGCAAAGGTCTGGGTCTTGTTCGCATGCCACGGCGAGACGAACTCGGCGCCCCACTTGGGCATGCCGATCGCGCGCACCTGTTCGCCGACGCCGAGCTGGTCGAGCAGCGCAAGGTTGGCCGGCAACAGCGATTCGCCGATGTGGAAACGCGGATGCCGGTCGCGCTCCAGCACGGCCACGTCGAATCCGCGCTGCGCCAGCCGCGCCGCGGTCGTCGAGCCGGCGGGGCCACCGCCGATGACCAGCACGTCGACACGCCTGCTCGAGTCGGGCGTCGTCGATTCAGCTTGTAAGGGTTGCATTTTCTTGAATTCTCCGACAACAAAGAGAGGGAACAGGAAACAGGCCACCGCCACGGCGCACGCAAGGCCCGCGCGCGCGTGTCGAACAGCACCCTCAAGTCGACAGTACAAACAAGGTTATGCCACGAACGCACGCCACTTTGACCATTCAAATCGAGCGAGATCGACGCCCGGCTTGGGATGCTGTCCAAAACGCGCGCGGCGCGCGGCGGCGTGTCGGACACCGCCCCCGGACGGGATCCGCAACGGCGCCGGCCGCTGGCCGCCGACACCTGCGCCGCGGCCGCGATCGAGCGCGCGAGACGCGACTCAGGCTTTCGGCGGCCGTCGCCGGCCACGCAGCACGCCGACGATCAGATAGCCCGACACGGCGAGGAACAAGACCGCCAGCGCCGCCTGGCCGTAGCCGGCGGCCCCGTGCGGGTTCTTCCAGCGGTGGCGGATCACCTCGTCGGCCAGCGCCTGCACCTGCGCTGCCGGCGCAAAGCTCAAGCTCGGGTCGAGGCGGCGCGCGCGCTGCAATTCGTCCTCGGCCAGCGGCCACTTGCCTTCGGCGGCGAGCAATCGCGCGTCGAGGTAATGCGCCGGCGCCGAGTTCGGCTGTTCGGCCAGCAGCTGGGCGATCGCGCGATCGGCCTGCACCCGCTCGCCGGAGCGCAGCAAGGCGGCCGCCTGCTCCAGGGTGGCCGCGCGCGCGGCGGACAGGACGAGCATCAAACCCAGCAGCACGCAAACGAGCGCGGGCAAGCCGAAGCGACGAGGAGTGAGATTGGACATGGCGCTTGACGGCGCCGAAAGGGCGGCCGCTGCGCGAACCTTACACCATGGGCGCGACGCAGGTCGCGTTGCGCGCCAGTCCGCCGTAGGCGTCGAGCATGCGCTCGACCCAGGCCGAGACCGCATCGTCGGCCGCGGCCAGCTTCGTGCCGAGCACCCTGGCCCACTGGAAAGCGCCGAACACCGCGTGGTCGGCGTAGGCCGGCTCAGCCCCGGCGACGAAGTGCTGTCGCGCCAGCACGCCGCGCAGCGGCGCCAGCGTCTGGCGCAACGCCGCCAGCGCCGGCTCGCGTTCGGCGGCGATCGACTCCAGGCTGCGACCGAACGCGGCTTCGCGCGTGGTGCGGAAGTAGTCGCGGTCCTTGGGATGCAGCAGCGCCGGGATGTCGCCGATGATGCAACGCGCCACTGCGGGATGCAGCACCTCGCTCGCCCACTGGTTGACGAAGCGGGCGGTCGCCCGCCCCACCGCGCCGCCGAACAACGACGGCGCCTGCGGGAAATGATCCTCGAGATACTCGGCGATGTCCCAGCTCTCGTACAGCCACAAGTCGCCGACGACGAGCACCGGGACCTTGCCCTGTCCGGAACGCGCGATCGAGTCCTTCTCGGTGAAGCGCCACGCGACGGTCTCGACCGGCACGCCCTTGTGCGCCAGCGCCAGCCGCGTGCGCCAGCAGTTGGGGCTGAATCTGAGGTCGTCGTCTTCGCCGGCCAGGTCGTACAGGCGCACGGTGTCGCTCATCGCAGGGTTGCTTTCGTGGGGGTCGATCGAAGGCGCGATACGGCGCCGCGCGACAGATTAGTCGATCGATCGATACAGATCAACCTGGCAAGCCCCACCATGCCGCGGCCGCGGCGCTCAGATGCCGAGTTCGGCGAACAGCGAGTCGACCGCGTGCTGGTCGAGGCCGTGCGCGGATTCCCGCGGCAAGGCCGCGCCGCCGGGCGCGGACGACGCACAGCCGAGCTGGCGCAGCGCTTCGCCGATGCGTTGTTCGACCGCCTGCAGCAGCGCCATGGTCTTCAGCAGCCGCTGCCCGGCCAGGTCCTGCGCCTGCTGGCCGTCGACGATGCAGCGCAGGCGCTGGTCGATCGCGGCCAGCGCGCCATCGATGTAGCCGCCGCGGCGCGCCGCGTCCTCGATCGCCTGCAGTTCGCGCTGGGCGGCTTCCGCCGCGTCGAGCGTGACCATGGCCTGCTGCTCGCTCAGGCGCAGCGCTTCCTCGAGCGGACGGCTGGCACCGTGGATGTCGACCACCGCACCGCTGATGCGGCGCATGCCTTCGGCCAGCAGCGCGTCGGCCTCGCGCAGTCGGCGCAGCGCCTCGACATTGGCCAGCATCGCGTGTTCCATCGCGCCCCCGACTCAGCAGGCCAGCGCGCCGAGGCGCTGCAGGATGGAGTCGATGCGGTTCTTCAGCGCGTCGGCCGGGAACGGCTTGACGATGTAGCCGTTGACCCCGGCTTGCGCCGCCTGCAGGATGTTTTCCTTCTTCGCTTCGGCGGTGACCATCAGCACCGGCAGCGCGCGGATGTGCGGGTCGTCGTGGCGACGGATCGCTTGCAGCAGCTCGATGCCCGACATGTTCGGCATGTTCCAGTCGGTGACGACGAAGTCGACGCTGCCATATTCGATGCGCTTGAGCGCCTGCTCGCCGTCCTCGGCCTCGTCGATCGCGCCGCTGACGTGCCCGGTCTGCGTCAGCAGGCCGCGGATGATGCGACGCATGGTCGGAAAATCGTCTACCACGAGGAACTTCACGGTACGGTCCTTCGGCTTCGAACTCGCCCGGCGCGCTGCCTGGCGGCGGGCTGTGAACGAATTGTGCGATGCCGAGAAGGCGCGCGGCAGCGCCGCGACCGCGGTCCGCTGCGGGTTCCGGTACTTTGTCACGGTCGCCGCGAAAATCCGCGACGCCGCGTCGCGTCAGCCGGGGTGCACGACGACCAGCAGCGCGCTGGCCGCGGTCTTGCCCGCGTTGCCGATCGAGTGCGCGACGTCGGCCGCGTAGCGCGCGGTCTCGCCGTGGCGCACGCGGCGCTCGTCGGCGCCGCTGCGCACGGTCAGCGCGCCGCCGAGCACCGACAGATGCTCGCGCGTGCCGGCTTCGTGCGGCTCGGACGCGAGCACGCCGCCGGGCTCGACGCTGAGCTCGTACCACTCGAAGCGCCCGGCCAGCTCGATCGGGCCGAGGATGCGCAGGTCGCAGCGGCCGTCGGGGCTTTTCAGCGCCGGGATCGCGTGCGGCTGCAGCAGCGCGATCTCGGTGTCGGGGCGCTGCGGCGCGCCGCCGGCGAGCAGCTCGCCCAAGGCGACGCCGAGCGCGTTGGACAGTCGCCACAGCACCGCGACGGTCGGGTTGGCCAGGTTGCGTTCGATCTGCGACAGCATCGACTTCGACACGCCGGCGCGACGCGACAGCTCGTCGAGCGACAGGCGCTGGCGCTGGCGCAGCGTCTGCAGCGCGACGCCGACCGCCGGCGGGCCTTCGCCCGCAGCACCCTGTGGGTATTCGAGAGGAACTTGCGCCATCGTCGTCTGTTTCGTATAGTGCACGAATCGTTCGGTATTTCGAACGCGTTCAATTTATCGACCGATCCTAGCACCTCGGTCGGCTTTTTCCGAGAGCCCCGCCATGTCCGACGCCTTCCACGCTTCGATCCGCAGTGAACTCGACGCGATCCGCGCCGCCGGCCTGTACAAGGACGAGCGCATCATCGCCACGCCGCAGGGCGCGCGCGTGCGCACCGCCGACGGCCGCGAGGTGATCAATCTGTGCGCGAACAACTACCTGGGCCTGTCGGCCGACCCGCGGGTGGTCGACGCCGCGCACGAGGCGCTGCGCAGCCACGGCTTCGGGCTGAGCTCGGTGCGCTTCATCTGCGGCACGCAGGACCTGCACAAGACCCTCGAGCGGCGGCTGTCGAGCTTCCTCGGCACCGAGGACACGATCCTCTACGGCTCGGCGTTCGACGCCAACGGCGGCCTGTTCGAGACCCTGCTCGGCGCCGAGGACGCGGTCGTCAGCGACACGCTGAACCACGCCTCGATCATCGACGGCATCCGCCTGAGCAAGGCGCGCCGCTATCGCTACGCGCACGACGACATGACCGACCTGCGCACCCAGCTGGTGCAGGCGCGGCGCGACGGCGCGCGTCACGTGCTGGTGTTCACCGACGGCGTGTTCTCGATGGACGGCACCATCGCGCGGCTCGACGAGATGCGCCAGCTGTGCGACGAATACGGCGCGCTGCTCGGCATCGACGAATGCCACGCCAGCGGCTTTCTCGGCGCGCGCGGCCGCGGCACCCACGAGCTGCGCGGCGTGTTCGGCCGCGTCGACATCATCACCGGCACGCTGGGCAAGGCGCTGGGCGGCGCGTCGGGCGGTTTCACCAGCGCCAGCGCCGACGTCGTCGCGCTGCTGCGCCAGCGCTCGCGCCCCTACCTGTTTTCCAACACGGTCGCGCCGGCCATCGTCGGCGCGTCGATCGCGGTGCTCGACATCCTCGAGGCCAGCACCGAGCTGCGCGACCGCCTCGAGCGCAACACGCGGCTGTTCCGCGCCGGCATCGAGCAGCTCGGCTACGCGGTCAAGCCGGGCGTGCACCCGATCGTGCCGATCATGGTGTTCGACGCGGTGCAGGCCCAGCGCCTGGCGCAGCGCCTGCTCGAGCTCGGCGTCTACGTGGTCGGCTTCTTCTACCCGGTGGTGCCCAAGGGGCAGGCGCGCATCCGCGTGCAGATCAGCGCGGTGCACGACGAGGCGACGCTGCAGCAGGCGCTGGCCGCGTTCGCCCAGGCCGGGCGCGAGCTGGAGCTGATCAAGTGAGCGCCACCCCACCGAAAATCCTCATCGTCGGCGCCAACGGCCAGATCGGCTCCGAGCTGAGCCTGGCGCTGGCGCAGCGCCACGGCAACGCGCAGGTCGTCACCGCCGACCTGGCGCCGGTCGGGCGCCATCCGCAGCTGCGCCACGAAATGCTCGACGCGACCGCGCGCGGCGACCTCGCCGAAGTCGTCGAACGCCACCATGTCACCCAGGTCTATCTGCTCGCCGCGGCGCTGTCGGCGACCGGCGAGAAGGCGCCGCTGTGGGCCTGGGGCCTGAACACCAGCAGCCTGCTGAACGTGCTCGAGCTGGCGCGCCAGGGTGCGATCGAGCGCGTGTTCTGGCCCAGCTCGATCGCCGCGTTCGGCCCGAGCACGCCGCGCGTCGACACGCCGCAGCGCACCGTGATGGAGCCGACCACCGTCTACGGCATTTCCAAGCTGGCCGGCGAGGGGCTGTGCCGCTGGTACCACGCCAACCACGGCGTCGACGTGCGCAGCCTGCGCTACCCCGGGCTGATCTCGTACAAGACGCCGCCGGGCGGCGGCACCACCGATTACGCGGTCGACATCTTCCACGCCGCGGTCAAAGGCGAACCCTACAGCTGTTTCCTCGAGCCCGACGAGGCGCTGCCGATGATGTACATGCCCGACGCGATCCGCGCCACCCTCGAGCTGATGGAAGCGCCGGCGGCCAGCATCGGCGAACGCGGCAGCTACAACGTCGCGGCGGTGAGCTTCACGCCGCGGCAGATCGCCGCGGCGATCCGTCGCCTGGTGCCGGGCTTCGAAGTGCGCTACGCGCCCGATTACCGGCAGGCGATCGCGCACGCCTGGCCCGACTCGATCGACGATTCGGTGGCCCGCGCCGACTGGGGTTGGCGCGCCGAGTACGGGCTCGACGCGAT
>JAJZHH010000081.1 GCA_021804595.1 Pseudomonadota bacterium
ACCGAGGCGGCCGAGGCCGCGCTGGCCGCGCTGGCCGCGCGGCTGTGTCGCGCACGCGAACACGACGCGGCGGCGCGGCGCGCCGCCCTGGCCGCGCTGGCGCAGCGCCTCGAGCTGCTCAATCCGGCGTCGACGCTGCGCCGCGGCTATTGCCTGGCCTTCGCCGACGACGGTCGCGTACTCGCCGAGCCCGCCGCGCTGCGCGCCGGCGATGCGCTGGTGCTGGCCGGTGCGAATGGCGCCGCGCGCCTCGAACTGGCCGGCGCGCACGCGGTGGCGCACCCGCTGGCGACCCTGCTGCCCACCGAAGGTGCGAATTCTTCCTAGAATGATTCCGGAACGCCCGGCTTGACCTCGGTCAAGCGATGTCGAAACCCGCAGGCTCAAAAAGGAACCCTCATGGAACACAAGCTGCCCGATCTGCCCTTCGCGCTCGATTCGCTGGCCCCGCACATGTCGCGCGAAACCCTCGAGTACCACCACGGCAAGCACCACCAGGCTTACGTGACCAATCTGAACAATTTGATCAAGGGCACCGAATTCGAATCGATGTCGCTCGAGGACATCGTGCGCAAGGCTCCCGCCGGCGGCGTGTTCAACAACGCCGCGCAAGTCTGGAACCACTCCTTCTTCTGGAACTGCCTCAAGCCCAACGGCGGCGGCGAGCCCGGTGGCGCGTTGCGCGCCGCGATCGACGCGCGCTGGGGCGGCTACGCGGCGTTCCGCGAGGCCTTCCACAAGTCGGCGGTGGGCAACTTCGGCTCGGGCTGGACCTGGCTGGTGAAGAAGGCCGACGGCGCGCTCGACATCGTCAACACCGGCAACGCGGCGACGCCGGCCAGCGGCGCCGACAAGCCGCTGTTCACGGTCGACGTCTGGGAGCACGCCTACTACGTCGACTACCGCAACCGTCGCCCCGACTTCGTCGCGACGGTGCTCGACAAGCTCGCCAACTGGTCGTTCGCCGAAGCCAACTTCAGCTGAAGCCAGCGCCTCAGCGCTGCAGCGGCGTGCCGAACGGCGCGCCGCGCAATGGCGCACCGCGCCCGACGCGGTGCGCGGTGAACCAGCCGGCAGGCATTTCGAGGGCATAAGCCACCGGCAGCATGCCGCAGTGCGGCGTCAGCGTCTGCGGCTGCATTTCGTCGACGTTGACGATGTTGCCGCGGCTGTCGACGAACGCCACCGACAGCGGGATCAGCGTGTTCTTCATCCACATGCACACGCGCTGCGTGCGTCCGAACACGAACAGCATGCCGTGACCGTCGGGCAGGCTGCGGCGCCCCATCAAGCCGGTGGCGAGCTGTTGCGGCGTGCTTGCGACTTCGACTTCGATCTGCTGCACGCCGACCGCGATCGTCGCCTGCGTGGGCATCGTCATCATCTGCGCGGCGGCGGGGTGCGCGAGCGCGACGCTGAGCAGGGCGGCGCCGAACGGCGCTCGGAACGGGGCACGAATCATCGCGGGACCTCGGCGTGGGGCTGGTGATCGACGCACCATTATCGATCGCCGGCGGCCGTCGCGTGTGCCGCAAAAAGCACAGGGCGCCCGCAGGCGCCCTGTTGCTTGAAGCGCGAGGGCAGGCCTCGCGTCACGCGGCGATTACTTCGCGGCGGAACCGGCTTCGGCCTTCTTCTCGACCTTCTTGTGCTCGACCTTCTTGTGCATCGCCTTCTTGTGCATCGCCTTCTTGTGCATCACTTTCTTGTGCTCGGCCTTCTTGTGCTTGACGACCTTGTGGGCGGCGGGCTTGGCGCCTTCGGCCGGCTTGGCTTCGCTGGCCGGGGTCGCGGCCATCACGGCCGACGCGAAGAACATGGCGAACAGGGCGGCGAGGATCTTCTTCATGACTGACCTTTCATTGAATTGATGTTGATTGATCCATCTTGGGATCACCGCACTAACGCAGTCGGGTGCAGTCCGGTTGACACGAACGCGCGGCTGCTCCATGCCCGCGTCGCGCCCGGGTAGTCTTGTGTCTTATAAAAGACATCGCGTAAACCCCCTGGCGTGACTAGAATGGCGCGCATTGCACCTCGGAGGCTTCCATGTATCAGCACATTCGTGTACCCGAAAAAGCGCAGCGCATCACCGTCGACGCCGATGACGTCCTGCACGTGCCCGATCACCCGATCGTCCCCTACATCGAGGGCGACGGCACCGGCGCCGACATCACGCCGGTGATGATCAAGGTGGTCGACGCCGCAGTGGCCAAGGCCTACGGCGGCCGCCGCCAGATCGCGTGGATGGAGATCTTCGCCGGCGAGAAGGCCACCCGGGTCTACGGCCCGGACGTCTGGCTGCCCGAGGAGACGCTGCATGCGCTGAAGGACTTCGTCGTCTCGATCAAGGGTCCGTTGACGACGCCGGTCGGCGGTGGCATCCGCTCGCTCAACGTCGCGCTGCGCCAGCAGCTCGACCTCTACGTCTGCCTGCGCCCGGTGCGCTACTTCACCGGCGTGCCGTCGCCGGTCAAGGCACCCGAGAAGATCGACATGGTGATCTTCCGCGAGAACTCCGAGGACATCTACGCCGGCATCGAATGGGCCGCCGAGTCCGAGCCGGCGAAGAAGCTGATCGATTTCCTGATCCAGGAAATGGGCGTGAAGAAGATCCGTTTCCCGCAGACCTCGGGCATCGGCATCAAGCCGGTGTCGCGCGAGGGCACCGAGCGCCTGGTGCGCAAGGCGATCCAGTACGCGATCGACAACGATCGCAACTCGGTCACGTTGGTGCACAAGGGCAACATCATGAAGTACACCGAAGGTGGCTTCCGTGACTGGGGCTACGCGCTGGCGCAGCAAGAGTTCGGCGCGCAGCCGATCGACGGCGGCCCGTGGTGCAGCTTCAAGAACCCGCGCACGGGTCGCGAGATCGTCGTCAAGGATTCGATCGCCGACGCCTTCCTTCAGCAAATCCTGCTGCGCCCGGCTGAATATGACGTCATTGCGACGCTCAACCTGAACGGTGACTACATTTCCGACGCTCTGGCGGCGCAAGTCGGCGGCATCGGCATCGCGCCCGGCGCGAACCTGTCGGACACCGTCGCGATGTTCGAGGCCACCCACGGCACCGCGCCGAAGTACGCCGGCAAGGACTACGTCAACCCGGGTTCGGAAATCCTCTCGGCCGAAATGATGCTGCGCCACATGGGCTGGACCGAAGCCGCCGACCTGATCATCGCGTCGATGGAAAAGGCGATCCAGTCCAAGCGCGTGACCTACGATTTCGCGCGCCTGATGGAAGGCGCCACGCAGGTTTCGTGCTCGGGATTCGGCCAGGTGATGATCGAGTTGATGTAAGGCCAGCGCAAACGGGCCGCTGGCGGCCCGCGCGGCACGAGCCCCGGCCTGGTCCGGGGCTTTTTTGTCGGCGCTGCGCGCGCAGGCATGAGCGTGCCGTCAAGGCCCCGCGAGCGGCGCGGGGCATCGACCCACCGCGCGATCAACATGTCCGACAATCGGCACGCACACGGCGGTCTGCGCGGCGGCGGCGCCGACCCTAGAATCGGCGCATGCCCAGAACTCGAAAAACTTCCGAGGCCGCTCCCGGCCAGTCGACGGTCGCCGAGCGCCAGCAGCAGTCGCTGGCGCCGCCGCCGCTGTACCAGGTCGTCATGCTGAACGACGATTTCACGCCGATGGAATTCGTTGTCTTTGTCATTCAAAGGTTTTTTGCAAAGGATTTCGAATCGGCGACCCAGATCATGCTAAAAGTGCATCAACACGGTCGTGGCGTCTGCGGCGTGTACCCGAAGGACGTTGCGGCGACCAAGGTCGAGCAGGTGATGGCCGCGGCGCGACAGGCCGGACACCCGCTGCAATGTGTGATGGAGGCGGTTTGAGGCGGTTGAGGAGAAAGCGATGATTGCCCAGGAACTCGAAGTCAGTCTGCATATGGCGTTCGTCGAGGCGCGCCAGCAGCGCCATGAGTTCATCACCGTCGAGCACCTGCTGCTCGCGCTGCTCGACAACCCGTCGGCGGCCGAGGTTCTGCGCGCGTGCTCGGCGAACATCGACGACCTGCGCAAGAGCCTGTCGGCGTTCATCAAGGACAACACGCCGGTGGTGCCGGGCAGCGACGACGTCGACACGCAGCCGACGCTGGGCTTCCAGCGCGTGATCCAGCGCGCGATCATGCACGTGCAGTCGTCGAGCAACGGCAAGAAGGAAGTCACCGGTGCCAACGTGCTGGTGGCGATTTTCAGCGAGAAGGATTCGCACGCCGTGTACTACCTGCACCAGCAGGGGGTCACGCGGCTCGACGTCGTCAACTACATTTCGCACGGCATCCGCAAGGCCGACCCGATCGAGCCGGCCAAGCCGGCCACCGGCGCCGACGAGGACGAGCGCGAAGGCAAGGACACGCCGCTCGACCAGTTCACGCAAAACCTCAACGTGCTCGCTCGCGAAGGCCGCATCGATCCGCTGATCGGCCGCGAGTCGGAAGTCGAGCGGGTGATCCAGGTGCTGTGCCGCCGACGCAAGAACAACCCGCTGCTGGTCGGCGAGGCCGGCGTGGGCAAGACCGCGATCGCCGAGGGGCTGGCCTGGCGCATTGTGCAGGGCCAGGTGCCCGAAGTGCTCGAGGGCGGCGTCGTCTACTCGCTGGACATGGGCGCGCTGCTGGCCGGCACCAAGTACCGCGGCGACTTCGAGCAGCGGCTGAAGGCGGTGATCAAGCAGATCAAGGACATGCCCAGCGCGATCCTGTTCATCGACGAGATCCACACGCTGATCGGCGCCGGCGCCGCGTCGGGCGGCACGCTGGACGCGTCGAACCTGCTCAAGCCGGCGCTGACCTCGGGCCAGCTGCGTTGCATCGGCGCGACGACGTTCACCGAGTACCGCGGCATTTTCGAGAAGGACGCCGCGCTGTCGCGGCGCTTCCAGAAGATCGACGTCGTCGAGCCCAGCGTGGAGCAGACGATCGAGATCCTGAAGGGGCTGAAGTCGCGCTTCGAGGAGCACCACGGCGTCAAGTACGGCGCCGGCGCCTTGAGCGCGGCCGCCGAACTGTCGGCCAAGTACATCAACGACCGCCACCTGCCGGACAAGGCGATCGACGTCATCGACGAGGCCGGCGCCGCCCAGCGCATCCTGCCGAAGAGCCGACAGAAGAAGACCATCGGCAAGGGCGAGATCGAGGATATCGTGTCCAAGATCGCCCGCGTGCCGGTGCACAGCGTCAGCAGCGATGACCGCTCCAAGCTGCGCAACCTCGACCGCGACCTGCGCAACGTCGTGTTCGGCCAGGACGAGGCGATCGGCGCGCTGGCCGCGGCGATCAAGATGAGCCGCTCGGGGCTGGGCAAGCCCGACAAGCCGATCGGCGCTTTCCTGTTCAGCGGCCCCACCGGCGTGGGCAAGACCGAAGTCGCGCGTCAGCTCGCCTTCGTGCTCGGCATCGAGCTGGTGCGCTTCGACATGTCCGAGTACATGGAACGGCACACGGTGTCGCGGCTGATCGGCGCGCCTCCGGGCTACGTCGGCTTCGATCAGGGCGGGCTGCTGACCGAGGCGATCTCGAAGAAGCCGCACGCGGTGCTGCTGCTCGACGAGATCGAGAAGGCGCACCCCGACGTCTACAACGTGCTGCTGCAGGTGATGGACAACGGCACGCTGACCGACAACAACGGCAGGAAGGCCGATTTCCGCAACGTCATCGTGATCATGACGACCAACGCCGGCGCCGAGGCGATGCAAAAGGGCGCGATCGGCTTCACCAGCAAGCGCGAGGCCGGCGACGAGATGGCCGACATCAAGCGCCTGTTCGCACCCGAGTTCCGCAACCGGCTCGACGCGATCATCCATTTCCGTGCGCTCGACGAGGCGATCATCCTGCGCGTGGTCGACAAGTTCCTGCTGCAGCTCGAATCGCAGCTGGCCGAGAAGCGCGTCGAGGCGACGTTCACCGACGCGCTGCGCCGCCATCTCGCACAGGCCGGATTCGACCCGCTGATGGGCGCGCGGCCGATGCAGCGGCTGATCCAGGACACGATACGGCGCGCGCTCGCCGACGAGCTGCTGTTCGGCCGCCTGGTCGACGGCGGCCGCGTCACCGTCGACATCGACGACGACGGCAAGGTCCGGCTCGACATCGCGGAGCCGGATCCGAAGCCGCGCAAGCGGGAACTGGTCGCCTGAGCGCGGCGTCGGCGGCCGTTGCGCCGGCGCCGCTCACGCCTTGCTGACGCGTGGTCGCCGGTGGCGGCAGCTACACTGCATGCCCATGCTGATCCATCCGAATTTCGACCCGATCGCCCTCAGCCTGGGCCCGATCAAAGTCCACTGGTACGGCATCATGTACCTGCTGGGTTTCATCACTTTCTGGCTGCTGGCCAAGCGCAGGTTGCATGACCGGCCTTTCGACGGTTTCGGCTGGACCTCGCGCGACATCGAGGACCTGCTGTTCGCCGGAGTGCTCGGTGTGATCCTTGGCGGGCGCCTCGGCTACGTGCTGTTCTATCAGCCCGGCTACTACTTCGCGCATCCGTCGCAGATCGTCGCGGTGTGGGACGGCGGCATGTCGTTCCACGGCGGCCTGCTCGGCGTGATGGCCGCAGCGGCGTGGTTCGCGCGCTCGCGGCGAGTGAACTGGCTCGACCTGATGGATTTCGTCGCGCCGATGATTCCGCCCGGGCTCGCCTACGGCCGCATCGGCAATTTCATCAACGGCGAGCTGTGGGGGCGGGTGGCGCCGAGCTGGTGGCCCGGCGCGATGATCTATCCCGAATCGGGCAGCATGGTGCCGCGCTTCCCGTCCGAGCTCTACGAAATGGCGCTCGAAGGCGTCGCGCTGTTCGTGCTGCTGTGGTGGCTGCGGGCCAAGCCGCGCCCGCGCGGCTTCATCGCCGCGTGGTTCGCGCTGGGTTACGGCATCGCGCGCTTCGTCGTCGAATTCACGCGCCAACCGGACGCCTTCCTCGGCTATCTGTGGTTCGGCTTGAGCATGGGCCAGCTGCTGTCGATCCCGTTGATCGTGGTCGGCGCCGGGCTGCTGGCGTGGTCGCTGCGCCGGCGCGCCTGATGCGCTAGCGGGTCGGCGCCAGCGCGTCGGGGCGGGCGATGCGCAGGCCGCGGGCGGCGGCATGCGGCGCCAGCTCGAGCAAGGCGCGGTCGCGCGTCAGCAGCAGAGCTGCGCGGTGCTGCAGCGCCAGGTCGATGAAGACCTGATCGTCGGCGTCGCGGCAGCGCAGGCGTGCGTCGGTGGCCGGGTCGGCGAGCAGACTTGAATGGCTGTCCAGCAGCGCGCGCAGCGCGGCGCGAAAGTCGCCTCGGCGTGCGAACGCCGGGCGTGCCAGCACGTCGTCGAGTTCAGCGCGCATCGCCGGACAGCTCAGCCAGCGCGCCGCGCCCGCGCGCAATCGTGCCGCCGGCGCCCGCATCGACGCGTCGTCGAACACCAGCCAGTCGAGCACGACGTTGGTGTCGAGCACCCAGCCGTCGATCACCGCGCGCCGCTCATGCGCTGCGCAGGCCCTTGTAGGCCATGTAGCCGGCCAGCCCGAGCAGCAGCAGCGCGAACACGCGCTTGAGTGCCTGGCCGTGCACGCGGTGGGCCACGCCGGCGCCGACCGGAGCCAGCAGCACGCTGGTGGTCGCGCAAGCGACCAGCGCCGGCAGATAGACGTAGCCCAGCGCGTAATGCGGCAGGCCGTCGGCGTGCATGCCGGCGACGACGTAGCCGAACAGGCCGCCGGCGGCGATCGGGAAGCCCATCGCCGCGCTGGTCGCCACCGCGTTGCGCATGGCCAGCCCGCGCCAGTGCAGGAAGGGCACGGTCAGGAAGCCGCCGCCGGCGCCGATCAGCGACGAGATGAAGCCGATGCCGGCGCCGGCGGCACCAAGCAGCGGCCGCCGCGGCAGCGCCTCGGCGCGATCGACGTCGGCGCGGCGGCTGGCCAGCAGCATGCGCAGCGCCGAGAAGCCGACGAACAGGGCGAAGAACAGCGCCAGCCACTTCGACTTCAGCGCGCCGGCGAGCTGGGCCCCGGCGAAGGTGCCGAGCACCGCGCCGGCGCCCATCACCGGCGCGATGTCCCAGCGCACCGCGCCGCGGCGATGGTGGGCGCGGATGCTCGACGCCGACGTGAACAGGATCGTGGTCAGCGCGGTGGCGATCGCCATGTGCACGATCAGCGGCTCGGCGAAATGCTCCTGCGTGAACATGAAAGTCAGGAAAGGCACCAGCAGCATGCCGCCGCCGATGCCGAGCAGGCCGGCGAGAAAGCCGCTGAACGAGCCGAGCAACATCAATTCGAGCACGAAGGGCCAGGTCATCGGCACGGTCCGGTGGCACGCGCGCAGCAGCTCGCGGCAAGGGCAGAAAAGGGGGAGGGGTGTCTGCCCGTGCCACGTCGCCCGTTGATCCCTGAACCCAGTCGGGACAGGTGGGCGAGGTCAGCCGGCTTCGGGAGCGTCTGCGCGAGACGCTGCGCACCCACCGACGATGTTCCAGGCCCGAGGCACAGCGCATCGGTTCAAGAAATGCCGGGGCGACGAGCCCGGGCAGACGCTGCCGATTGTACGGCGTCGCGGGTTTCGCTACAGCAGGCGGTCGTCGGTGTCGAGCGCGCCGTCCAGGCGCTGCTGCAGCCGCTGCAGGCGCGCGCCGACGTCGTGCGGCAGCGCGTCGCCAGCGGGGACCACCGTTTGCGCGCCGAGCTTGGCGTGCGCCAGGTTCAGTGCCGCGAGCACCGCGATGCGCTCGCGCGCGCGGATGCGGCCGAGGTCGCGGATGCTGCACATCTCGCGATCGACTTCAGCGACTGCCTGGCGCAGCGCGTCCTGTTCGCTTTCGGCGCAGGCCAGCATATAGCTCTGGCCCATGATGCTGACTTCGATCGTCGTGCTCATGGGGTATCACCGGAGGTCGGGAGGCGTTCGAGGAGGCGGTCGACGCGGGTGCGGGCTTCGCCCAGTCGGGCGCGCAGCGCGTCGCGTTCGGCCTCCAGCTGCTGCACGCGCTGTTCGAGCAGCGCATTGGTGCGGCGCAGTTCGGCGTGGCGCAGCGCCAGGCGTTCGACCTTTTCGGTCACGTCGTCCAGCTGCGCGTTCAGCGCGGAAGGGGTCGCGGAGCTCATGGACGACGATTCTAATGTGCGGCGTGCAGTCGGCGGTGCGTTGCGATCCGATACCATGGGAGCGTTGGTGCCGGGGCGATGAATTTCGCACCGGTTAAACGGGAAACAGGAGGCGGGCGCATGCCCGCCGGATCTGTGCTGCCCCCGCAACGGTCGGCGGATGCGAGCCATGTGCCCGCGCCCCCCGGGCTCGAAGCCACTGGTCCTGCGCGCCGCGCGGACTGGGAAGGCGCCCGGGGTGGAAGTCCGCCAGCCCGGATACCGGCCAACAGGAGAATGCTGCGGTGCTGCCCGGGGGTGAGGCAGGCTGGGGCGCCGACCCGGCGCCCGGCGGGGCTCGCCAATGGGCGCAGCGTCGCGGCATTCGGTTCCGGCACGCCGTGCGGGGGAGCGCGGCAGCCGTATCCAACGGGAATCCCGATGTCTCACCTTCGTTCCGAAGTCTGGCGCGCCGCGTTGCGGCGTGCCCCGCTGGGCTGCGCGCTGCTCGCGCTGCCCGCATACGCGCAGCAACCGGCGCCACTGGCGCCGGTGGTCGTTTCGGCCACCGGTTTCGCGCAAGCGCTGGCCGATGCGCTGCCCAGCGTCAGCGTCATCGACCGCGCGCAGATCGTCGCCTCCGGTGCCCAGTACGTCGACACGCTGCTGCAGCAGGTCGCCGGCGTGCAGGTCGCCGGCAACGGCGGCGACGGCCAGTCGGCCAGCGTGTTCGTGCGCGGTTTCGGCGGCACCGACGTGCTGGTGCTGCTCGACGGCGTGCCGCTGAACGCGCAGGACAGCACCGGCGTGGCCTATCTGCACAACCTGACCACGGCGCAAATCGAGCGCATCGAAGTCATTCGCGGCGACGTCTCGGCGCTGTACGGGTCGGGTGCGATCGGCGGCGTCGTGCTGATCACGACGCGCACGCACGGTCCGGCCGCGTCGTTCAGCGTGCGCGCCGGCAGCCGCGGCACGTACGGAATCAGCGCCGACGCGAGCCGCCGCATCGGTGCGGTCACGGTGCACGCCGGCTTCAACCGCGACACCACCGAGGGTCTGAGCGCGGCCAACCCGGCGCAATACCCCGAGGCCAACCCCAACGCCAACGGCGTGCGTCATACCGGCGCCAACCTGGCGCTGGCGCTGCAACTGCGCGGCGGCGGCGAAGTCGGCCTGCGCGCCTGGCGCAGCGAAGGCCGCGCCAGCTACGACAGCATCAGCTACGCCAGCCCGGGCGACACCAATCTGAGCGACACGACGCAGGACCTGGTGCAGCTCTACGCGCACCGCCGCATCGAGCCCGGATGGACCTCGCGCGTCGACGTGTCGCAGCAGACGACGAGCAATACCATCGCCAATTTCAGCGCCTACCCCTACGCGTCGAACGACCGCACGCAGGTCCAGCAGCTGGGCTGGCACAACGTGATCGACTTGCGCGCCGGCTGGAAGGCCACCGCCGGCGCCGAACTGCAGCACCAGCGCATCGAGTCGGCGACCGGCGACATCAGCACCATCGGGCGCGATGCGCAGGCGCTGTTCGCCGGTGTCGAAGGCCGCATCGGCGCCGAGCAGCTGCAGCTCAACGCGCGCGACGATCGCATCCAGGGCTACGGCGACCATGCCACCGGCTACCTCGGCTGGGGCCACGAGCTCGGTGGCGGCTACAAGCTGATCGCCGACTGGTCGAGCGCGTTCGCCGCGGCGCCGCTGGGTTATCTGTACGCGCCGTACTACGGCAACGCGCAGCTGCGCCCGGAAAGCGCGCACTCGGTCGAAGGCGGGCTGCAATGGAGCGGTGCGGGCTGGCTGCTGCGCGCCACCGCGTTCCAGACCCGGTTGCGCGACCAGTGGCAGTACGACTTCGCGACCAGCCGTTTCGACAACATCGCCGCCAGCCGCTCGCGCGGTGTCGAGCTGCGTGCGCAGGGCGCCTGGCGCGGCTGGCAACTGCAGGGCAATGTGACGCTGCAGCAGCCGGTCGACCTGGCCGCGGCCGGTCAGCCGACGCTGCAGCGGCGTGCGCGCCGGCTGGCCAACGTCGACGTCGAGCACGCCTTCGGCGCCTGGCACGCCGGCGCGGCGCTGCACGCCAGCAGTGCGCGCTGGGACAGGGACGGCAACAACGACGTGGTCGGCCTCGGCGGCTACACCACGCTCGACGTCCATGTCGGCGCGCCGCTGGCCGCCGGCTGGGACTGGAACCTGCGCGTGCAGAACGCCTTCGACAAGCGCTACCAGACCGTGTGGGGCTACAACCGCCAGCCGTTCGGCGTGTTCCTGACCTTGCACTGGCAGCTGCCGGCAGCGTGAAATGAACCGGCCCGCACTGCGCGAACCCCGCTCGCTGCCGCTGGCGCTGGCCTGCACCGGCGCCCTGCTCGGCGCCGTGCTGTTCGGCCTGGGCAGCGGCGCCGGCGGCTGGCAGCCGGCACTGATCGAGCAGCTGCGCGTGCCGCGCGTGCTGGCCGGCGCCGGCGTCGGCGCGCTGCTGGCCGAGGCCGGACTGGCCTTGCAGCTGCTGCTGCGCAATCCGCTGGCCGACCCGTTCGTGCTCGGCGCGTCGGCCGGGGCCGGCTTCGGCGCGATCGCCATGCTGCTGGCCGGCGGCGCGCTGTGGCTGGGCAGCGTCGGCGGTGCGCTGGCCGCGTTGGGCCTGCTGTTGCTGCTCGGCCGCCGCGCGCTGGCCAGCCCGCACGACGAGGCCGCCGCGCAGCTGATCCTGATCGGCGCGATGCTGGCCGCGCTGTTCGGCGCCGGCTCGACGCTGCTGCTCGCGCTGGTGCCGACGCAAAGCCTGCGCGGCGCGATGTTCTGGCTGGTCGGCGACCTCGCCGGCGCGCGCTGGGGCGGCGCGCTGTGCGGGCTCGCGCTGCTGCTCGGCGCCGCGTTGCTGCTCGGCCGGCGCGCCTTCGACCGCCTCGCGCTCGGCGGCGAGCACGCCTGGCTGCTCGGTGAGCCGGTCGCGCGGCTGCGCCTGGCGCTGGTGCTGATCGCCGCGCTGGCCACCGGCGCGGCGGTGGCCACCGCCGGGGCGATCGGTTTCGTCGGTCTGGTCGTGCCGCACCTGCTGCGCCTGCGCGGCGCGGTGCGCATGCGTCAGCTCGGCTGGGCGGTGCCGCTGCTCGGCGCCGCGCTGCTGGTGGCCGCCGATGCGCTGGCGCGGGTCGTGGCCATGCCTTATGAATTGCCGGTCGGCGCGGTCACCGCGCTGTGCGGTGCGCCGGTGTTCATCGCGCTGCTGGCGCGCGAGGCCCGCTGATGCTGCGCGTCGACGGGCTCGACGTGGCACGCGGCGAGCGTGCTTTGTTACGCGGTTTGCGCCTGCAGGTGCGGCGCGGCGAGCGCTGGGCGCTGCTCGGACGCAACGGCGCCGGCAAATCGACCTTGCTGCGCACCTTCGCCGGGCTCGAATCGGCGCCGCCGCAGGTCGCGCTCGGCGGCGCCGCGCTCGACCGGCTCGGCGCGCGCGAGCTGGCGGCGCGGCGCGCCTACATGCCGGCGCAGGCGCTCGATCGCTTCGGCATCGCGGTGCTGCACGCGGTGATGCTGGCGCAGCCGCAGCCCGACGAGGTCGCGGCACTCGATTGCCTGGCGCGGGTCGACGCCGCGGCGCTGGCGCCGCGTGCGCTGCTGCGGCTGTCGGCCGGCGAGCGCCAGCGCGTCGCGCTGGCGCAGGCGCTGGCGCAGCGCGCACCGCTGCTGCTGCTCGACGAGCCGGCCAGCTTTCAGGACCCGGCACACCAGCGTGCGCTCGAGCGGCTGCTGCGCGGGCTGAGCGAACATGCGCTGGTGTTCGCCGCGCACGACGTGAACTGGGTTGGCGGGTTGGCCACGCACGCGCTGGGCCTGCTCGGCAACGGCGACTGGGTGGCCGGGCCGATCGACGAGGTATTGCGCGAGCCGGTGCTGCGCGAGCTCTACGGCTGCGCCTGGGAGCGCGTGGCGCGCGCCGACGGCGCGGCGCTGTGGCTGCCGGCCTGAGGCGGCGGCGCTACGCGCCGGCGCACCGCGTCGATCGCGTGGCAAAGCTGGTCGACGCCGTCGAGCACGTGCACGCCCATGCGCGGCAGCGCGTCGGCGTCGAGCGTGACCAGCCCGCCGTCGCGCATCGCGGCCAGCTGGGGGAAGCGGCGCCAGTCGTCGAGCGCGTGCGCATCGGGGCTGGCGTCGACGATCAACTGCGGATCGGCGGCCAGCACCGCTTCGCGGCTGACGGCCGGCGCCGGCTGCGCCAGCCGTGCGAACGGATTGACGCCGCCGCACAGCGCGATGGCCTGGTTGATCAGTTGCGGCCCGCCGACCGTCATCAGCGGGCGCGCCCAGGTCTGATAGAACACGCGCACCGGTGCGCGTGCCGCGTAGCGCGCGCGCAGTGCGGCCAGCCGCGCGTCGAACGCATCGGCCCAGGCGTCGGCGCGCGCCGCGTGGCCGGCCAGCCGGCCGATGCGGCGCACGTCGGTGCCGATCTGCTCCAGCCGCGTGGTCTCGGCCCAGAACAGCGGCACGCCGAGCTCGGCCAGCGCGTCGCGCTGGCGTGGCGGCGTTCCCGAGCGCCAGGCCAGGATCAGGTCGGGGTGCAGCAGCGCGATCGCCTCGAGGTTCAGCGCGAAGGCGTCGCCGACGCGCGGCAGCGCCGGATCGGCGCCGCGCACGGTGCCGACGACGTGCGCGCCGGCGGCGGCGGCCAGTTCGGCGAGTTGCGGCGACAGCGCGATGACGCGTCGCGCCGGCTGTGCCAGCCGCACGACGCGGCCGAGGTCGTCGTGCGCCGCCGGCGCTGACGCTTGCGCCATGGCCAGTGTCGCGCCCCATGACGGGGCCACTGGCGCGGCCAGCAGCGCGGCGACGGCTGCGACGCGCAGCAGCCTCACGCGCCGGCTCCCGGCGCCGGGGTCTTCGGCTGGTAGGGGCACAGGTCGGTCAGCGCGCAGCGCCAGCATTCGGGGCGTCGCGCCTTGCACACGTGGCGCCCGTGCAGGATCAGCCAGTGATGCGCGTCGTGCAGGTCGCGCGCCGGCACCACCGCGAGCAGGCCGCGCTCGACCTCCAGCGGCGTCTTGCCCGGGGCCAGGCCGAGGCGGTTGGCGACGCGGAAGATGTGTGTGTCGACGGCCAGCGTCGGCTCGCCGAAGGCGATGTTGAGCACGACGTTGGCGGTCTTGCGGCCGACGCCGGGCAGCGCCTCGAGCGCCTCGCGCGTTCCCGGCACCTGGCCGTCGTGGTGCTGCAGCAGCAGCGCGCTGAGCGCGGCGACGTTGGCCGCCTTGGTGCGGTACAGGCCGATGCTGCGGATGTGCGCGGCGATGCCCTCGGCGCCGAGCGCGGCCATCGCGCGCGCGTCGGGCGCGGCGGCGAACAGCGCCGGCGTGACCTTGTTGACGCTGGCGTCGGTGGCTTGCGCCGACAGCACGACGGCCACCAGCAGCTCGAAGGTGTTGCGGTAATGCAGTTCGCTGCGCGGCTGCGGGTTGGCCGCGCGCAGCCGCTCGAACAGCGTCTCGACGTCGCGTCGGCGCATCGGCACGCCTGGCGTCAGCGCGAGGCCTGGCGCTGGCGCGCGCGCTCGAGCGCCGCGGCCAGCAGCGCCGAGCTGCCCGGCGCCTGCGGCGCCAGTTCGCGCAGGCGCTGGTCGCGGCGCTGCTGCGCGCGGTCGAGTCGCGCCCGTCGCCGCGCATGACGCGCGCGCGCCGCGTCGGCCTGCGCGGCGCTCCAGGCGTCCCAGCCGGTCGCGGCCGAGGTCGCCGGCAGCATCTCGATGCAGTCGGTCGGACACGGCGCCACGCACAGCTCGCAGCCGGTGCAC
>JAJZHH010000169.1 GCA_021804595.1 Pseudomonadota bacterium
GCCACCAGCTCGACGCCGGCGTCGACGGCATCATCGTCTGCGGCTCGCTCGGCGAGGCGTCGACGCTGCTCGCCGACGAGAAGCTCGAGGTCGCCGCGATCGCGCGCGAAGTCTGCGCCGGGCGCGTTCCGGTGCTGCTGACGGTGGCCGAGGACTCGACGCGCGCCGCCTGCGCGCTGGCGCGCGACGCCGCGCGCCAGGGCATCGACGGACTGATGGTGCTGCACGGGCTGCGCTACGTGTCCGACGAGGTCGAGACCGTCGCCCATCTGCGCGCGGTGGCCGACGCCGGCGGCGTGCCGCTGATGATCTACAACAACCCGATAGCCTACGGCGTCGACGTCGGCGTGTCGGCGCTGGTCGAGCTGGCGCGCCATCCGCTGTTCGTCGCGATCAAGGAGTCGTCGGGCGACATTCGCCGCGTCACCGAGATCAGGCGCGAACTCGGCGATCGCTACCAGGTTTTCTGCGGCGTCGACAACCTCGCGCTCGAGGCGCTGATGATGGGCGCCGACGGCTGGGTCGCCGGGCTGTGCTGCGCGTTCCCGCGCGAAACCGTCGCCATCCATCGTGCCTGGCGCGAGCATCGCCACGACGACGCGCTGTCGATCTACCGCTGGTTCGCGCCGCTGCTCGCGCTCGACGTGTCGACCAAGCTGGTGCAGAACATCAAGCTGGCCGAAGCGATGGTCGGCGTCGGCACCGAGCACGTCAGGCTGCCGCGCATGCCGCTGCACGGCGCCGAGCGCGCGGCCGTGATCGCCACCCTCGAGCGCGCGCTGGCCACGCGCCCGGCGCTGTGAGCGGCGGCCGGCGATGAAGCGCCGACTGCGTTTCGTCGACTCGCACACCGGTGGCGAGCCCACCCGCGTGCTGCTCGACGGCATCCCCCGGCCCGCGCACGGCGGCATCGGCGACGGCTGGCGCGAGCTGGCCGCCGAGCACGGCGCGCTGCTGTCGGCGACGGTCAACGAGCCGCGCGGCTCGGACATCCTGGTCGGCGCCGTCTACTGGCCGCCGCTTGATGCCGGCGCGGCCGGCGAGGTGCTGTTCTTCAACAACGTCGGCCTGCTCGGCATGTGCGGCCACGGCACCATCGGGCTGCTCGCCTCGCTCGCCGAGCTGGGGCAGATCGCGCCCGGCGTGCATGAGCTGCACACGCCGGTCGGCACGGTGCGCGCGCAGCTGCGCGACGACGGCGAGGTCGTCGTCGACAACGTTCCCGCGTACCGCCACCGCCGCGGCGTCGCGATCGACGTCGCCGGCCACGGGCGCGTCGTCGGCGACGTGGCCTGGGGCGGCAACTGGTTCTTCATCGTCGAACACGACGGCGACCGCCTCGAGCTGGCCCACCGCGAGCGGCTGACCGAGCTGTGCTGGGCGATTCGCGCCGAACTGCGCGCGCGCGGCATCAGCGGCCGCGACGGCGCCGAGATCGACCACATCGAGCTGTCGTCGGCGCGCGACGCGACGCCGGGCAACGACTCGCGCAATTTCGTGCTCTGCCCCGGCAAGGCCTACGACCGCTCGCCGTGCGGCACCGGCACCAGCGCGCGGCTGGCGTGCCTGGCCGCCGACGGCGTGCTGGCTCCCGGCCAGGTGTGGCGCCAGGAAAGCGTCACGGGCAGCGTGTTCGAAGGCCGCTTCGAGCCCGGGGGCGTCGACGCCGCCGGCGTCGCATGGATCCGGCCGCGCATCACCGGTCGTGCGCAGGTCACCGCGGTCGGCGAGCTGTACGTCGACGATGCCGAGCTCGCCGCCTACCGCTGGAGCTGACGCGGTGGCCGCGACCGACTGCATCGTGGTCGGCGGCGGCATCGTCGGCGCCGCCTGCGCGCGCGAGCTGGCGCGCGCCGGCGCCCGCGTCGATCTGCTCGAGGCCGGGCATCTAGGCGGCGGCGCGACCGCGGCCGGCATGGGCCACCTGGTGACGATGGACGGCGTGCCCGGCGAGCTCGCGCTGACCCGACACGGCGTCGGCGCCTGGCGGCGCGAGTCCGACGACCTCAAGCGCAGCGCCGAATACACCCCGACCGGCACGCTGTGGATCGCGTCGACGGCGGCCGAAGTCGAGCTGCTCGAACGCCAGCGCAGCGCCTTTGCCGCGGTCGACGTCGACGCGGCGATGCTGACGCGCGCCGAGCTGGCCGCGGTCGAGCCGGCCTTGTCGGCGGCGGCTTGCGCCGGCCTGCGCGTGCCCGGCGACGCCATCGTCTACGCGCCGAAGGCGGCGCAGTGGCTGGCGCGGCAGTCGTGCGGCGGGCGCTTGCGCGTGCACCGCGGCGCGCGCGTGGTGCGCGTCGGGCCCGACTGGGCGCAGGCCGCCGACGGCCGCCGTTTCGAGGCCGCGCAGGTCGTCGTCGCCTGCGGGCTGGCCGCGCGCGAGCTGTTGCCCGGGCTGGCGCTGGTCGCGCGCCGCGGCCACCTGCTGATCACCGATCGCTACCCCGGCACCTTGCGCCATCACGTGCTCGAAGTCGGCTACGCCGCCAGCACCCATGTCGCCGACGCGGTATCGGTGTCGTTCAATGTGCAGCCGCGACCGACCGGGCAGATCCTGATCGGTTCGTCGCGCGAGCCCGGCGTCGAGCATGCCGCCGAGGACGCGGACATCGTGCGCCGGCTGGCCGCGCGCGCGCTGCATTTCCTGCCCGGGCTCGACGCCGCGTCGGTGCTGCGCGTGTGGACCGGCGTGCGCGCGGTGTCGCCCAGCGGCCTGCCGATCATCGGCCGCGCGACGCTGCCCGGGGCGCAGGGGCGGGTCTGGGTCGCCGCCGGCCACGAGGGCCTGGGCGTGACCACGGCGCTGGTCAGTGCGGCGCTGTTGCGCGCGAAGATGTTCGGCGGCAGCCTGCCGGCCGGGCTCGAGCGCATTTTCGCGGAGGACGCCGCATGACGCCGCGACGCATCGTGGTGCAGGTCGACGGCGCGGCCGTCGAAGTCGTCGACGGCGCCAGCGTCGCCGCCGCGGTCGAGCGCGCGGCCGCGGGCGTGCCGGCGGTGTACCGGCGCTCGGTGAGCGGCGGCGCGCGTGCGGCGCTGTGCGGCATCGGCGTGTGCCACGAATGCCGCGTGACGATCGACGGTCGCGCGCACCGGCTGGCGTGCCAGACGCGCTGCACGCCGGGCATGGAGATCAGCACCGATGGCCGTTGACGTGGAACGCTTCGATTGGCTGGTGGTCGGCGCCGGGCCCGCCGGGCTGGCCGCCGCGGCCGCCGCGGCGCGGCACGGCGCGACGGTCTGCGTCGTCGACCAGGGCGCCGAGCCCGGCGGCCAGGTCTGGCGCCGCGACCTGCACGGCGCGCGCAGCGCGGTGCCGGCGCCGCTGCGGCGCGAGTTGCAGCAGGCGGCGCGGGTGACGCTGCGCTCAGCCAGTCGCGTCGTCGGTGTCGACGGGCCGTGCCGGCTGCGCGTGGCCGGTGCCGACGACACGGTGCGCACGCTGCAGGGCGACGGTGTGCTGCTGGCCACCGGCGCGCGCGAGCTGATGCTGCCGTTTCCCGGCTGGACGCTGCCCGGGATCAGCGGCGCCGGCGGCCTGCAGGCGCTGGTCAAGGGCGGCGTCGAAGTCGCCGGCCAGCGCATCGTCGTCGCCGGCAGCGGCCCGCTGTTGTGGGTGTGCGCCGACAGCGTCGCGCGCCGCGGCGCCGACGTGGTCGCGATCGTCGAGGCGGTGCCGGCGCGCGCGCTGGCCGCGTTCGCCGCCGGGCTGTGGCGCCACCCGGG
>JAJZHH010000082.1 GCA_021804595.1 Pseudomonadota bacterium
GCGGTGCTGAAGATCCCGGCCACCAACCTGCCGACGGTGCGAGTGGGCAACCCGAACAATCTGCAACCGGGCGACTGGGTGCTGGCGATCGGCTCGCCCTATGGCTTCTACAACACCGTGACCGCGGGCATCGTCAGCGCCAAGAGCCGCTCGCTGCCCGACGACAGCATGGTGCCGTTCATCCAGACCGACGTCGCCGTCAACCCCGGCAACTCGGGTGGCCCGCTGTTCAACACCAAGGGCGAAGTGGTCGGCATCAACTCGCAGATCTTCACCCAGACCGGCGCGTTCGAAGGCCTGTCGTTCGCGATCCCGATCAACGTCGCTGAAACCATCGCGCGCCAGATCATCGCCCACGGCCACGTCGAACACGGCAAGCTCGGCATCACGGTGCAGACGGTGTCGCAGCAGCTCGCACAGTCGTTCGGCCTGAACAGCCCGCGCGGCGCGCTGGTGGCCAGCGTCGACGACGGCAGCCCGGCGGCCAAGGCCGGCGTCAAGCCCGGCGACATCATCCTCAGCGTCAACGGCCAGCCGATCACCGACTCGACCGATCTGCCGATGGTCATCGGCATGATGCAACCCGGCTCGGCGGTCAAGCTCGGCGTCTGGAGCAACCGCCACGAAGTCAGCCTCGACGCCAAGCTCGGCAGCTTCACCCGCGACGTGCTGTACGGCGAAGGCGGCGCCGGCGGCGCCGCGCAGGGCCTGGGCCTGCAAGTGCGCCCGCTCAAGCCCGCCGAGGCGCAGCAAGCCGGCGTTCGCGCCGGCCTGGTGATCGAGAACGTCAGCGGCCCGGCCGAAGCGGCCGGCGTGCAGAACGGTGACATCCTGCTGGCCGTCGACGGCAAGCCGGTGACCAGCGTCGAGCAGGTGCGCGCGATCCTCAAGGGCGCCGGCAAGACCATCGCGCTGCTGATCGAGCGCGGCGGCAACCGCATCTTCGTCCCGGTGGAGATCGGCTGACGCGCCCCGACCCATTCCTTTCCTAGCGAGCGGCAAGCCTTCGCGGCGGGGTCTCCCCGCCGCTTTTTTTCGTCCCGCTAACATGGCGGGCATGGCAGACCTGAATTTCGATCCCGCGAGCCGCGAGCTGCGCACGCGCAGGCTGCTGCTGCGCCCGCTGCGCGACGGCGACGCCCCGGCACTGTTCGAGATCTACCGCCAGCCGGCGGTCACGCAGCACTACGACCTCGACACCCTGGACAGCCTCGAGCAGGCGCAGCGCATGCTCGAGTTCTTCCTCCAGCACCACGACCGCTTCGCGATATTCGAGGCCGACGGCAGCACGCTGCTGGGCACTTGCGGGCTGTTCCACTGGGAACGCGCCAGCCGCATGGTGTCGCTGGGCTACGACCTCGCGCCGCAGGCCTGGGGCCGTGGCATCATGCGCGAGGCCGCGCGCGCGGTGCTGGCCTACGGCTTCGCCGAACTCAAGCTCAACCGCGTCAACGCGCTGAGCGCGGTCGACAATCCGGCGTCGGCGCGGCTGCTGCTCGCGCTGGGCTTCACCGAAGAGGCCGTGCTGCGCCAGTTCGCCTGGTGGAAGGGCAAATTCCACGACATGCGCATGTTCGCGCTGTTGCGCGACGAACTCGCCGGCAACCCGCTCGAGGCGCTGCTGCCGGCGTTCGACGCCGGCGCCGCCTGACGCTCTGCCGCCCGACCCGCCCGATACCTCCTACCGAGACCCCCGCCCCCGATGGCCCAATACGTATTCACGATGAACCGCGTCGGCAAGATCGTGCCGCCGAAGCGCCAGATCCTGAAAGACATTTCCCTGTCGTTTTTCCCCGGCGCCAAGATCGGCGTGCTCGGCCTGAACGGCTCGGGCAAGTCGACGCTGCTGAAGATCATGGCCGGCGTCGACACCGATTTCGAAGGCGAAGCCACGCCGATGCCGGGAATCCGCGTCGGCTATCTGCCGCAGGAGCCGCAGATCGACGCCGAGCTGACGGTGCGCGAAGCCGTCGAACAGGGCATCGGCGGCGTGCTCGCGGCGAAGAAACGCCTCGACGAGGTCTACGCCGAGTACGCCGACCCCGACGCCGACTTCGACAAGCTGGCCGAGGAACAGGCGCAGCTCGAAGCGATCATTTCGGCCGGCGAAGGCGAGAACACCGACCTGCAGCTGGAAATTGCCGCCGACGCGCTGCGCCTGCCGCCGTGGGACGCGAAGATCGGCCCGCTGTCGGGCGGCGAGAAGCGCCGCGTCGCGCTGTGCCGGCTGCTGCTGTCCAAGCCCGACATGTTGCTGCTCGACGAGCCGACCAACCACCTCGACGCCGAGAGCGTCGAGTGGCTCGAGCAGTTCCTGCACCGATTCCCCGGCACCGTCGTCGCGGTGACCCACGACCGCTACTTCCTCGACAACGCCGCCGAGTGGATCCTCGAACTCGATCGCGGCCACGGCCTGCCGTTCAAGGGCAACTACTCGTCGTGGCTCGAGCAGAAGGAAGCGCGCCTCGAGCAGGAGGCGCGCAGCGAGGCCGCGCACCTGAAGACGATGAAGCAGGAGCTCGAGTGGGTGCGGCAGAACCCGAAGGGGCGCCAGGCCAAGAGCAAGGCGCGCATGGCGCGCTTCGAGGAACTGGCCGAAGTCGAATACCAGAAGCGCAACGAGACCAACGAGATCTTCATCCCGGTCGCCGACCGCCTCGGTCAGGAAGTCATCGAACTGCGCGGCGTGCGCAAGGCCCACGGCGAGCGGCTGCTGATCGACGACCTCAGCTTCAAGGTGCCGCCCGGCGCCATCGTCGGCGTGATCGGTCCGAACGGCGCCGGCAAGTCGACGCTGTTCCGCATGATCGCCGGCCAGGAAGCTCCCGACGCCGGCGAGATCGTTCGCGGCCCGACGGTCAGGCTGGTCTACGAGGACCAGAGCCGCGGCGCGCTGCCCGACGACAAGACGGTGTGGGAAGCGCTGTCGGGCGGGCAGGACATGCTCAACGTGGGCAAGTTCCAGGTCGCGTCGCGCGCCTACTGCGGGCGCTTCAACTTCAAGGGCGGCGACCAGCAGAAGATCGTCGGCCAGCTCTCCGGCGGCGAGCGCGGCCGCCTGCACCTGGCGAAGACGCTGATCGCCGGCGGCAACGTGCTGCTGCTCGACGAACCGAGCAACGACCTCGACGTCGAGACGCTGCGCGCGCTCGAGGACGCGCTGCTCGAGTTCGCCGGCTGCATCATGGTCACCAGCCACGACCGCTGGTTCCTCGACCGCATCGCCACGCACATCCTCGCCGCCGAAGGCGATTCGCAGTGGACCTTCTTCACCGGCAACTACCAGGAGTACGAAGCCGACAAGAAGAAGCGCCTCGGCGACGACGGCGCGCGACCGCACCGGCTGCGCTTCAAGCCGCTGCGCTGATCGGCGCGGCGCGCAGGCTCGCGATGGACGACGACACGCTGCTCGTCGCCTGCCTGTGCGCGCAGTGGTGCCACATCTGCCGCGACTGGCGCGCCGAGTTCGACGCGCTCGCGCGGCGCTTTCCCGACGCGCGCTTCATCTGGGTCGACGTCGAGGACGACGCCGACCGCCTCGGCGACTACGACCCCGACGACTTCCCGGTACTGGCGCTGCAGCGCGGCCCGCGCCTGCTGTACTGCGCGACGCAAGCGCAGCACGCGCCGACCTGGCAGCGCATGATCGACGCCTACGCGGCTGGCACGGCGCCGCCGTGCGCGCCGCCGACGACGCTGGACCTGCGCGCGCTGATTTGACCGCCTGCTAGACCGGCTTGGCGCGCGCGCCGAACAGCGCACTGCCCACGCGCACCAGCGTCGCGCCTTCGAGCACCGCGGCCTCGAGGTCGGCGCTCATGCCCATCGACAAGGTGTCGAGCTCCAGGCCCGCGCTGCGCAAGCGTTCGAACTGCTCGCGCAGCCGCGCCAGCGGCGCGCGCTGCGCGGCCAGCGTCGTCGCCGGCGCCGGTATCGCCATCAGCCCGCGCAGGCGCAGGTTCGGCAGTTGCGCGACGGCGTGCGCAAGCGCGTCGAGCTGCGCCGGCTCGACCCCGCTCTTGCTCGCCTCGCCGCTCACGTTGACCTGCACGCAGACCTGCAGCGGCGCACGGCCCTCGCGCTGGCGCGACAGCCGCTGCGCGACCGACAGCCGCTCGACGCTGTGCACCCAGTCGAAGTGCGCGGCCACGTCGCGCGTCTTGTTGCTTTGCAGCGGCCCGATGAAGTGCCAGCGCAGATCGGGGTGCGACGGGCGCAGCGCGGCGATCTTCGCCAGCGCCTCCTGCAGGTAGTTCTCGCCGAAGTCGCGCTGGCCGCACGCGGCCAGCGCGGCCAGCGCCGGCGGCGCGAAGGTCTTCGACACCGCGAGCAGGCGCACGCCCGCCGCATCGCGGCCAGCCGCGGCGGCCGCGGCAGCGATGCGCGCGCGTACCTCGCGCAGGCGCTTGCAGGGTTCGGTATCGTTCATGTCGGCAGCAGGCGGCAAGCCCGCAAACGTCTCGCTGGCGCTACAGGCGCGCCGCGTCGACACCGATGGTAACGGCTGCCGATACACTGGTACGCTGTGTCGGCGAGCCGCGCAGCCGGCTACAGGGGGAAGGTCGTGGACATCACGCAGCTGCTTGCATTCAGCGTCAAGAACAACGCGTCGGATTTGCACCTGTCTTCGGGCTTGCCGCCGATGATCCGGGTGCACGGCGACGTGCGTCGCATCAATGTCGAACCGTTGGACCACAAGGCGGTCCACGCCATGGTCTACGACATCATGAACGACATGCAGCGCAAGCACTACGAGGAGTACTTCGAAGTCGACTTCTCGTTCGAGATCCCGGGGCTGGCGCGCTTTCGCGTCAACGCGTTCAACCAGAACCGCGGCGCCGGCGCGGTGTTCCGCACGATTCCGAGCAAGATCCTGACCCTCGAGGACCTGAACGCGCCGCGCAGCTTCGGCGAACTCGCGCTGAAGCCGCGCGGCCTGGTGCTGGTGACCGGGCCGACCGGCTCGGGCAAGTCGACCACGCTGGCGGCGATGGTCGACCACCTCAACGACAACGAATACGGCCACATCCTGACCATCGAGGATCCGATCGAGTTCGTGCACACGTCGAAGAAGTGCCTGGTCAACCAGCGCGAAGTCGGCCCGCACACCTTGAGCTTCTCCAACGCGCTGCGCTCGGCGCTGCGCGAGGACCCGGATGCGATCCTGATCGGCGAAATGCGCGACCTCGAAACCATCCGGCTGGCGCTGACGGCGTCGGAGACCGGACACCTGGTTTTCGGCACGCTGCATACGTCGTCGGCGCCCAAAACCATCGACCGCATCATCGACGTATTCCCGGCGGCCGAGAAGGACATGGTGCGCGCGATGCTGTCCGAGGCACTGGTCGCGGTGATCGCGCAGACGCTGTGCAAGCTCAAGGACGGCAGCGGCCGCGTCGCCGCGCACGAGATCATGATCGGCACTCCGGCGATCCGCAACCTGATCCGCGAGAACAAGGTCGCGCAGATGTACTCGATGATCCAGACCAGCCAGGCCCACGGCATGCAGACGCTGGACCAGAACCTGGCCGACCTCGTGCGACGCAACGTGATCTCGGCCGCGGAGGCGCGCTCGCGCGCCAAGCAGCCCGAGAACTTCCCCGGCGCCTGACCTCAAGCCTTGTGCGCAGCCCGCGACGCAGACCATGAAAACCGTCCTTCAAAAGCTCGGCTTCGGCAAGGCGGCGCGCCGCGACGAAGCCCCCGAATCGCAGTTCTTCACCACCGGCTTCCACGACGCCGACGAGCCGGCGTTGCCCAGCCTGCACTGGGTCGACCGCGCGCGCGCGATCGGCGCGCGCAAGCTGGCGCGCCCGGCACCGGCGCGGCGGCTCAAGGAGCTGTGGGCGCGCGACCGCTACATGGCCGGGCTGTCGCCCGAGGACCTGGAGGCCTGCGCGCAGTACTTCGATTTCTACGCCGTCGACGCCGACCGCGACCTTATCCGCCAGGACGAGTACGGCAGCTTCATGCTCGTCGTGCTGCACGGCACGATCGCCGTCGACCGCCAGCAGCCGTGGGGCGAGCGCCTGCGGCTGACCGAATCGCGCGCCGGCAGTGTGCTCGGCGAGATGTCGCTGCTCGACTCGGGGCCGCGCTGGTCCTACTGCACGTCGGTGGCGTCGTGCGAGATCGCGGTGCTCGAGGCCGCCGGGCTCGACGCGATGAGCCAGACGCACCCGGCGTCGGCCGCGCGCCTCGTCGGTTCCCTGGCGCGACGGCTGTCGCTGCGCCTGCGCAAGCTCGGCTCGCCGGCGCTGCACGGCACCTGACCCGCCACGGAGACCGCGCAGATGGAACGCGACCAGGCATCCAAATTCGTCCACGACCTGCTGCGCCTGATGGTGTCGCGCGGCGGCTCGGACCTTTTTCTGACCGCCGACTTCCCGCCGGCGATCAAGCTCGACGGCCAGCTCAGCAAGGTCGCCGCGCAGCCGCTGAGCGCGCAGCACACGCTGGCGCTGGCGCGCGCGCTGATGAACGACCGCCAGACCGCTGAATTCGAGCGCAGCAAGGAGTGCAATTTCGCCGTCGCGCCGGCCGGCATCGGGCGCTTCCGCTGCAACGCCTTCGTGCAGCAGGGCAACGTCGGCCTGGTGCTGCGGCTGATCCCGCAGAAGCTGCCCACCGTCGCCAGCCTCGGCCTGCCCCGGGTGCTCGAGGAGCTGGCGATGTCCAAGCGCGGGCTGATCATCCTGGTCGGCGCCACCGGCAGCGGCAAGAGCACGTCGATGGCGGCGATGCTCGACTGGCGCAACGAGCATACGCACGGCCACATCGTGACCATCGAGGACCCGATCGAGTTCGTCCACGCGCACAAGAACTGCATCGTCACCCAGCGCGAGATCGGCCTCGACACCGAGAGCTGGGAAGTGGCGCTGAAGAACAGCATGCGCCAGGCGCCCGACGTGATCCTGATGGGCGAGATCCGCGACCGCGACGCGATGGACCACGCGGTGGCCTTCGCCGAGACCGGCCACCTGGTGCTGGCCACGCTGCACGCCAACAGCGCCAACCAGGCGCTCGACCGCATCGTCAACTTCTTCCCCGAGGAACGCCGCACGCAGCTGCTGATGGACCTGTCGCTGAATCTGCGCGCGATGATCTCGCAGCGCCTGCTGCCGCGCCAGCGCGAGCCCGGACGCGTCGCCGCGGTCGAAATCATGATCAACTCGCCGCTCGTCGCCGATCACATCTTCAAGGGCGAGGTCGGCGAAATCAAGGACGTGATGAAGCGCTCCCGCGAGCTCGGCATGCAGACCTTCGACCAGGCGCTGTTCGACCTCTACGAAGCCGGCACGGTGTCCTACGAGGACGTGCTGCGCAACGCCGATTCGGTCAACGACCTGCGCCTGCGCATCAAGCTCGAAAGCAAGCGCGACCAGGGCGACCCGGGCAGCGGCACCGAACACCTGGCGATCGTCTGATGGCGCGCCGACTGCTCCCGCGGCTGGCGCGCGCCGCCCTCGTCGCGTCGCTGGGCGCCGCATTCGCCACGAGCGCCGCGGCCGACCCCGGAGTCGACGCCACGCACATCGTGATCGGCCAGTCGGCGCCGCTCAGCGGCCCCGCCGCCGAGCTCGGCCGCCGGCTGCGCGCCGGCATCAAGGCCTGCTTCGCCGCGGTCAACGCCGCCGGCGGCGTCGACGGGCGCCGGCTCGAGCTGATCACGCTCGATGACGGCTACGAGCCCGCGCGCACGGTCGCCAACACGCGCCAGTTGATCGGCGCCGACGGCGCGTTCGCGCTGCTGGGCTTCGTGGGCACGCCGACCACGCTGGCGGCCAAGCCGCTGATCGACGCGGCGCAGATCCCGCTGATCGGCCCGTTCACCGGCGCCGGCGCGCTGCGCCACCCGGTCGACCCCTATGTGTTCAATCTGCGCGCCAGCTACGACGACGAGACGCGGCGCATCGTCGACGCGTTCCTGTTCCTCGGCCTCAAGCGCGTCGCGGTGTTCTACCAGGACGACGCCTACGGCGCTGCCGGCCTGTCGGGCGTGCGCCGCGCGCTGGCCGCGCACGGCCTGCAGCCGGTGGCCACCGGCTCGGTCAAACGCAACACCACCGCGGTCGACGACGCGCTGCGCGCAATCCTGCCCGCCCACCCCGACCTGATCGTGCAGATCGGCACCTACGCCGAATCGGCAGCGTTCATCGACGCGGCGCGCGCGCGCGGCTACGGCGGCCAGTTCGCCAACGTCAGCTTCGTCGGCGCGCAGTCGCTGGCACAGGCCCTGGGCACCGCCGGCGACGGCGTGATGATCACCGAGGTCGTTCCCTTCCCCTACTCCGGCACGCGCGCGATCCAGCGCGAATACGCGCAGAGCATGAAGGCCGTCGGCGACGTCACGCTGGACTTCACCAGCTTCGAGGGCTACATCGACGCCCGCGTGCTGGTGCAGGCGCTGCGCCGCGCCGGTCGCGTACCGACGCGAGCCGCGTTGATCGCCGCGCTCGACCGCCTCGGCAGCGACGACCTCGGCGGCTTCGTGGTGCATTTCGCACCCGACGACCACGACGGCTCGCACTTCGTCGACGTCACCAGCATCGATTCGCACGGCGGCTTCCGCCATTGACGCGCTGCGGCCGGGCACCCGCTCACCGCGAGTGCCCGGCCGCAGCATCCGTCAGCGGACGTTGTTGCCTGAGTTGCCGCGCTGCGATCCGGACGCGCCCTGCGGATTCCAGGCGCTCATGCTGAATGCCTGCATCATGTTGGGCAGCGAGGCCAAGATCGTTTGCATCCCGATCGGCACGGTGGAGGCTCCCGGCGCGACCGCACCGCCCTGCCCGCCGAACCCACCCGAAGCCCCGCTCTGGCCGGACATCAGCTGGCTGAACAGCGCCTGAGCGAAGCTCGCCTCCAGGTTCAACGCCGCGGTCGCCTGCGGGCTGGCCAGCACCAGCCCGCCGGATCCGTTGGCCGCGCTCCCGCCGGTGGTGCCGCCCGTCGTGCCGCCCGTGGTGCCGTTGCTCGTCGTGTTGGTGCTCGTGGGGCCCGGCGAGTAGATCAGCGGCGTCGTCGTCGTCGACAGCGATGCGTTGGACTGGTTGACGTAGCCATTCTCGGCGCTGGCATCAAGCGCGTAGGCAACCACCGAGCCCAGCGTCAGGTTGCCGGTGCCGACGGTCAGCGCAACCGTTCCGTTGCTGCTGCTGGCGGTCGCATCGACGAGCCCGCCAAGGACGTTGGTCGCACTGTCCAGCGTGACATTGCCAGTCAGCGCGGTCAGCGACGTGGTGCCGCTGACGTTGACCGTCCCGGTCGACAATTCGCTCACGTTGCCGCTCGAGCTGGTCGCCATCAGCGAGCTGGTCTTGATGTTGCCCAGCGTCAGGTTGTTGTTCAGCGTCGGGTCCGAAGTGCCGACCGTCAGTTTCACGCTGCCCGTCGGACCGGTGACCGCGTTCACCGTGCCCTCCAGCAGGTTGGAGCCCGTGCTCACGTTGATGCTGCCGTTGGTCGCGCTCCAGTTGCTGACACCGGTGACCTTCAGATACGAAGTCGGCTGCTCGGTGATGCTGCCCAGCGTCGAGCTCGCATTCAGCTCCGACGCGACCAGCGGCACCTGCATGCTGACGTTGCCGCCGGCGATGACGCTCAGGTTGCCCGAGGTCAGCTCGACCGGAACGTCAATCGTCAGGTCGCCCAGCGACTTCAGCACCACGTTGCCGTTGCCGCTGATGGTCGCATTGCTCGAGACCTCCGAACTCAGATAGCCGCCGACGTAATTGGGCGACAAGTCCAGGTCCAGCGTGCCGCCGTTGATCAGCACGACCGGGCCGATGCCCAGCGAGGGCGAAGAGGTGGCGCTGCCATTGCCCAATTGCAGCGTGCCGCCGGAGACCGTCGTCGTGCCGCGGTAGCTGTTGGAACCGGTCAGCACTTCGGTTCCCGTTCCGACCTTGGTCAGCGGCACGGTCATCACGCCCGACGCGATGGTTCCGTCGAACTGACCGCTGCCGTTGGCCACGCCGATGACCAGGCCGAGGTTGGGCGCCGAGGTGCACGTCGACGTGTCCTTGATCGTCCCGCTGCCGCTCAGCGCATCGACGTTGATGACGTTGCCGTTCCAGACGTCGAGCGTCGCGTTGGCACCGAGTTTCAGCGAGCCCTGGTTCTGCGACCAGCCGATCTGCTGATTGTTGCCGTTGAGCAGGTACCCGGCATCTTCGAGGTCGAGCAGACCTCCCGGGGACATCGCGATGTTGATCACCACCGCGCTGCAGGTGGAGCATTGCAGGTTCAGGCCCGTGTTGCCCCTGAACAGCACCGTGCCGGCGCCCTTGATCGTCGAGTTGGGCACCGCGCCGGGGAACCAGTTGTACGAGTCGAGCAGCTCGAAAGTCGCTCCTGCGGCGACCGTCGTCGTGCGACCGATGCCGAAGTACGGCGTGTTCTGCCAGATCAGGGTGCCGCCGAGAACCGTCGTATTGCCGGTGTACGGCTCGGGGGCGGCGGTGAAGATCGTCGTCGTGCCGGTGCCGGACACGGTCAGGCTGCTGTTGCCGCCGATGCAGGCGAACACCGAGGCGGTATTGCCGACGTTGAGCATCAGGCCGCCGTCGACGTTGTACCAACCGCCGAGCAGGATGTTCTGCGAGACCAGCGTCAGCGTACTGGTGCTGTTGCTGGCGACGTAGACGGTGGCGACATTGTTGTCGGAAATCATGTTGCCGGCAGCCAGCGTCACGCTGGTGTTGGTCAACTGGGCGTTGAGGTCGCCGTCGGTGAGCGTGCCGGCCGCGACGTTGTTGGCGAAATTGGCCGCGCTGCCGGTGGCATGCGTGATCGTGATGTTCAAGGGATCGAGCAACAGGTCGCCGACGTGGCCGGCCGGCGCCAGGGTCTCGACCTGACCGCCGAAGCGCAGCGCGCCCAGGCTGGAGGTCTCCACCTGACCGCCGTTGCCGCCGAGGGTACCGCCGCCGTCGCGAATGCTGCCGGCGAAGTCGGTTCCGCGCTGCGACCACAGCACGACGGTGCCGCCGTTGCCGCGCGCGCTGGCCGAGGCGTCGATCGTCGTTCCGGCGTCGACCTGGGTGTAGCTGCTGGCGGCGATCGCCGACGTGCAGCCGTGCTGCCCGCCGCCGATCAGCACGGTGCCGCCGCCGTTGGCGCCGCTGGCGTCGAGCGACGAGCCGCTGCTCACCGCGACGCGGTCGCCGGCCACCGTGATGGTGCCGCCGACGCCGTACGCGTCGGCCGCACTGACATGGGCGCCGCTGAGCGTGGCCGAGCCGTTCGCGCCGGCGTCGACCGCGATGGCGCCGCCCGCAGCCCGCACCGTGCCCGACAGATTGATCACCGCGTCGAGCAGCGAGTCGGCCTTGACCAGCACGCGCCCGCCGGGAGCCTCGAGGGTGCCGCCGGCGTCGACCACGGCCTGGGCCTGCGCCGGCGACAGCTTCACCTGCACCGGGCTGCCGTCGGCCAGCGTCATATTGATCGTCGACGCCGCCAGCAGCGCGGCGACACCGCCCTGGCCGACCTGGATGGACCCGGTGTTGCGCACCTCGTTGCCGGCCAGCACCACGTATTTCTGCGCCGAGATCGAGCCGTCGTTCTCGACCTTGCCGCCACCGGCGGTGGCGAATTTCATCCCCGCCTGGCCCGCCATGAAGTCGGCGTTCGACACCGCCTGCGTTCCGGCGAACAGTCCGCCGACGTTGACTTGCGCGCCGCGGCCGAACAGCACGCCGTCGGCATTGAGCACGTACACCTGGCCGTTGCCGGTGAGCTGGCCGTCGATGGTGCTCGACCCGGCGCCGACGACGCGGTTGAGGATCGCCGCCGACGAGTCCGGTTGCACGAAATGCACGGCGTTGCCGGCACCGATGTTGAAGCTGTTCCAGTTGACGACCGCGCGTTCGCTGCCTTGGGTGACGGTCATCGCGTTGCCGCTGACCGGCCCGATCACGGCCTGCCCGGCCACCACCTGGCCGCCGCTGGGCAGCACGCCGGTGGCCTGCGCCAACGGCATCCAGCCCAGGCCCGACAGCCCCAGCGCAATGCTCAAGGTCAGCGGCTTGAGCGAGCCGCGGCGCGGCTGCCGGTGCGAGCCCGACGCAGCGCGCTCGCCGGCGCAACCGCCGGGGCCGTCGCTGAGCGCCGTTTCCGCCACGGCCATCAACGCGCCGCGCTGCTTGTTGAAGATGATTCGATGAAGGTGTTTGTTCATGGTTCGCTAGCGTTGGTGCTCGACGGGTCGACGCTGACCCATGCCTACGGCCCGATGCAAGGTTCGGGGATTCAGAACATCAGTTGCGCGTTCGCCCAGACCTGGGTCTTGCTGCTGGGAGCCGCCAACGACACGTCGGACCCCGGCAGTTGCCGCGCCACCGCCAGGCTCGCGCTCAGCTTGCCCGCCGATGCGTCCAGTCCGACACCGAGGGAGCCGAGTTGCCGGCGATTGGCCAGGCCGGGCGATGCGGCGTTCCATCCGTTCCACGTCTGGTGATGCTGGCTCCCGACCGCGTAGTCGATGAAGGCCTGCGGCGACAGCACGACGCCGCGCGGCAGATCAACCCGTCGCGCCAGGCTCAAGCTGGCGATCGCGCCATCGTCGAAGCCACCCTCGTCGGTACGGTAGCCGCGCACCCCGGTGGGGCCGCCGAAGGCCATCTGCTGCGACGGATCCAGATTGCGCGTGGCCACTTGTCCGCGCAGCACGACCCCGGCAGACCACGGTGACAGGCCGAGGCCGTGGTGCCAGACGAATTGCGCCGAGATACGCGAGAAGCTGCCCAGTTCCTGCGGTCCGGCCGTATCCTGCGCCGTCGCGCCCTGCGCGCTGTCCTTGGGCACGCCGACGCGCAAGCTGACGCTGCCTTGCGTGTAGTTCCTGCCGTTGCCGAGCGCGCGCAAGCCTGAACCGCCCGACAGCGTCAAGTCGAAGTAGGGGATCTGACGCTTTTGCAACGTGCCCACCGCCGTGAGGCTGGAGCGGGAATCGACCAGGCCGACGTCGCCGCTGACTTTCAGCAAGCGGTCGAAGTTCATCGCCACCGGGTAGCTCAGGCCGAGCGACGCCGACGTCGCGGTGCCGTTGATCGTCCCGGCGGCGGGAATCGGTTCCGAGTACGTGGTGCGCGACGCTTGTGCGGTCATGGCCACGCCATCGTCGCCGAGGCCCTGGGTCCAGCTCGCACCACCGGTGACTTCGCGCTTGTTGGTCGAGCTCAGCTGCGCGGACAACGAGCCGCCCGGAATGAGGTTCGCGGCGCTCACCGTCAAACCGGCGTTCATGCGTCCGAGACCCGGCGCGCCAAAATCGTCGACCGTGGCCGCGACCTGCACCGGCTTCTCGTGGCCGTGCACCTTGACGGTCAGGCCGATGCGGCCATTCGGATCGGTCGCCTCGGGATCGACCTCGAGATTCAGGTCCTTGACTTCAGGCTGCAGCGACACCAGCGCGGTCGCACGCTCCAGGTTGTGGCTGCGCACGATGCAACCCGCGCCGGCCGGTCGCTTCGGGCACAGCGCCTTCAGGTACATCGACTGCAGCCGCTGCGCATCGAGTTGAGGCGGAATCTGGAAGCGCGGCGGCCCGTCCAGCTCACCGAATGCGACCAGCAGGCGTCCGCTGCCGTCCGGCGCAAGCCCGACCCGTGCGAAGGGGTAGCCTTCTGCACGCAGCAGGTCCTGCACCCGCTGGGCCCATGCCGGCGACCCCGAATCGACCTGCCCCTGGTCGATCGCGACACCCAGCGCCCGCATCGCGGACTTGCTGGTCTGACCGACAACGTCCAGCTTGACCGAACCTACACTTGTCTTCAGTTGCGCGGCGGTCACCGACGGCATCGTGCCGCCTAACCAACCGCACGCCGCCAACAGAGCGCAAATCGCTGCTTTGTGATGTCCCATCATCGTCCTTATCGTGGCTATGCCCGTTCGCTGAGCTGGTGGATAAACGTCGGACCAAATAGCTTGAAGGCTCAGTAAATCCCTCGCGTTGGCCGCCCTTCTTGCGTTTCGAGAATTGTTCCCGAGGGCCTGTCAAGCGCGGATTGCAGCGAGCGTTTGCCGGCACGTGAAGCGCGAGTTGATTTGCAGGCCGCCGCGGCAATGGCAACGGCGCCGGCGCGAACCGGGCATCGCCTGGGATGGGATGGGCAAAACTCGCGCAGCGCCGGGCGGCGCTGGCGCGGCGGCTCAGCGCGCGCCGAAGAACCAGTAGCAGACGGCGATCGACGCCAGCACGCCGGCCAGGTCGGCGAGCAGCGCGCAGCCGACCGCATGGCGCACGCGGCGGATGCCGACTGCGCCGAAATACACCGCGACGACGTAGAAGGTCGTCTCGGTGCTGCCTTGCATGGTCGCCGCGAGCAGCGCCGGGAAGCTGTCGACGCCGCTGTGCTGCATCGTCTCGATCAGCAGCGCGCGGGCCGCGCTGCCCGACAGCGGCTTGACCAGCGCCACCGGCAGCGCGTCGACGAAGCGCGTGTCGAGGCCGGCGCCGTGTACCAGCCAGCGAATCGCGCCGAGCACGTCGTCGAGCGCGCCGCTGGCGCGCAGCACGCCGACCGCGCACAGCATCGCGACCAGGTAGGGCAGCAGGTCGCGGGCGACCGCGAAACCGTCACGCGCGCCGTCGATGAAGGCGTCGAACAGCGCCACCCGACGCCACGCGCCGACGCCGAGGAAGGCGAGCACGAC